>JAUWXV010000116.1 GCA_030616165.1 bacterium | reverse complement strand
GTATATATTGAAAATTATGAATTATCCGAATAATTTTTTGAAGAATCCCTTTTTTACCATTTTAAATTCGTTTCTAATAAGGTCGGCACTTGTTTTTGAGCCTTTTTCTTCAAGAATTTTAATATATTCTTCTACCTTTTTTTTAACCTTTTCTGGTGATAAATTATATTCTTTTGTTAGAACGTATGCATCTGAATATTTTCCATTTTCCATTTTTCTATCAAATATTTTCCATTCAATTTTTTCTATATCACTCTTAGGCAGATGGAAAAAATTTCCCAAAAAAGCAGCCCTTTCAAACAATTTTTTTTTAGTTAAAGATTCAATGATATTAGAAATCAGAAAATTGACTTTTGGCTGGGGAATATTGAAATGATTCATAATCATCTTTGCGGTTTCGAAATTATTCTGATTAATTTTGCTCTCAAATGCTTTTAATGCAGACGATTCTATAGTCTCTTCTGGAATCTGGAATTCATCCTTAAGAAAGGAGGCTCGTTTGTAATTTCTCCTGTTTATATTAAATTCAAATGCTTTTAATGCTTGGGGAATAATTATTTCTTTTGGTATTTTATATTCTTTTGTAAGCTCTATCGCTTTATCATAATTACCCCCCTGCATCTTTAGTTTGTATATCTGGCTGACTATAGGAGTAATTTTTTCTTCTGGAAGTTCAAAGTTTTTACTTATTGTTGAAGCGATTTCAAAGTTTCCTTTGACAAGATACTTTTCAAAATGTTTAAATGCAATTTCCTTAAGGTGTGTTTTAGGTGGATTGAATTCGTTTTTTATCAGTATTGCTGTGTTAGTCGAGTTAGATATAAATTTTTGGTTTATTAGCCAGAGTAAAATTTTTTCGTTCTCTTCAGGTGGTATTTCAAATTCTTTTAACCAATTCTTAGCAATATCAAAGTTTTCTTTAATCATCAATTCACGATATGCTTCAATAATCGCTCTTTGAGTCTCTATATCTTTAGGAAATGAATATTTTTGTTTTATTTGAATTGCTTCATTATATTTTTTATTTTTGATAAACCAGAGAAATATTTTTGTGAAACCTTTAATTACTTCTTGAGATGGAATTTCGTATTCTTTAATCAAGATTTCACCTCGATTCAACATTCCATGTAACATAAATTTATTATAGGCTTCGAGCACAACAGGCAAAATATTGGGCATTGTCAAATTGAATTTATTTTTAATTAACTTTGCCTGTTCAAGATTGCCTGCTTCAATGTGTTGTTTAAACACAATTAATGCTATATTCGGAAGGTTCTTTGGGGTAAATTGGTATTGCTCGCATATTTTAAGGGCTTCTTCATATTTTTGACTTTTCAGAAGAGTTTCAATTAGTCCCTCCACTGCTGTATTGAGATTTTCTCTGGGAAGATAAAAATCTTCATTTATCTGAATAGCTTTTGTAAAATCTTTTTTCTGAAGGGCCTGGTTAAATGCCATAGTGGCATATTGGGTTGTCTTATCTTTGTTATCAAATTTTGCAAAGTAGTTTGCTCTTTGTAGGTCGTCTTTTAGTTTTTTGAACAGAGGGTCTGTTATCTCATCTTCTTCTGGCTTTATGCCTCTTTTGTTTTCCATTTATCTTGATTATTTTAAAGTCAATTGTGATAATTTTATTTCAATGAGTTTAATTTTTTTCTGAGTTCTTCATTAACAATTTTTGGATTTGCTTTTCCTTTAGTTGCTTTCATTACTTGTCCGACAAAGAACCCAAATAATTTTTCTTTTCCATCAATATAGGCTAAAACTTCATTATGATTCTGTTTTAGGACAACATCAATGGTTTTAGAAATTTGTTCTAAATCTGTAATTTGAATCAACCCTTTTTCTTTAGTTATCTCTTCTGCCGATTTTCCTGTAAGTGTCATATATTCAAATACTTCTTTTGCTATTTTACCGCTTATTATTCCATCTTCTATCATCTTCAGCATAGTTCCCAGGTTTTTAGATGATACATTAAAATCATTTATTTCAATCTTTTTTTCGTTTAGGATTTTTAGTACTTCAGTAATTATCCAGTTGCTTGCTTTAATAAAATCTTTGCAGTATTTTACTGTTTCTTCGAAATAGTTTGCGAGTTCCTTTGTTGTGGTGAGGATTTCAGCATTATAGTCTGATAAACCGTATTGTTTTATAAATCTTAGTTTTTTATCTTTTGGGAGTTCAGGTATTTGGGATTTGATTTTATCAATCCATTTTTCATCAATCCATAGCGGAACAAGGTCAGGGTCAGGAAAATACCGATAGTCGTGTGCCTCTTCTTTGGAACGCATTGGGATGGCTATGTTTTTATTTGCATCCCAGAGTAATGTTTCTTGAATAATTTTTTCCCCGTTAAGTATTAATCCTTTTTGACGTTCAAATTCATACTCTAATGCCTTTTCAACACCGCGAAATGAATTTAGGTTTTTTATTTCAGTCTTGACTCCTAATTTTTCACTCCCTTTCTCCATTATGGATATATTAGCATCGCATCTCAGGCTTCCCTCTTCCATATTCCCATCACAGATTTCGAGATATACAAGAAGTTGCTTGAGTTTTGTCAAATAAAGATATGCTTCGTTTGGAGAGGTGATGACCGGTTCGGTAACAATTTCTATTAATGGAACACCGCATCGGTTGAAATCTATTTTTGTTTTTCCATGTGTGTCATTGTCTTCCGGGTGCAGTAGTTTCCCTGCGTCTTCTTCAAGATGTATTCTGGTAAGGTTTATTATTTTCCATCCACCATTTGCCTGGATTTCGATATGACCTCCACTGCAAAATGGTTCTTCATATTGTGATATCTGATATGCCTTGGGCAGGTCAGGATAAAAGTAGTTTTTTCGGGCAAAAATCGATTTTTTAGCAATTTTGCTGCCTGTGGTAATAGCCAGTTTTATAGCAAATTCAACTACTCTGGTATTCAGGACTGGAAGAACACCCGGCATTCCCGTGCATACAGGGCAGGTCTGTGAATTGGGTTCACTGCCAAACCTGGTCGAACAACTGCAGAATATCTTTGAATCCGTTTTTAATTGTGCATGGACTTCAAGCCCTATTACTGGTTCAAACTCCATTTGTTTTACCCCATTCTTTAAATTTTATATTTTGTATATATTACAATATAATAAAAAATTTATTAAAAAATAAGTATAAAATTAAAATTAAGTATAAAGTTTTTCTGCTCACTTTCTTCACGGAAAAAGTAAGTTGCTTTATTTTATAAATGCACGAATTTGTGAAATTAAAGGGGAACTTTTATATAATGAGTTGTTGTTCATAATGTATAGAAGTATTTTATTTGGTGTACTTTTTTTATGAACAAAATAGGTTTATCGAATGTATAAATATATGAATAACTTAAGGAGGTAAAGAATAATGAAAAACAAATTGAGGTTTTTAGCAATTGGGATTTCATTTATTGCAATTGTAATTCTTATTGGATATGGTTTAACATTTCAATCAGATAATAATCCAATATTGAAAGCAGAAACTTCAGTTAAAAACTATCAGTCTCAAATAGGATTAGATTTATTAAGTTTTAATGAGGCATTTATTTCAGTGGCAGAAAGAGCAAATCCATCAATAGTGACAATATTTACGGAGAGGGTTATTAAAAGGGATTCTCGGGAATTCAGGAGTCCGTTTTTTGATAGTGACCCTTTCAGAGATTTTTTCGGGGAAGACTTTTTTGACAGATTTTTCAGGATTCCTATTCCGGAGGGTGAACTGCGTCAGCATGGTCTGGGCTCGGGAGTCATTGTGAGAGAAAACGGTTATATTATAACTAATAATCATGTTATTGAAAAAGCGGATGTTATTAAGGTTAAACTAATGGGAGGTAAAACTCACGATGCTAAAATAGTAGGAACCGACCCTAAAACCGATATTGCTGTTTTAAAGATAGAAGAAAAAAATCTTCCTGCTGTTCCCCTTGGTGATTCTGATAAATTGAGGGTGGGTGAATGGGTTCTTGCGATTGGCTCACCTTTTGGAGAAGCACTGGCTCACACAGTTACAGCAGGAATAGTGAGTGCTAAAGGTCGTTCTAACATTGGTCTTGCAGAATATTCTGATTTTATCCAGACTGATGCCGCAATAAACCACGGGAACTCCGGGGGTGCATTAGTAAATTTAAAAGGAGAGTTAGTAGGTATCAACACTGCAATTATATCCTCCGGGTCGGGAGGATTTCAGGGGGTTGGGCTGGCTGTTCCTATTAATATGGCAAAAGATGTTATGAACCAACTTATTTCAAAAGGGAAGGTGGTAAGAGGATGGCTGGGTGTCTGGATTCAACCTGTCACTGAAGATATTAAAAGAGTACTGGATTTAAAAGACCAGAAAGGGGCTTTAATTAGTCAGGTCACCGAAAACAGCCCGGCAGAAAAGGCAGATTTGATGATTCAAGATGTTATAAAAAAACTCGATGGGAAAGAGGTTATCAATACTGGTGACCTTAGAAACAGAGTTGCAGCAACCAGTCCTGGAACCTGGGTAACATTAAGTATTATTCGTGATGGAAAACAAAGAAATATCAGGGTAAAATTAGCAGAGTTGCCGTCAGATGAACAAATTGTATCGCTAGTTACCGAAAAGACAGAAGGAACTATTGGGATTACTGTGAGCGAGATTACTCCGGGAATTGCTTCTAAGTTCCAGATCGATTCTAACGAGAAAGGTGTTGTGATTACTAATGTTAACCCTTCCGGTGTCGGAGCAAGTGCAGATCTGAGGGTGGGGGATGTTATAAAAAAGGTTAATAAGACAAATATTGAGTCTGTGAAGGATTACGATAGTGCCGTCAAATCCCTGAAAAAGGGTGATTCAGTCCTGATGCATATCAAAAGACAGGAAGGCTCATTCTTTATCTATTTCAGAATTCCTGAATAGTATTTTTGTGTTTCTTTAATTTATAATGGGATTTCATGAAAATACTTTTTTAGAAATAATCAAAAAAAGCATTAGCAAGATTTGTCATTCCCGCGCCCACCTTGTCATTCCCCCGAGTACTCGGGGGAATCCAGTATTGTGTTTTAAATCAGTTTTAGCTCTGGATTCACACTTTCGTGGGAATGAAAATAAGGATAATTGTTTTAATATGGTTCGGCGAAAAGTCCAAATAATTTGTTTTTAAATCTTTTTACAAAAATATTCAATTGTAAAATATGGACTTAGGTTAATATTGTAGAGACATGCCATGGCATGTCTCCACTTTTTGCCGTGCCATCCTATAAAGAAAATATACAAAAAAGACCAGCGCAATATATCAACAGTAGTTTTTTGTATATTTTCATTTATTCAGATAAATCGGGATTTAACCTTTACTACAAGCTCCACAGGTAGGTAAATTTTAAAAGTAGAATCCTGTCTTTTATATTTTTTACCGAATTGATTAATGTATCTCTGTTTTCATTGTATACCAAATAAATATGGCTCCTTGGTCTATAAATATAGTCGATGAGAAAATTCATAGCAATTTTGTGGTCTGCATCGTTCCACTGGACATAGCATTTTGCAAACAATTCTGTTGAGAATGAATAAGTCCATCTTCCTGATAAGACACCTGCTTTTAAGGAACCATTTTTTAGGTTCAACCAATCATAAGAATACGATAAACTCATAAGTAAATCATTGGAAATTTTGGTGCTATTTGAGAGCGAAATTTTCTGGTTTTTTCCGTCCAATCTTTCGCCCCATCTGTATGATATATTACATGTGATTGGTCGGGCACGGTATGACCTGAATGATATATTTTGGTAATTTACATCATACTTGCCCTTTTCGATTACTATACCCCGGATGTATGCATTAGATGGTAGAAAATCATAATCTTTATTAAATGAAAATGAGAAAGAATCCCTACTTTTCATTGTCACATTGAATTCAGCGTCAGTTTGCCGTGTTTCCAAAATATTATGATGGTCTGTTGTGTACGAAACGCTTGTAACAAAAGACATATTTCTGAAATAATCATTATTTATCCACTTTGTTAAGCCCACCGAACCATTTGTGCTTCGGATATTTCCCCTTCGGATAAATCCCATTTCAGGATTAAAAAGGGTATCAATATGT
Source organism: bacterium (assembly GCA_030616165.1). GTDB lineage: Bacteria > SM23-31 > SM23-31 > JAUVVT01 > JAUVVT01 > JAUWXV01. Next base: position 5,279 of record JAUWXV010000116.1, on the reverse strand, counting down.
GTATATCGAAGAGATATATCTATCCATTCCTTATTCAATGTGAGCCCAATGCCCCCTGCCCATTCATTTGTTATGTCCTCTGGTGAAAATGATTTTGCGATGGAACCGTTTACTATAAATTCCTGTGTAAATGCGAAATATGCATCACCACCGATTGCTCTGGAATAGGCATTCGAAGATGACTGTTTATTAAGGATCATAAACCCGATATTGGAATTGGTATAGATATCTCTTTTCAGTTTTATTGCTGTGAAATTCGTAGATGGTTCTATTGAACCATCTTTGAGTACAGTTTTTTCAGACTGAATATTCAATGCTCCGATGGAATACTTTCCGATTCGTCCTGTTATTTTTACTCCTCCGAATAATGGAATTCTTTGTCCCTTTTTGATTCCTATTGTTCTTGAATTGAATAGCATAAAACCAGACCCTCTTCTGCCCGAACCGAATTGAAATAGTCCGGCACTCTCGAGAAAAAACTCTCTTTTCTCCGGGAGGTTTATATTAAAACGGGTAACATTAATTATTTCCTGTTCAGACTCAACATTGGCAAAATCTGTTTTATAGGTTAAATCAAGCGTAAGTTGTGGAGTAACATGATACCTGACATCAAAACCGCTTCCAAATTCCGAATCGAAATCGTTAGGGCGATAAATGTATGTTCTTCCTGCGGTCGTATAGGGCTGAACTTCCAGGTTTAATTTATATGAAGGGGGTTTAATATTTTTGAGATTTGCAAAGAGCGAACCCTTAAATTTCCCGTTATGTCCTAATCCTCTTGGTACAGGAACGAGATATGTCTCTTCTCCGCGGTGTTTAATTTCCCGGCTGATATTAAGTCCCCAATCTACCAGTTCACCTTTTTTATACCTCAATGATTTAAATGGAATTGCCATTTCCACCGTCCATCCCTTATCGTGTATTGATGTTTTACAATACCAGATGCAGTCCCAACTTTTATTAATATGGTTTCCCTCATCACTTATTATTGCGTCGACTCTTATGCCAAATGGATTAGTGCCCATTGCATAGGAGTTTCTTTTGTCCTGAAAGGTATCGATAAGCAATTCAAAGGCATCATCATTTAAAAAACTTCCATCCTGCCTCTTCTCAGAGGCGTATATCTTTTCAGGTTCGGAATCATAACATTGAGCACCGAAGTAAATATTATGTTCGTCCTGCAGTACCCGTAACTCCGTTTTCTCGCTGGAAGGTGCTCTATCAAGCGGCTCAAGTTGGAAAAAGTACTCGTTATAAGGGATAGCTTTTTCCCATGCCGGGTCGTCCAGTATCCCGTCTATCTTAATAGGTTCATTTATTTGCTGTACGTAAATATTTATATCAGACCCTTTTATGAGAACAGAACCTGTATCTGACTTATTTTTCTTATCCGATGAAGCAGAAATAGTATCAGATTTTGGAACTTCATAGCATTCAGTCCTCTTGGCATATACAAAAGATACGACAAGGAATACAACAGTAAGAATTGTAAATGAATTTGTTCTGGTCATAATATCGGAAGACTCTTTATTTTTGAGGGAAATTTGTTATAGGAATGTTTTAGTATATTAAATAAGGAGAAAGTTTAATGATTCCTATAACAAAATTTTTTTATAGTAAGAAATTATGCGGACAAATTCAAGATATTTTTAATAGACCTGAAATCCCACCATTTTTACAATTTATCAAAGATTAATGTCTCATTCCCGCGAAATCAGGAATAAGTCTAAAGTTTCTTTGCCTACTTTCTTTTCAAAGAAAGTAGGTTCTTTTTCAAAAGAAAGTGACACTACATATCTAATTTCTCAATGAAATGCCCCAGTCTCAGGATGGTATCTTCAGAGAAGTGTTTTCCGAGGATTTGGAAGCCGATTGGCAGCCCTTCGGATGATTTCCCGAATGGAATGGCAAGTCCCGGAATTCCAGCAAGGTTTATAGAGATAGTGTATATATCAGAGAGATACATCTGCAGTGGGTCATCAATCTTTTCCCCTAATTTATAAGCAGTGGTGGGGGATACAGGGGTTATCAGGCAGTCAAATTTCTCAAATGCTCTGTCAAAGTCTTCCTTAATAAGCCTTCGGAATTTTCTTGCTTTATTATAGTATGCATCATAATATCCAGCGCTGAGGACGTATGTTCCGAGCATTATTCTCCTTTTTACTTCGGCTCCGAAACCTTTAGTCCGACTTTTTGTGAATAACTCATTGAGGTCTCTGATATTTTCTTCTCGGAAACCATATTTTACACCATCATACTTTGATAGATTTGATGAAGCCTCTGCAGTGGCAATTATGTAGTAAGTTGCAATGGAGTACTTTGAATGGGGGAGGGATACATCTTCAACGGTTATTCCGTGTTCTTTCAGGTGTGATGCAAGGATTTCGAGTCGTTCCTTGATTTCTGGGTCAAGCCCTTCTTCACAGTATTCTTTAGGTATGCCTACTTTTAGTCCCGAAATGTCTTTATTTAATGAATTTGGATAATCAGGTACGTCCACATTGACAGATGTTGAGTCTTTTAGGTCTTTGCCGGCGATGATTTTAATGAGAATTGCTGTATCTTTGACATTATTTGTGATTGGACCTATTTGGTCCAGAGATGATGCGTATGCAACAAGCCCGAATCTTGAGACCCTTCCGTATGTTGGTTTTAGTCCCACAACACCGCAAAGAGAAGCGGGCTGTCTTATTGAACCGCCGGTATCTGAACCGAGGCTGACCGGGACAAGGTCAGCAGCAACCGCAGCCGCTGAGCCGCCGCTGGAACCGCCGGGGATCCTTGTGATATCATTGGGATTCAATGTCGGTCCCAAGTAGGATGATTCTGTCGTTGAGCCCATTGCGAACTCATCCATGTTCGTCTTTCCAATTATTATCACGTCCTCTTTTTCTAACTTTTCGACTGCGGTGGCATTGAACGGCGGATAATAATTTTCAAGCATCCTCGAACCACAGGTCGTCCTTTCGCCTTTTATACAAATAACATCTTTAATCCCGATTATAACCCCTGCAAGCTCTCCAGCGTGGCCATCTTTTATCTTTTTATCTATTTCTTCGGCTTTTTTTCTTGCTTTCTCTTCAAATACTGTAATAAAACAATTGTATTTTTCCCCCGCTTTTATCTTTGGAAGATAACTCTCTACAAGTTCACAGCAGGTAGTTTTATTTTCCTTCAGTAACTCTTTAATCTCTGTTATGGTCATCAGAAGTTCCTGAATATATCGGATTTATATAGTATATATCAGGTAGTAATACAATATTAGTTTGTTAAGGTATTAAAAGATTAATCCATTAATCTTTCGTATCATCTTCTATTTTATCTATATCTAATTCATCCTGAACATCTTTCGTGGCTTTTTTAAATTCACGAATCCCTTTTCCAAGTCCTTTTGCAAGTTCAGGGAGCTTTTTCCCTCCAAATATTAATAATATTATTACAAATATTATTATAAGTTCAGTCGGTCCTATTGATCCAAATCCCATTTTAATTTCCTCCTAAGTTAATCATAGTTACTGTATAAATAATTTAAATGGTTTATTATCTATTTAATTTACTATATTATTATACGATTAAAAAGATAAAAATGTTCTATTTTAATTGAAAATTTGGGTTGATATTTATTTATACCATTTTAACATGTATGTCGCAATGGCTATTCCTATTATTCCTATGACATTAAGTTTAAAAGTAAATCCCAGCGTAAATTTTATCAAATTAAGATTAATTATAGTTGGTCCTATTCCAGCATCCACCGATATAAGAAAGAAGTTTTTTACTACTCCGTCTGGAAGCATCAACCCAATTAATTCTCCAAGTACAGACCCTATAAGTATCCCAAGAAATATAATTAATAACAATACTCCAAATTTTATTCTCCTCATCAGATATCCTTTATCGAAATTACATCACATGGAAAAAACTTTCCGATATAAATAAATATATCTCTTCTTTATTAATTTCACAATTTATCATTTTTTATAATATAATAAAACTTTTCTTAATATTGAATAATTTTATTTATAAATTGAAATATCAGCGACTTTTTTATCTTGCTCACTTTTAGATAAATTTTTTGCCCATCTTGCAATTCCGTGAAATATTAAAATTAATGTCAGTGGGAATATGGCTTTTCCTTTAAAAAATGATATTATTAATAGGGAAACAAAAACTATAAGGAGTTTTATATTATTTTTTCGGTTTCTTGTAAATTTAAATTTAGGGAGTTTGTCATATTTTATATTGCTTACCATAAGTATTGATAGTAAAAGGACCATTGGAATAAACAGTTGGCTAATCTTCATAGTTTCCCAGAGGTCGTAATTAAGGATGACAAACGACGAAATAGCTAATGCGTAAAGAGGTATGGGGAGACCAGTAAAATTTTCTTTTTTAACAGATAATGGTGTGATATTGAATCTTGCAAGCCTGAATCCACCGCATGCTAATGGTATGAAACTAATAAATATCCCTAAATTGCCAAATAAATTAAAATATAAATTATAAATTAGAATAGAAGGAGCAACTCCAAAAGATATCAAGTCTGCCAGTGAGTCAAATTCGATTCCAAATTTACTTCGTGTATTAATAAATTTTGCAATCTTTCCATCAAGAGCATCAAATACAGATGCTGCAATTATCAGCCAGCAGCCCACAACGTAATTCTTTTGAAGGATTTCTATAATTGCAAAAAATCCGCAGAACATATTCAACACGGTAAAAAAGTTTGGTAAAACTATCTTTTTATCTTCAATTATATTTTCGTTTTTTTTCATTTTTTAATACCCCGATAACGGTTTCGCCGCTTATTACCCTTTGTTTGAGTTTAACAGTTATTTCAGTATATTCAGGCAATATAATATCGACTCGAGAACCGAATTTTATGATGCCGAATCTCTGTCCTCCTTTCACTTTCTCACCTATCTTAAGGTTGTTTATTATTCTTCTTGCCAGAATTCCGGCAATCTGACGAAAGAATATCTTTTGCTTTCCATTTGTTATTCCAATCGCACAGTTCTCGTTTTTTATAAAAGATTTATTTGAAAATGCTGGATAAAAATCTCCTTTCTGATATTTTAAATACTCAACTATTCCTGAAATTGGGACTCTATTTACATGAACATCAAAGATGGATAGGTATATACTCACCATCCTCCCCTTTTCTTTCAAGTATTTTTTTTCATATACTTCATCAATACCTATGATAGTTCCGTCGGCGGGGGATATTATTACGTTATCTATTTTGGGTGGTTCTCTTTCCGGGTCCCTGAAAAAGTAAA
>JAUWXV010000330.1 GCA_030616165.1 bacterium | reverse complement strand
CTGCCAATTCTACTGCAGGAAGCAATAAAAAGTGTTTCAGCGGTCCCATAACATTCTATAATTGGGATTTTGAATACCTCTTCAAATCTATTTACAATCTTTTCCGAGCAGGAATTTATCCCACTTACACATAATCTAACCGATGGCATCTCAAATTTTTCCTGCTCGTACTTATTCAAAAGCAGTCTGAGGATTGCTGGAACGTCAAAACATAGAGTTACATTATTCTGATTTACTATTTGTACAGTTTCATTTATATTTAATCTCGGCTGAAGAACAAGAGTTGCCCCACACCATATACAAGGATTCAATATAGTGATTTGACTAAAAGGATGAAATAAGGGCAATACAGCCAGAAATTTATCCTCAGGGGTAATAGATACAAGTTCTTTCCATATTTTAGAAACCAAAAGAAAATTTTTATGGGAATGCATTGCACCCTTCGGAGAACCAGTCGTACCAGAGGTGTAAAGAATAGAGGATATGTCGTTTTCTTCTATAACAATTCTTTTATATCTGTCAGCCATCTCTCCAGAACTGTATTGATAACTCAACTGCTCCTTTAAATCTTTTCCCCCAAGACTAACAGTTGACACACTATTCTTCAGTCTTTTTAAAACATTTTCAAGTAAATCTTTAAATTTATCCCAATAAATTACAAATCTTACATTAGAATCTTCTAATATAAATTTAATATCCTCCACATCATCAATAACATTAATCGCTAAGACAATACCACCTGCTTTCAAAACCGCAAAATATGAAATCACGAATTCTATAATATTTGGAAACATTAAAGCAACAATATTTCCTTTAACTAACCCTATCTGCCTTAATTTATTGGCAAGGCGGTCAGAATACTCATATAGTTCTGAATATTTTAATTCTCTGTCTTCACATAAAACTGCTATCTTATCCGGATTCTTATTCTTATTTATCTCCAGAGCATCAAGAATACTTTTCATTATATAATTTCTCTGTATTTAGTAAATTAATAATTTCTTTTTTATTGTAACAATTTTTGATTTCATTTTCAAGTATTTTATCTAAATAGCATTCACGCAACATACACTTCCAATAACCTGAATTGCTACATTATCAAGAAAACTGTCATTAAATTTTTTTAATTAAATAAGTTTAGTGGATTTTATTGTGTTTCTCAATTCTTTTCTAATTCTTGCAATATCATAGACATTCTCTAAATTTTTCAGGTTATACTTCCTGATAAATCTTATTACTTCAGGCACTTCAAGATTTAAATCATAAATTAACTCATCATTTTTGAAAAAGTTATTTTTATCCCCGTCATATACAATTCCCCCCTCTTTTAATGCAACAATACGGTTCACATTTTTAGCAATTAAATCCATGTCATGAGTAACCAGCAAAATTGTTTTCCCCTTTAAATAAACGGAATTCATAATTTTTTCAATGCATTCCAAACCGTTAAAATCCACGGCAATAGTGGGTTCATCTAATAGAATTACATCAGGGTCAAAAGCCAAAATCCCCGCAATAGCAACTCTCCTCTGTTCACCGCTGCTCAAATTAAAAGGCGATTTCTGACTCACCTTTTCAAATTCAAGACCAACATAATCTAAAGACTTTCTTACTAATTTACCTAGACTTTCTCCAGAAATTCCATGATTTTTCGGTCCAAAAGAAATATCTTCAAAAACAGTATCCTCAAATATTTGTTTTTCAGGAAACTGAAATACTATGGAGATTTTCTTTCTAAAATTCATTCTCTCTCTTTTATCAGAATATATATCAATCCCATCTAAAAGAACTTTCCCGGAAAATGGTTTAAGAAATCCGCAAATTAGTTCAAGCAGAGTTGTTTTCCCTGAGCCAGTTGGACCCACTATACCAACAAACTCACCATTCTTTATCTCAAAACAAATTTCATTTAGTACTGGCGGTGAGTCTTCATTCTGACTGTATGAAAAACTAACTTCCTCAAGTTTGATATTCATTTCAAAAAACTTATATTTTATTTAATTTTCATTCCTAAAATATTAACCTGAATAATTCATAAACTTCTAGGCATATTATTGATATTATTAATGTTACTTTAGAAGTACCTTTGAAACAATGCTGAGTGTCGCTGCTATTGTCATCCTGAACTTGTTTCAGGATCTAATATGAAATTTGAAGATAGATTCCGAAACAATACCCAATCAAGTTCAGCACAGGATTCGGAATGACAGTCAGTGTTTCAGAATGACAAAAACAGAATTTGTGAATAATCCAGGTTAATAAAATATTTCAAACTCAACTGGAACTCTTATACCAATTTTTTTAAGTTCTTTCACATTTTTAAAAACCTTGGTAGGTTCTCCATCTATCACAATCTTCCCTTTATCCATAATAATAAGCCTCCGGGAGATAAGTGCCTCATATGGATGTTGGGTAATAAATATTGTTGTAAACCAATCATTCCTTTTTAAAAGAAATTCACTCTTTAAAAGACTCGTTATATTTTTTCTCTCTGCTGGGTCTAAATATGATGTTGCCTCATCTATTATAAGATATTTCGGATTGGATATCAAAACTGCAGCAAGTGCTATTTTCTGCTTTTCACCTCCCGAAAGTGTCTCTGGAGAATTCATCCTGATTTTCCCAATCAGAAATCTATCCATTTGTTCAGATATGCGCTTTTGCATCTCATCTTTTGATGTTCCCAAATTCTCCAGACCAAAGGCTATCTCTCTTTCAACGCTGGTTGATATAAACTGATTGTCAGGATTCTGAAATACAATCCCGATATTATCTTTGATTTGACCTGAGAACTTATCATTGGTAATATCAATTTCATCAACATAAATATTCCCTGAAGAAGGTTTCAATATACCTTTAACACAAAGCGCAAGAGTGCTTTTGCCCGAACCATTAGAACCCATTATTGACACAAATTCACCCGATTTTATCTTCAGATTAAGACCATTTAATACATAATGTTCTTTTTCTGAATCTCTGTTATATCCGAAATATAAATCCTTTATCTCTATCAATATTTTACACTCTTTAAAACTTAAAAATTTTCTTATAAAACTGAATTCTGTTAAATTTCGGTAGGACAGACATTCCTGCCTGCCCTGTGGGCTTGTCCTGTGGGCTTGC
>JAUWXV010000165.1 GCA_030616165.1 bacterium | reverse complement strand
GAAACCTAAAATCTGTGGATATTCTATCATAATTAGATTTAACAGAAGGCAGGCACCCCCACCAATATATCCAATTGCATACCCTAATCCAGAAACCTTTCCCATATCAGATTGGTCAGCAATTTCTGGTAGGAATGCGTTGTAAAATATGTTTCCGCCAGCGAATCCAATAGAGGCTAAAATAAAAATAATTGACCCTGCAATATAATCTCCTTCTTTGACAAAATACAATAGTCCCGTTAATGTACACCCCAAATAACAGTAGAAAAATAAAAATTTCTTTTTAGAAGCAGAGAAATCGGCTATAGCACCAAGTACAGGACCTGAAACTGCTACTATAAACATAGAAGAAGATAAAATAAAACTGAAAAGGGAAGAACCGGGAAGATGTATTTTAAAGAAAAACAAATTAATATCAACACCTTTAGGACCTCCAGCCACCACTTCTGCAAAATAAGCATTGAATATTACCGCAAGAATTGTTGTAGCAAATGCGGAATTTGCAAAATCATACATCGACCAACCCAATACTTCTGATACATTATCCTTTCTTAATCTTAAAATATTCTTCACTTTTGCGTTACTATTTTACCCATTAGGTCCAATAAAATGTTTTAGACTAATATAAAAATAAATACTTTAAATGCAAACTTTATAGAAATTAAATACAAAAAATATATTTTTTTACTTGACTTTTTGTAGCTTTTATGTAATTTAGAGTAATAGAAAAACTTCAAAGTATATGTTAATAAAATGTGGATAATTTTTTAAAAACAAATCCCTCTTTTATAATTGTTAAACTTACAGTTTTCCCAACATGTAAATTTGTGAATAAAATTGGGAAAAATAATGTTTAATAGTTTGTTTATCCTATGTTTAGTTATACCCATTTACAATAATTAAAATTGTGGATAATTATTAATATAAATTTTGATAGGGAAAGTTTATCAAAATTTATATATGTATATATATATTTACATATGTTGATAAGTCCTGGTTTGAAAAGTAAAAAATTAAATTCTTAAAAATAATTCTATCTTTCTTATATTATATAATTTTGCTAAATTATAAATTTAAAATAATTAATTATAACTTACATTTAAAACAAAAATAACTAAATAGGTAAAAGATTATAATGAAGGAGCTAAAAGAAACTTGGTCAGAATGTTTATCAATAATTAAAACAAATATCCCAAATCAGAGTTTTAAAACCTGGTTTAAACCAATAATTCCATTAAAATTAAATGAAAAGACCTTGGTAATCCAAGTTCCTAATCATTTTTTTTACGAATGGCTTGAAGAGCATTACTCAGACCTCATACATAGGGCAATATATGAGGTTATTGAAGAAGATATAAAATTAACATATAATATTGAAAATAAAAAAAACAGGGAATATCAGTCTTCAGAAACTTTAAAAGAAAAATTCAGAATACCAGATAATGAAACGCAGCTTAATAAAAAATATAATTTTGATAACTTTATAGAAGGATTAAGCAACCAGTTTGCAAAAGCGGCTTCACTTGCTGTAGCGGAAGCCCCAGGAAAAACTAACTTTAATCCCCTCCTGGTTTATGGAGGCGTTGGTCTTGGAAAAACCCATTTAATTCAGGCTATTGGAAATTTTGCAAAGATCGAGAATACAGTGAATAAGATTTTATATGTTTCATCAGAAAAATTCACAATAGAATTTATAAACTCTATAAAAAATCACAGAACAAATGAATTTTCAGAAATTTACCGTTCTTTCGACCTCCTTTTGGTAGATGATGTTCAATTTTTTATTGATAAAGAGCGTACTCAAGAAGAATTCTTCCATACCTTTAATACACTTCATCATAATAACAAACAGATTGTATTATCCTGTGACAGACCACCCGCAGAACTTAAAGGTTTGGAAGAAAGGCTTGTTTCGAGGTTTCAATCAGGTCTGGTGGTCGATATCCAGTCACCAGACTTAGAAACAAGAATTGCTATCCTGCAGAAAAAATCCGAAGAAGAAGGGATAATTCTCGACCCAGAAATTGCACATTTCATCGCTCATAATGTTACTTCTAACATTAGGGAACTTGAAGGGGCACTAATTAAACTTCTGGCATATGCCTCTCTTACAGGAAAAACACTCTCTCTGGAATTATCAAAACAGGTACTAAATGATATTGCCAAACCTCAATCAAGAAACATTAGCATTGAAAACATACAAAAAGTTGTAAGTCAATATCACCACTTACCCGTAGATTTATTGAGAGCAAAAACAAGAAAACAAGAAGTCGCAAATGCAAGAATGATCTCTATGTATTTATCAAAAAAAATCACAAATAATTCACTAAAAACTATTGGATTACTGCATGGAGGGAAGGACCATTCAACCGTAATCCATGCATTAAAAACTATTGAATCGAAAATCACGAAAGAATCAAGATTAAAAGAAATAACCGAACTCCTCCAGAGAAAAATCGAATATATGTAGAAATTTTTAATACTTTTAAATAATATAAAAAAGCCCGATAAACCTGTAAAACAATACAATTAATTTATCGGGCAATATTTTATAAAACAAAATTACTTATTCATAGAAAGAATTTCAGAGTCTGATTGTGTCAAACTTGTGAGTTCTAATTTTTCCAGATCAATATAATCAGACTTAAAGAAAAACCATCCAGTAATTTTAACTCTTGTACCAATAAGATTACTATGATCGATTACTTTCATTCCCTCATCATTTTTTATAATAGTCCAGAGTATCCCGTTATCAGTCTTTAATCCATACGTATGACCAAACTTTATACATGCTGTATGTGCACTAGATTTTTCCATCTCACAGCAGACACATACGACTGTTCCAGTAAGGGCAATCTTGTTCTCGCTTTTGGAAACATAAGTAAAATCATCAGGTAAAAGAATTTTTGATAAATCCACCTCTTTTTGCTGCCAGGGTTTACTCATTAAATATGTAGCAAAAAATACAACTAAAACCGCAGCGGCTGCATAAGCAATCAAAGGTCTGATAAATGGAATAATCTTTTTCTTAAAAATAAGGTTTTTCTTATAAGAGAAATCACTCCTTATACTTTCTTTGACACTCTCCTTTAAATCATCTGGTGCCGAAATCTTTTTTAATCTTTTCTGGACAAACGATTTCAGCAGATATTCTGATTTGTAAAAACTACTGCATTTTTCACAAATATCAAGATGAAATGTAAATTCTCTTTTAGTTTTACCATCGAGCTCATTATCGATATAAGGAGTAATATTTTCTTGACATTTCATACAATTCATTTTTCTTTTCCTTTAATTATCCCTTGTTTTAAAGCATAATTTAAAAGGATTTTTTGTAACATTTTTCTTGCTCTTGATAGCCGTGAGCGGACTGTACCTATTGGACACTCCATAATATCGGCTATCTCTTTATATGACAATCCTTCAACATCAGACAACAAAATAACTATTTTGAAATCATCTGGAAGTTGACTCAGGGCAGAAACAACATCGTCACTCAAAAATTTATTCAGAAGGTTGTCTTCTTCCAAACGTGCAAAATCAAAATTATTATTTTTTATAAGACCGATGAAAGATTCGACCTTTTCATAATCAATTATTTCAGGTTCTCTGATCCTCTTTCTATACAAATTTATAAAAGTATTCTTTAGTATTTTAAACAGCCAAGCCTTTATACTTGTGCCTTTCTGAAACTGATGAAAAAATTTATAAGCTTTATAATAAGTTTCCTGAACAAGGTCTTTCGCATCATCAGAGTTCTTTGTAAGATACAAAGAAAGATTATACAGTGAATCGATATGCGTTAGAGCTTCTTTCTCAAATCTTCCCTTTTTGTTGTCACCAGAGTTATTATTCAATTTTCACCACCTCAATTCTTCTTGAAATGAGGTGGAACTTTTATATATCTTCATTAACAAAATATATTTTTAAAAGGTTCCCACTAATCTAATAAATTCTTTATTCAATAAGTAAAAATTTATTATATTCTATTCATTTTGATTTTCTATGAATAATGAGTTTGTGAATTTTATTAAAACAACTAATTAATCATATGACCTAACAATCCAGCAATCACTAAAACCTATATTTTTTAGTTTTTCTAAATATCTTTCAGCTTGACCCTTTTCATTAAATCTTCCTACTCTAACTTTCCAAAGGTTCTCTTCAAAAACGATAAACACATTCTCGAGTTCCAAGTCAATAAGGTTTTTCATCAAATCTCTTGCCTCTGTTCTACTCCCAGAGGCAAGAACCTGAATGCTGAAATATTCATATGATTCTCCTTTACTCTTCACTCCTGAAAGACCTTCATCTTCAACATCAACAATAAAAGCATCACTCCACCCAAGATTTTTAAGTTTTTCCCTAAATATTTCGGCGTCTTTCCTTTCTGCAAATGAACCTACCTGAACCTTCCACAAATCTCCCGAAGGAACAACTTCTGCGGGTTGTGAAATTTTAATAAATACTCTATTTGCTTCGTCTTCAGAAAATTCCTTACTATGAGAGGCAAAAATCTGAATTTTATAACTTATCTTTTTTCTAAAAGGGACAGACGGAACTTTTTCTGAAACAGGTTCCGGTTCCTTAACAACCGCCTCTTCTGCAGCTTCTTTCCCTTTAATAGTTGGGGGAGGAACATATTCGCCGGAGGTAGTTGTCTTAGTTGTGGTGCAATTAGAAAAGTAAATAATAATCGACAATAATAAAATATATTTTATTCTCTTGTAAATTAAAAAAATCATAACAAACTTATAAAAAAATATTTATCTTGAAAAATATATATCATATTTAATAAAAGTCCTATCTTTTACATTTTTTAAGCCTCTTTTTGCTGGAATAAAAAAAGATTTATACGCTGCTTCTACTACCGATTTTATAACATCGGGATTATTAATTGTAGTTTTTAGAACAATAACATCTACAACCTTTCCGTTAGGGTCAACCTCTACACTTAAATCTATTGTCCCTTTAACTCCCTTTTTTTTATCTTTATCAGATATCGAAGGAACGACTTGTTTAATCATTCTTGGACCAATTGTAACATCAGGTATCCTTCCAACATTGCCAGGAATTGGGGGCAAGTCACTAAAACTAATTTCATCAAAATCAATCGTAACATCCTCTGCCATCTCCTCAACTTCGGCTTCGATTGGAACCGCCGGTCTATCAGGGGGATTTGGTCTCCTCCGACCGCTCTGAGTTGTTTGTGGTATTACATCTGTATAAACCATCACACTTGAACCCGGATTGGTATTAATTGGCGGAACTGTATATGTTGGAAAAATCAAAAGTATTATTATACAAACAGATAGTGAAATAATAAACGACTTCTCCAGTCGGATTTTTCCTTTAACCCTGAATTCAACTGTCGGATTTTTCCTTTGAGCTTTTGAAACTTTAAAAGGACTTTCTGGTTCTTTATAAACTTGAAAATTTTTTAATAACATAAAATACCTAAAAAATAAATAATTACATAGAATTTTTATTATAAAAATTCACATAATAATTCAAATATTCAAAAAAACAATAAAATATCATAAATATTATACAATGTAAATTCAAACAATGTTTCAAAAAAAAAGGCAGTAAATATAACACTGCCTTAAACAATAAGCAATAAGACTATCCTAAACATAAAACATTTAGTCAGTTAACTGGAATCTAATAGCTATAGCAAACCAGAACTTCACTGGTTTATTTCTCTGCATTGCAGGAGTAAATTTTAGGTGTTCTACTGCTTCAACAGCAGCCTCATTTAAGCCCACATTCCCAAGCCCTTTCTCTACTTTAATCTCTTCAGGTAAACCATCTTTTCCAATAAGTGCCCTTATATATACAACACCTTGAATTCCAGCTTTCAGTGCAACTTCCGGATATTTTAAATACTTTCTTAATTCTGCATATCCACCAATAATCTTTGGCTGATCTTCAAGTGGCAAAAATGGCGGAATTTCCTCTTCCTCCTCAGGTGGAGGCGGAGGGGGTGGAGGAACCTCAGCAAAGTCGAATGTTGTTTCATCAATTGTGACATCCTCGGCAATATCTTCATCTTCTGATTCTATAGGAACAGCAGGAACATTTGGAGGAGGGGGTCTCCTTACCTGTTCAGTCTGCTCAATTTCATCTACCTTCACAAGTACAGTAGGCTGTGCAGCCTCAATTGGCTTAAACTCAAATTTCGGATAGAGAATAAAAATCAGTATATGTAATGCAATAGAGATTGCGACAGCTAATTCTAAAATCTTTCTTGATTTCCTTTTCATATCTACTTTTGGATTTACTCTCATATAAAATCACCCTCTAAAAATTATAACTAAATTATATATTCCAATATATTATACTAAAAAATATTATAAATAGTTTCCTGGAATTTCAGTTTGTCACTTTAAACAACGTAGCATAATTTATCCGCAGCGCATCTGCCCTTCGCAATTGTTCATGCACAGCGGTTAATGTACCCATTTCCACTTCTTTATCAATTTTTAGAGAAACAATAAGTTGGGGGTCAGCAACTCTTTTCTCATACATTAGTGTTCCGATTGCATTTATTTCACTCTGGGGAACAATTTTATCATCAAGTGAAATGGTTCCATCCCTTGAAAGCCATATATTTGAAACATGCCTCTGACTTTCCAACTTTTCAATCTTCTCCGCGGAGGGTAAGCTTACTTGAAGACCAGTAAACGTTTTTAATACAGTAGTTACCATAAAAAATATTAGAAGTAAAAATATTATATCGGGCAGAGATGCAGTTGGAACAAATGGTTTACCCCCAGTTTTTTTCTGAAACTTCATTTATTTACCTTTTTACTTTGTTAAATTCTTATAGTTTCAAAGATTAAAATTTCTTTATGCTTCTGGGTCGGCTATAGATATTTTGTTAAAATCTGCTAATTTCAACTGGTCCACTACAGCAATAAAAATCTCATACTTTGTCTTTTTGCCAGTTTTAATAGAAACTATCAAATTGGCATTTTCCTGAACTCTTCTCCTTATTTCGTTCTGGATATATGGAATCTGAATTGGTTCACCCTGAAGCAGCACCTCTCCATAATCATTGATTAATATATTAAGAATATTCCCTTTCGGCACACTCCTTGTCTGTCCTGCAGCAGGCAGCAGTAAAGGTATTCCTTTATCAACATTTATAGTCGTTGTCACCAGAAAAAATATCAAAAGAAGAAATACTATATCCGCCAAAGAAGCAGTAGGTATTTCTGCTTTATGAGTTTTTCTTTTTTCTACAAGCATTTTAAAACTCCTAAATTAAATTATTTAACAGTCTCTAATTCGGTAAGACTGTCAACAAGGTCAGAAGAACTCTCTTCCATATCAATTACCAGATGATCAATTCTTGACAAGAAGAAGTTGTAAAAGAACTGAATAATTATAGCCACTATAAGACCGAATAAAGTTGTTAAAAGTGCCTCAGATATTCCGCCAGCAACGATCGACGGTGAAATTTCATTAGCCTCAGCAATTGACTGGAACGCTTTTATCATTCCAGCGACTGTTCCAGTAAATCCCAATAGTGGGGCAATACTTATAATTGTCGAAAGCCAAATCAATCCACGTTCGAGAAAAGCCATCTCGATAGTTCCGGCATTTACAATTGCTTTTTCCACATGCTCAAGACCTCTCCTTGTACGAAGAAGACCTGCATGAAAGATAGACGCAATAGGTCCACGAGTGTTTGCACATACTTCTGTTGCCGCATCAATTCCGCCTTCACTTAAAGCAGCCTTAATCTTTTTCAGAAATTTTTTTGTATTTATAGATGCCCAGAGTAAAGCCCAGAATTTATAAATGCTCATTGATATCCCTAAGATCAAAAGAAATAATATTGGATACATAAATGGACCGCCATCATAAAAAAGTTTTACCATTTAAACTAACCTCCTATTTAGTGTTTTTTTATTTGATAATTTTATTCCACTATATTATTGATAAATACTAAGTCTGAAAAATAAGTTCTAAAAACTTTATCGTAATATTTTAATTAATTTTTTATCAAAAGTCAATAGAATTTTTAAAGTATTTTTAATTTTAACTAAATTTTTAAAATCAATTTAAAATAGTTTAAATTTTGTAATATTAATTTTTAACCGATTATTCAAGATTTTCATTTTCTCCTAAATTTCTCCTCTTCTATAGTAAGTG
>JAUWXV010000192.1 GCA_030616165.1 bacterium | reverse complement strand
GTATATCTTAATCTTCTTACAACCCCCTTTTATTCCCCCTTTATTAAGGGGGATTTTGGTTAGGCTTTTATTATATAAACTTACAATATCTGAAATTTATCAATATTATTATTTATAAAAATTAAACATGTTCAGATGACTAAATCTTTAATTTATTTTTCAATATATTCATTTCAATTCTTAATTTTATAATTTCCTTATGAAAACTCTTCATCCCTTAACGCATCCTAAATATTATTTCTAATAAATAAACCTTTTATAATTTCAATATCATTCCTTGTTGGAAGAAAAACTGATAGTCTCAATTTATCCTTTTTAAAAAAATATACCAAAATTATTATAAATCTAAAAAAATATGCAATAGAATTAGAAATTGAAGCAGCAGTAAATTTATATACAGGAATATAAATTATGTCTAATAAAACATTCAATGAAAGAGCACAAAAGTTTATTAAAATAAAGATTTTTACCCACCCTCTCGCAATAAAATATCCACTCATTATCTGACTTAATCCAAGAAAAATAATACCCGGAACGAGATAAATTATAAGTAATGAAGACTCTAAAAACTTTTCACTGTATATAAAAACTATCAATGATCCTCCAAACTTTATAAAGACAATCCCCATAAATAACAGGATTAAAAAAATAAATTTCATTAATAAGACGATATTTTTACTCCCTTCAAGATGTTCGTAAGTAGGTATCTTTGCAATAACAACTAACTGAATAGATTTAGAAATATACTTTAGTAATTCCACGAATAACACAGCGATTCCATATATTCCCGTTGCATTTGCTCCCAAAAAATTATAAACAATAAAAACATCTACCCTATAAACAAGAAAACTCAAAAATCCAGATATATAAGGATATTTACTAAAATTTAAAAGCTTTTTTATACATTCAAATGAAAATTTATTATTTTTAAAATCGGCTATCTTATACTTATAAAGAAAAAGTATTCCAAGAAGAAAGTTGCAAAAGATACAAATTAAATAACAAAAAGAAATCTTTACATAATTTAATCCTATTATTAAAAAGAACAGTGATAGAAATATTAAATAAAAAAAATTCTTGCCACTTTCAAGAATATTGTAATTTAAGACCTTATCACTTCCAAGTAAAATAAAACCCGAAAGTAATGTTAATCCACTTAAAGGAACCGTAGAAATAAATAGATAATTTTCAAGACTATACTTTAAAGGAATAAAATTCCAGAAAAATAAAGAACTTATAGTAAAAAATAGAGTAGATATAATGCCTATAAAAAATATATTAAAAGTTAAAGTCTCCCTGTCTAAAACTTTTGAGCCCAAAAAGTAAGCAGCGGCAATATCCAATCCGAGTAAACTCAACATACGCAGTATAAAAGTAAAATTGATTATTACATCATATTCTCCCTTACCATTTGGTCCCAATATTCTTGCAATTATTATATTAGCAGCAAATCCAAAACCAATTATTACAAATTGAAAAAAAAATGTCGAAACGGATTCCCTTAATAATCTTGAAAAATTCATTTATATCAATCTAAAAACATCCATAAATAGACTAAAACAGAATATGATAAAATGTCTCACACTTTATTCAAGTACTTCATTTTTTTGTATATATATGAAATATACCTAAACGGGAATAAAAACTTTAGAAAAATTCTAAAAAAAATATTTTTCCTGGGTATAGGTTGTATTTTATATATTTCTGGCATAAACTCTAAATTTATAAAGTAATATTCATCCTGATAATCTATTCCAAATAATTCCATATTTCTTATCATAAAGCCATACTTCTGTATAATAGGAATCAAATCAGTAAAAAATATATTTTCATCAACTATTTGCAGTTCTTCAGGATTTGTATTTCTTATTTTTTCAATTACAAGAGGATTCGGAATAGTCATCAAAATTTTCGTTCCTACCTTTGAATGTTCCTTCAAAGTATTAAAAAGTTTCTCATATCTTTCTTTATTAATGTGTTCAAGACAGTCAAAAAGACATATAAAATCAAATTTTCCTTTAAAATCAATTTTTAATATATCCTCACAAATAAACTTTACATCAGGAACAGAACTTCTGGCGTATTTTATTATTTCAGGAGAAATATCAACTCCGATAACATCTGCTCCTCTTTTTTTAATAAACTGGGTTGTAATGCCTATCCCACATCCAAGGTCAATAACATTTAATCCCTTTTTAATGTACCTTTTTACAATTCTTTTTATATAGGAATGCCGCTTATTGGGATATATTCTGTCTTTTATTAAATATTGAAGGAAGTTATTATAATAATTTTTAATTTCTTCTATATTTTTCTTGTCTCCCATATCCAAAATATCTTATTTCATTGAAATTACAAAAGCAATTGCATAATTATCACAATGAGAAATACTAAGAAATGTATTTTCTGGAGAATTTTTACTTTTTTCTGAGTCATTGTCTTTATTAAAAAAATTAAGATTGTGCCGCCCTTTATTATCATTTCTTATCTCTATTTCTGAATAAGAATACTTTTTCTCTTTTCCTAAAGCTTTTATCGCTGATTCTTTCGCTGCAAATCTTGCTGCAAAATGAGAATATGCGTCTTTTTTTTTCAAGCAATACTCTATTTCTAAAGAAGTAAAAATTTTTCTATAAAATTTTTCATTTGATTCAAAAGGTAAATTCCTAAATCTGTCTATTGATTCTATATCAACTCCAATCCCTGTAATTTTATCTTTCATAATATTTACAAAAATTATAACTCTATTTTATTTTAAACTATCCATTATTTCTTAAGTTACACATTTATTTAAAACTTCGTTATAAAGATTAAAAAGGTTATTTTCAACTACTTTAGTAATGGAAAAATTTTTCTTCACGTAATTTGAACCCTCTACATTCAATTCAGGGTTTTTTCTTATCTTTTCCAAAATGCTTTGAATACTATCCAAATCCGCAGATGAATAATGACAATAAGGAAAAAGATAATTCCAAATTATCTGTCTTCCACATGATAATGCTTCAAGGACAGTTAATGATAAACCATCATGTTTTGGAATGCGAAGAATTACTGTCGACTGGTAATAATACTTCAATATATTCTCACACCATTTAATGTATTTAACATTATCATATTTCGGCATTCCATCACCTGAATTCGCTAAAACTAAAAATTGAATTTCCGGATTCTTTTTTATTAATGAAAGTATAATCTCAAAATTATAAAAATTAAGCCTATTGTGTGGAATATATGTAAGAACTGTAAATTTTTGGGGTAAAGGAAAAATTTTAAAATTATTAAAATCTGAAACTATCGGGATTAATTTACTATTTATTCTAATTCCTCTTAATTCATTAATGAGAGTTTGAGTAACTGCTACATTGACATTAATAAATTTATCTAAAAAATACCTTATTTTCTGCAAATTTTTATTATTAATAATCTCAAAAACATCCGTGCCTATCCAATGACAAATATTTTTTTTCCCAAGCAATTTCGTAAAAATAAAGCGTTTACTTAAAAATGCATGAATACCATGATATAGATCGCAATCATGGGAAAATCTGTTATTAATCACATTTAATGCATAAAATTTACCACCTATATTGTTTATCTGATTTACAAGAAGATTAGTGTGATAAATTGGTCCATAAATACCTATCTTTATCCTTTTATCAACTTCCATTTTTTAGTTACATGTTAAACTCACAACCTAACCACTTTTCTGCTTTTGTAATTTTTATATACATTTCTCGTATCAATAATAATTTTGGTTTTATCTAAAATTGTTTTGTAATTGACATTAGAATGGTCTGTTACAATTACAGCACAATCCATCCTTTTTAACAAGTTTTCATTTAAGGGTTTTGATTTATATTCATCTTTATTCAAAACAAAACTCGAAACTAAAGGGTCGTGATAATAAACCAATGCTCCCTTCTTTTCCAAGATATTTAAAATATCAAAAGTTGGTGATTCGCGAATATCGCCTACATCTTTTTTATAAGAAACCCCTATGAGTAATATTTTTGAACCATTGACGGATTTTTTCTGTTTATTAAGGGATTCAGTGATTTTATTTACCACAAACTCAGGCATCTCTGAATTTATATCACCTGCAAGTTCAATAAATCGAGCACGATAATCAAGACTCTTCAGTTTCCAGGATAGATAATGGGGGTCAACAGGAATACAGTGCCCACCCAAACCTGGTCCAGGATAAAATTTCATATATCCAAAAGGTTTAGTAGAAGCAGAATCTATTATCTCCCATACATTTAAATTTAGCCTATTACACATTATCGCAACTTCATTAACCAGAGCAATATTTACACTCCGAAATGTATTTTCAAGAATTTTGACCATCTCTGCTGCATCGGTTGAGGTTACCTCTACAACACTATCGATTATTTCTGAATAAAAATATTTTCCTATCTTTGTACATTTCCTTGTTATCCCCCCTAATATCCTTGGAGTATTTTTTATATTATATATTTTATTGCCTGGGTCTATTCTTTCGGGCGAATATACAAGAAAAAAATCTTTCCCAATCTTTAATCCACTTCTTTCAAAAACAGGCAATACTAATTCTCTTGTAGTTCCGGGATATGTTGTGCTTTCAAGAAATATCAATTGTCCCCTGCATAAGTATTTTTGAATATTTTCTGCTACATCTAAAACATAAGAAATGTCAGGGGCTTTTGTCTTTCCAAGTGGAGTCGGAACACATATATTAATACAATCTACATTTTTAAGAACAGAATAATCATCAGCAGCAATCAATTTTTTGGAATTGACCACATCTTTAAGTAAATCACCATTCACATCCTCAACATAAGAATATCCCTTATTCACCATACTCATTCTTTTTTCATTTTTTTCAATCCCTATTACAGTATATCCATTCTTTACAAACTCCAAAGATAGAGGAAGCCCAACATATCCAAGACCAATAACGGCTATTTTTAATGTCCTGTCTTTTATTTTCTCCTTCAGTCGATGATATATATCATTCATATTAATAAAATTGTTTTTAGATAAGAGCCTTTTGCGAAATCCGCAATTTATTCCCAACCTTGATTCTCTAACAACTGCTCTACAGGCACATCACTGAAAACTTTTGCCGGGACACCTACGACGATTTTTTTACTTGGAACATTAGAAGTAACAACAGACCCGGCACCAACCACTCCATCTTCATTAATTTCTATTCCAGGCAATATTACGGCACCTGCCCCAATTCTCCCTCCTCTTCGAATAGTAATCCCTTTAAAGTGCTTTTTCCTTTCTTCTGTCCTTCCTAAATAATTATCATTCGTTGTTATAACCATTGGAGCAATAAAACAAAAATCCTCAATAAGAGAATATGCGGTGATATAGCAGCCGGTTTCAAATTTACACTTCCTCCCTATTATTGTTTTTTGTTCAATAGTAACATTTCTGCCAATTATTGTAAAATCCCCAATAACCACCTTTTCCCTTATTGATGCGGAGTCAGCAACGAGCACATAATTTCCAATTTTTGAACCACAATAGATGACTGCATGCGAGCCAATCAAGCATTCATTCCCGATTATTAAAGATTTTTCAATATCCAAATTTTGAACTACACTCCATTTTGCTCTAATGGGTCTTTTCCCTACAACTGAATTATCATCTATACGAACCTTCTCTCCAATAATTGTTCCTTCATTTATGCTGACGCAATTTCCAATAACAGTCCCACTACCAATTTTAACATTCTTCGTAATGGAAGTAAAATTTCCAATACTCACGTTCAAATCGATTTCTGCAGTTTTATCAATATATGTTTTCAACACTCTCTCATAATTTATCATTGTTTTTTCATTGGACTTGCATATTCTAATATAAATGCCCCTATAATTCCAAATATTAATCCTATTCCAGATGAAATCACAACGATCAATCCTCTGTTAGGTTTACTTTTATACTGGGGGACAATTGGTGTATTCAGCACATTTATAACTGGAGTATCTTTTACCTCTTTCAGTACTGCCATTTCATACTCATCTTTTAAATTTATATAATTTTGTCGACAAAAATCATACTCCAGTTGAAGACGCCCTCGCTCCCTCATTAATTCAGGCGAATCCTCTATCTTCCTGTTCTTCTTCCGATGTTCTGTAAGCTCCTGTTCTGCAACATTAAAAGCTTTTTCTGCTTTTCCTAATTGCTCCTCAATAAAAATTCGGTTTTCTCTCGCCTTTAAAGTTCTTGTCTGCTTATTGTAATTTATTAACAATTCAATCAAGGTATCGGCAATCGCCTTAGAAAGCCAATTGGTGTCTGTTTCAACAAAAATACTAACTATACCTGTTTTATCGTCCAGATTTGTGTTTATCATTTTAAGCATACTTTTGTATCCTTTTTGAAGTCTCTTTTCTCTTGTTTTTTCTCTATTTTTTATCAAATCTAAAAGCAAGGTACTGTTATTATTTCTGGCATTTCTAAATTCTTTTTCAAGAAGAGAATAAATAATTGGTCTGCTTTCCAATATTTTCGGATAAAGTTTAGAACTGCTTTGTGTTTGGAGATTTGTAAATCCCAAACCAGCTGCCAGTCCACTGAGTGTTCCAAGGGATGGTCCTCTTTCCTCCTCAAAAGATGGAAGTATCGAGGCATCAGCCACATACTTCTTTTTTGCAACAAATGAATATACAAGAGATAAAAATACCGCAATAAAAAATACAACAATGACAAATTTAATTCTCTTTTTGATAATACTCAAATATTCAAAGAGGTCTATTTCTTCTTCTCTATCCAAATAGCATCTCCTTTATAAAAAATTTACAAATTTTATTGATTAATAATCCGGTCTAAAATAAAAATAGAAGTAACAATACCTGAAAAAATTTGAGCGCCTTTAACGATAGCATCCCCCCAACTAACAGTACCCCCTTTGGCTCTAAATGGGACAAATATGGTGCTTCCAGCAGTAATTTTTGGGTCAAACCAAAACCTTTTTGGATTGGTAATCCTGCCATTTGCGAGCATAATTGATGTTCTCTTTTCATCCGCCATTTCTCCATAACCACCCGCAGCTCTTATATAATAATTAATCCCTTTGCCCTCCTGATAAAGGACACTGCGCGGAAGATTAACTGCCCCCTCAATCCTCACGGTATTAATTATTTCAGGAATATAAATAGAATCACCATCTGCAAGAACTAAATTATTCGGATCATTCTTATTTTTTAAAATATTCATTAAGTCAACATCTATTATTCCAAT
>JAUWXV010000229.1 GCA_030616165.1 bacterium | reverse complement strand
TTGATTTTTCATTAACCCCTAACTTTAGTTAGGCGTAAACACATCTCATTAACCCCTGACTTCAGTCAGGGATTGATTTTTCATTAACCCCTAACTTTAGTTAGGGGTAAGTTAGGCGTAAACACATCTCATTAACCCCTGACTTCAGTCAGGGATTGATTTTTCATTAACCCCTAACTTCAGTTAGGGGTAAGTTAGGAGTAAACACATCTCATTAACCCCTGACTTCAGTCAGGGATTGATTTTTCATTAACCCCTGACTTCAGTCGGGGGTAAGTTAGGCGTAAACACATCTCATTAACCCCTAACTTCAGTATGGGATTGATTTTTCATTAACCCCTAACTTTAGTTAGGGGTAAGTTAGGCGTAAACACATTCCATTAACCCCTTACTTCAGTAATCGTAAATGACGAGGCCTTCTTCACCACGCAGTTAATGTAGAGACACGCCATGGCGTGTCTAAGAATATTTCAATCCTTATTTTAATGGATATTCCTTTATCGTGAGTTATATGTCTCCCGTCCCGCTCCCCGAGACCTTCCAATCACATTTATACGCCTCAGGCGTATCGACACTTTTTAAGAAATATCCATACAGCCACTAACTCTCAATTTTCTGTCCAACGACTATTTTTTAATGTTGTTTTATTTCAATATTTGTAGGGGCGAACCCGTGTGTTCGCCCTCTTTGTTTTGCTAATAGCCAATAGCTAATACCAATGTTTCAACCCTTGTTTTAATGGTGTTTTATTTCAATATTTGTAGGGGCGAACCCGTGTGTTCGCCCTCTTTGCCCGCACACTATGTTCTGCCCTTTTTTATATTTTTAATATCTTTATCTTTCAACCCACTGTAGGGGTTCGATTTATCGAACCCGTCATAACACAAATTTCAAACATAACGTAGGGGCGACCCGCCGGGTCGCCCCCTCTGTTTTCTTCCTTGCCCCTTTGGGTCTGCGGTTTATTCTTATTGTTTTCAATCCTTGTTTTAATGCATACTCCTCTTATTTTATCTAACAACTAAAAGCTAACAGCTAATAGCTTGAGGCAATGTTTCAACCAAATGTAGGGGTTCGATTTATCGAACCCGTCATAATACAAATTTCAAACATAACGTAGGGGCGAACCCGTGTGCGTGCACTGTGTGCCTGTCCTTTGGATTCGCCCCCTTTATTTTGCTAATTACTAAAAACAAAAATAGTTCTTGTATTTACGAATATTATTTGTTATATTTATAATATAATATTATTATCAATAACAATTAATAAATCGTGTTCAATGAGACAAAAATATCAACACAATAACCATAAAATCATATTTCCCAATGATTTACATATTTTTCAGAAAAAAAATTATGCTTTTTTTCAGAAAAAAAAATTTTAATTATACTCATAAATACTTGTATTACAATAAATAACGAATAGTCAAAATATTTATCAAAATGGGAAAAATGGCAATTTTGGCACTTTTTTCCCATAAAAATTCAGTAAAATGAGACTATTTTCCCAAAAAAAAAGATAACAAATTATTGCTCTCAAAAATAACTTGACTTTTCATATCAAAAAATTTAATATTAAAACTAATGTATCAAATTAAAAAAATTAAAACCACGAATTTCGCCAATTTATTTCATTTGTCTTTTATTTAACTAAGCAACATTAAATTCGTGAAATTCGCGTAATTAGCGGTTTTAAGCAATGAACGCTATATTTCTGATAATATTCTCGCTGTTATGTTTCTACCTTTCCGTAAGGTACTACGGCAGATTTCTCGACACTAAGCTATTTGACATGAATTCAAACGACATCACACCAGCGCACAGATTTCTGGATGGAGTAGATTATGTTCCGACAGCAAAGCCGGTACTGTTCGGACATCACTTCACTTCTATAGCAGGTGCATCACCAATAGTAGGTCCGGCAATAGCGATTATCTGGGGCTGGGTCCCCGCTTTTCTATGGATTGTATTAGGAAGCATATTTATGGGTGCAGTCCATGATTTCGGGAGTCTTGCGGTGTCCGTGAAATACGACGGCTCTTCAATTGGAAATACTGCCGCTGATATAATTAAAAAGAGGGCAAGAACTCTTTTTCTCTTTATTGCATTCTTTCTTATATTTTTTGTTCTCGCAGTATTTGCTTATATTATCGCTACTCTATTTGTTCAGCACCCAACAACTGTCATTCCCATAAATGCACAAATTATCATAGCGATTGCAATTGGATTCCTTATCTACAGAAAAAAAATAAAAATCCTAATCCCGAGTATAATAGCACTTCTTTTCTTATACTTTTTTATCTGGATTGGAATTAAGATTCCGATTTCAATTCCTCCCATGTTTGGAATGTCTCCCCTTCAGATATGGATTATTCTTCTAATGCTCTATTCATTCATTGCTTCTGTTCTTCCAGTTTGGATTCTGCTCCAGCCCAGAGATTATATCAATTCTCACCAACTCATAGTAGGTCTCAGTTTAATGTTTATTGGAGTATTCTTGGTAAATCCAAAGATTGTAGCACCTGCTGTTCAGCTTTCTCCTGAAGGAGCACCATTAATCATACCATTTCTTTTTGTTACCATAGCCTGCGGGGCAATATCCGGGTTTCACAGTCTTGTTAGTTCAGGAACTACTTCAAAACAATTAAGAAAAATGACCGACGGTAAAACAATAGGATACGGAGGAATGATTCTTGAAGGATGCCTGGCATTAATGGCACTTGTTGCTGTTTCAGCGGGGTTTTCGAGCAGAGCAGAATGGCTGAATCATTATGCATCATGGGACCAGGCAAACAGCATGGGCGCAAAAATTGGGGCGTTCTTAACCGGAGGCTCAAGATTCCTCGGTGCACTTGGTATTCCGGAAGAATTTGGAATTTCACTGATAGGAGTTTTAGTTATTGCTTTTGCTGCAACCACACTGGATACCGCCTGCAGAATTCAGCGATACATCATATCTGAAATTGGAAAATCTTATAACATTATATCAATTCAAAACAGATACATCGCATCAGGAATAGCGGCGAGTTCTGCTCTAACACTTGCTCTTCTGAAAGGTGGGGGTGAGGGGGGATTAATATTGTGGCCTTTGTTTGGTGCTACTAATCAATTAATTGGTGGATTAGCATTAATGGTGATTACTGTCTATCTTTACAAAAAAGGAAAACCTATAATCTATACCTTGATTCCCATGATATTCATAGCGCTCATTTCAACAGCAACGATGATTATGAATCTCGGTAAATATATCAATACAAATAACTGGTTACTTGCAATCCTGGGAATTATCATACTGGGATTGGAAGCGTGGCTTATTTTGGAAGGAATACTGGTAATAAAAAGAAGAAAAATTATTAAAAAAGAGCATGCCGAGAAGATACCCGAAGAAATTTTTTAAACTGCTTATAACAAAAAATTAGAATTTTATCTTACAAATCTTAGTAGAACAGACATTCTTGTCTGTTCATTCATTATTACAGTTAATAAAAGCTCAAATTTTAAAGCTCAAATGTCAAATAAAATCCAAATGACCAAATGTCAAAACTTGTGTATTTATAGTTATTTTGATATTTGGATTTTGAGCTTGATTTGACATTTGGATTTTGACATTTGACATTAAATATTCTATTTTCTACTAATATAGAAGAATTATTAGTTAAAGGGTCAAGAAATCACTTCATTAGCGAAGGTGTTCTTCACCTTCGCTTTTAACATTATACCTTTTTATTTCAACTTTCCCAGGGCTGATTTTACCTGACTGAAAGCCTTGATAAGTATATCTACGGGTCTGACATAAGCAAACCTTATATGATTTTTTCTCCCGATTAAAGAGCCAGGAATAGTTGCCACTTTCGCTTCATTAAGCAAATAATCACTCATTTCTATATCGTCCATAATTGGCTTCCCATTATCGCTCATTCCGATAAATTCTTCAACAGATGGAAAAATGTAAAATGCCCCTTCAGGCTTTATAGACCTCAAACCTTTAATCTTGCTAATCTCATTTACCACAACATTTCTTCTTCTTTTAAATTCTTCAGTTATTTTCATAACTGGTGTCTGGTCTCCAAGTATTGCAGCCTCGACTGCTTTCTGAGCAGCAACATTAACACAGGAACTCGTATTCCCCTGAACATTTGCAACCATCTTCATTATTTCTAAGGGTCCTGCTGCCCAGCCTACTCTCCAGCCAGTCATTGCATATTTCTTCGAAGCCCCGTTAATTGTTATAGTTCTCCTATATATATCATTATCAACACTTGCAATGCTTATATGTTCAAATTCATAAGAGTATATATCATAAACCTCATCCGATATTAGAATCAAATTATATTTAAGTATAATTTCTGCAAATTTCTCTAATTCCGATTCCCCGTACGAAACACCTGTAGGATTGCACGGATAATTAAGAACAACAACTTTCACACTTGAATGCGATTTTATTGTATCTTCCAAAGATTCGGGAGTTAATCTTAAATTCTCATTTGTATCAAGAAATATTGGTTCCGCAAAGCAAAATTTAGCGTGAATAAAATACGCTTCCCAATATGGTCTTGGAATTATAATACCATCTCCGGGATTTAAAAGTGCGGTTATACAGTCATATATACTCTTCTTAGGACCGGGAGAGACTACAATCTGATTTTCAGGATTATATATTAGATTATTATCCCTTTGAAAACCTGTTGAAATTGCTTTTCTAAGTTCAAAATCACCATATGAACTTGTATATCGCATTGGTATCTCTCGAATTGCTCTTATAGCAGCATCTTTCACATGCGGAAATACATCAAAATCCGGATCTCCAATAGAAAGGTTTATTACTTTTTCTCCCGTTTTAATTAACTCACTTACCTTTTGATTCACAGAAAGGGTTGGTGATTCAGGTATTTTTGAAATATTTCTGCTTAAAAAATCTCTGTAATTCATTTCAGTTCTCTAATAAAAATATTATGACTTTTTTAATCTCAAGAAAATTATTCGCAGTCTGCTGTTTCAATTAGGGTTCGATAAATCGAATCACTACATTTAATAAACCTGAAATTAATAAAATTATAAGGGCTTGATAAATCAAGCCCTTTTTAAAAATCTTCTCATCAACGATAGAACTGCTGTGAAAAATGGATTATCTTCTTTTAATTAACCACTTATATATAAAAACAGCCCCACTTTTATCTCCGTTTATATTTTCATAATATGAACTTATAATCACCTCTTTAATTCCATCTCCATCCACATCACTTAAAGATATGCTGTTTCCAAATTCTGTATCTGGCTTAGGACCCGAAATGGCAAATCCATCTATAGTTTTTTCCTTCTCTTTTAAAAGAGTGCTTAAAAAGAAATAGACCGAACCCAAATTCAACATACCCATCGGATTTGCTTCTCCTCCCGGTTCACTTATTGCAAGGTCAACTCTCCCATCCCCATCAATGTCTCCCAATGATGATATATAAGACCCGAATTTTCTTCCAACAGGCTTCCCTTTTAAAATCAGGTCTGCCTCAGAAGCACGAATTTCCCCTTTTCTATCTCCTCCATAAAAAACATACGCAACACCCGAATCCTGATGTTCGGTATCCTTACCAGGTGCACTTATCATAAAATCCGACAATTTATCTCCATTAATGTCCGGTATTATCCTAACTTTGTTTCCAATCCATTCATCTCTTCCATCTGCGCGAATTATCAGGTCAGCATCTGAAGCATCAATATCCTTTTTAAAATTTTTCTTCCCATAAAAAAGATATGCCCTTCCC
>JAUWXV010000324.1 GCA_030616165.1 bacterium | reverse complement strand
CCGGATGTTCCCCTTGTGGTTCCGGAAATAAACCCACACAGAATTACAAAAGGAAAAAGAGAAATTATCGCAAATCCTAATTGCTCCACAATTCAACTTGTATTAGTCTTAAAGCCGTTACTTGATAACTTTGGTATAGAGAGGGTAGTTGTATCAACATATCAGGCAGTATCCGGCAGTGGAAAGAAAGGACTGAACCAACTCCAGGCAGAAAGAAATGGAGAAAAGGTTGATGACCCTTTTTATCCACATCAGATTGATGCGAACTGCATACCGGCAATTGCAAATCTGAACACCGAAACGGGATACTTTGAGGAAGAAGAAAAGGTAATAAAAGAGACAAGAAAAATCCTTGAAGATGATACAGTAAAAGTAACATGCACAGCTGTGAGGGTTCCAGTCTGGACTTCACATAGCGAGTCGGTTAATGTTCAGTTGAAAAAAGAAGCCTCTCTTGAAGAAATAAGAGAAGTTTTAAGAGAAATGACAGGTGTAGTGGTTATGGACGATCCGGGTAAACATATTTATCCTCTCGCTGTTAATGCTGCAGAAAAAGACGAAGTTTTTGTCGGAAGGATAAGAAAAGACCTGTCAATTGATAAAGGTATTGATATGTGGGTAGTTAGTGACAATTTGAGGAAGGGAGCTGCGACAAATGCGGTTCAAATCGCTCAGGAGTGGATTTCTCTAAATGGTGATTGATTTTTTCGATTTTAATCCGTTTGGTTTTTAGATTGTTCAAATCTTTTTTTTATTTCTTCTTCGATTATTTCCATAAATTTATTGAATTTATTTTTTAATTCTTTGATATTGTATCTTATAGTGGACGAAACTCCGTATTTTGATATGTAATATAATCCACCTCGCGTTGATTCATAAACCTTAGTAGAATGTTCCTTTAAAAAAATAATGGTATCGGGTTCTACTGTCATTTCAGAGGATGTATCTCTTGAAAAACCTGACCTTACAATTAGAAAAGGCTCTCCTACCGAGTAAATCTCATTTTTACATTCGTCTCTTCTTTTTGTGAGAGTTTCATAGAGTTTTTCAAATTTTGTGAGTTTTTCTTTTATTTCCATTATTTTTGGCAGTTCTTTCTTTAAAAGTGGGTGTTTTGGATTAAGTTTTGATAATTCTTTTAGCTGTTTCATTCTTTTCGCACCAGCATAAGAAACATTCCTTAGTTCTTCAAGTGGTTCGGTGATTTCGGTAATTTTTTTTAATAATTCGTCATGCTCAATTTTTGCCTTATAATTTATTCCAACCATAATAGTATTTTTACCATTTATGTAATCAGTCCAGACGGCCTCTTTTGACATTACTGATGTTCCCTGGATAGCATATGCCTTGACTAATTCTGCCATAACTTGTGCACCACTGCTAATTTCTCTTGTTACATTTACTATTTTTCCAATAACCTTTCTTTCTCCGTTTATAAATCCAACAGATATATAGTCTGCTTCAATAGGATTATCCCCAATTCCGACAATTCCTCCTTTTACTTTTAAAAAAATGCAATCAATTTTGGCATTCTCAATGCATCCGGAGACATATAATTTATGACATTTAACACTAAAACCTCTCTGGATGTCACCCTGGATCATTAATGTGATATCAATTTCTTTCGGTATGTCAATAGACCCTGTATTTCTTCCAATATTATCATTGATTTTGTAAGTAGATTCGATATTTACCTGTAAACCTTTGAGTGATATAATACCATCACATTCGGCAATAAGTCTATCACCGGCAATTTTAGAATTTGAACCTTTAAATGAGTCCAAATATATTTCTTTTCCGAATTTTCCTGGTATAACTCTCCCAAGAACGTTTTGCCCCGGTTTACCTCTTGTAGGAGGATATTTTATTGCAATCGTTTCATCCTTTCTGACATAAGTTATAAATCCTTCTCTTGGTGAATAGTAATCTATTTCATCATTCTCTTTTTTTACTGGAGTGACTTCACTGGCCTTTTTAGGTTTTTTTATTATTTCTACTCTTGCATCATCACCAATCTCCGGTTCGATGTATTCTGCAACTGAAATTTTCTGGTTGAATCTCTTGTTCTTACATATATCGCTAAGAACATCCTTTTTTATTCCAACAGTCACACCTTCGTCAGAAAGGGCTTTTTCTAAAAGTGCAACATTTAGAATAGGGTTTTCTTCCCCTTCTTCTTCAATGACGTTAATGAATGCAAACTTATAATCTTTTGATATTTGAACCTGAATTTCCATAACTTATTGATAATAATGTGGTATTACAAATATAATTGTGGTTTTTATTAACTATTTTTGGAATTTACAAAAAGTTATGTGATATTCCAAGAAAAATTTTGTAATTAAATCAAAAGAGAATTATTCTAAATATCTTTTATTCTCTTGACATATAATTTTAATATTATTAATTTAAAAAAAAATTAATTGAGTTAAATTATTTAGAAATAATAAAAATTAAAAGTGTCTTTTTTATTAGGAATTTTAGGGAAAAATCCTGTCAGGATTACATATTCAAAAATTGAACAGGAAGAAAAATTTTATCAGATTAGGGAAGAATGCCCTGATGGATGGGGAGTTGGATTTTATCAGGATGGTGTTGCCTATATAGTTAAAAGGACAGTTTCATTTTATGATGACCGGCGAATTGACAAAATAATGGATAAAGTAAAGTCCAGGGCTGTGATAACACATTTCAGAAGTGCAACTATAGGTGAAGTTAAGGAGAACAATACACATCCTTTCAGATATGGTGTATGGATTTTTGCTCATTCTGGAACAATTGCAAACTTCAGAAAAATTAAAACTCTTATATTTCAGAGAATCCCTTTATCATTTAAAGAAAAGATTGGTGGAAATACTGATAGTGAATATTGTCTTTATCTTTTGCTATCTTATTTAAAAGGAAAGGGATACTTAAAAAAAGGTGATATATCATTTAATAAGGCAGTAGATGCTCTTAAGTTAACCTCTTTAACTCTTAATAACTGGCAAAAAGAGATCAATCCAGAAAATATTTCAACTTATAATTTTTTAATTACTAATGGGAAATATATGCTTGCTACAAGAAGAGGAAGCACATTATTTTACTTGAAAAAAAGATGGAACGAAGACTGTAATTATTTCAATGTTGCAAATCTCAAGGTAAAAATTGAGGAAGATATTGGAGATTTTGTAGTTATCTCTTCGAAGAAAATTAGTGAGGATAAAGAATGGATTGAAATTCAGGAAAATCAACTTCTGGCTGTGGATGAAAA
>JAUWXV010000312.1 GCA_030616165.1 bacterium | reverse complement strand
TTATTTATATTAATCTTAAAAACTCTATCGCAATTTTCAGGTAATTATAAGGATTTATGTAACCAAGTACGAGTTTGAAATGACCTTTTTTGAGAAGTTGTTAGAAATTACAAGAAAAAAGGATTCACTCCTTTGTATAGGACTTGATACTGATATAGAAAAGATTCCGGAAAAACTGTTAAAAGAAGATGACCCGGTATTTTCATTTAATAAACTTATTATTGATGAAACCTGTGACCTTGTATGCGCCTATAAAATTAATACTGCATTTTATGAGGTTAATGGAGAAAAGGGGTGGATATCCCTAAAAAAAACAAGCGATTATATCTCCAAAGATGTTATAAAAATTGCCGATGTTAAAAGGGGGGATATTGGAAATACTGCTAAAAAATATGCCAGCGCATTTTTATCTAAACTTGAGTTTGATGCAGTCACTGTTAATCCCTATCTTGGTTATGACTCAATAATTCCTTTTATCGAATATAGGGATAAAGGAGTGTTTATTTTGTGCTTAACGTCAAATGCCGGGGCACAAGATTTTCAAAAACTCAAAGTAGATGGGAAGTATTTATATCAAGTAGTTGCCGAAAAGGTATTGAATTTGAATAAATACAGAAACTGTGGTCTTGTTGTTGGGGCAACATTTCCGGAAGAGTTGAGAAATATAAGGGAGATGGCACCTGATATACCCTTTCTTATACCTGGAATTGGTGCTCAGGGGGGCGATTTGGAAAAGACTGTGAAGTTCGGAACAGATTCCAATGGTGAGATGGCTATTATTAATTCAAGCAGAGGGATTATTTATAAATCGAGTGGAGAGGACTTTGCCAGGGCAGCCAGGAATGCCGCGGAGGAATTAAGAAGAGAAATTAATCTATTGAGGAGATAAGAGACAGAACAAATAAATTGACTGTATAAAGGAATATTTGGATATGAAACTTCTCCAATTCTATTATCCAGAATCGGGCAAAAGGGCTGGAGTGCTTAAAGATGGTATGATATATGATATATCAAAGGTAGATGATAAACTCAATTCGGTTTTAAGTCTATTAAAGATTTCAACTCAATCTGAAAGGACTTTTTCAAAATTGATTGATAAGGTTTTGAAAAATTCACCGGTCTGCAAATATGATGAAATTGATAAGCCATTTGGAAGTGAGGGTGGATATCTTTTAATCCCGATAGATGCACAGGAAGTTTGGGGATTTGGTGTTACCTATAAGAGGAGCGCCGATGCAAGAGATAAAGAGGCTGCTGAGCTTGATGGTATTTACGGGATGGTTTATTCATCCGAGAGACCTGAGTGCTTCTTCAAGGCGACCTTGTCCCGCTGTGTGGGACCGAATGATTATATCGGCATAAGGAGTGACTCAGTGAAAACAGCATCGGAGCCCGAATTGGCTTACGTGGTCAGTGATGATATGAGGATTATCGGTTATACTATATGTAATGATGTCTCTGCCTGGGATATAGAGAAAGAAAACCCTCTTTATCTCCCACAGTCAAAAACATATTCCAGATGCTGTGCAATTGGTCCTGTAATCACCACTGTTGATGAGATTGAAAATCCTTATAATCTCAAGATAACCTGCAGAATTATAAGAAATGATAAATTAATATTTGAAGAAAACGTCAATACTTCGCTTATTTCCCGAAAATTTGAAGTTTTAAATGAATGTTTATTCAGAAATAATCCAATACCCTTTGGAACTGTGGTGACTACAGGGACTGGATTGATTATACCTGACGAGTTTATTCACTGCGACGGCGATAAGGTTGAGATAGAAATTGAAGGTATTGGGAAGTTATGTAATCTGGTTAAGAAGCTTTGAATTGCTTAATCTACTTGAATAAGTTGTCCTGTTGTGTTCAGTTTATTTTTGGTCTATTTTTGCTGTATTGTGGTGTAACTCTGATGATTAAGGCAGACATTGACACGAGCCCTATGCAAACTTTTTAAATCACGTCTTTTTAAAAACCTGCAAATCAGAAACAGTATGTCAGCAAGGGAAGAAAAAACTTTACATTATTTTTAATTTCTAATTAAATTAGTGATGTTATAAAATTTTTCTTTTTACCATCTTTTTGAATTTAAATACCAAAGATTAAGTAAATATATTATTTAAAAATGGAGGGATGGATGGCAAGGGAGATTAAAGGGATAATAACAGCAGTTGTTACCCCATTTGATGAAGATGAAAATATCAATGAAGATGCTTTTAGGACTATCATAAGATATTTAATAGGTCAGGGAGTACACGGACTTTTTCCAGTGGGTAGTCAAGGAGAGTTTTTTGCATTAAGTAAGGAAGAGAGAAAACGCTTGATGGGAGTCGCCGTTGAAGAAGCAGGAGGAAAGGTATTTGTTATGCCAAATACCGGTGGTATAGCGACTCGTGATTGCATTGAACTATCCCAGCATGCTGAGAAAATCGGTGCAGACGCTGTTTCAATGATGACACCCTTTTTTATTAAACCGTCTCAGGAGGAATTGTATCAGCATTTCAAGGCAGTCTGTTCTTCGGTTAGTATTCCGGTATTGGCATATAACAATCCTGAAAGGTCGGGAGGGGTTATGCTTAATTTAGATACGCTTGTTCGACTTTCACAGGAACTGCCGAACTTTGCGGGGATAAAAGATAGTTCGGGGGATATGACGATACTGGGTGAGATTATAAGAAGAACACCTCCCGATTTTAAAGTATTTGTTGGGCGGGATTCTATGATTTTTGCAGCGTTAATGTATGGAGCATCAGGTGCAGTCGCAGCAAGCAGTAACGTGGCTGCGAAGTTGGTACTGGGAATTTACGATGCCGTGCATAATGGGGAGTATGAAAAAGCAAAAGAACTGCAACGCAAATTAGCGCCAATTAGGATTGCGTTTAGCCTTGGGTCTTTTCCCGTAGTTATGAAAGAGGCACTTAATATGATTGGTTTGCCGGCAGGGAAGTGCAGAAAACCAATTCTTCCTATAAGTGAAGATGCAAAAGCCGAACTGAGAAAGATTTTAACAAATGCGGGAGTTTTATAGAGTTTTTCTATTTGCGATTAATTTAAAGACCTTTTTTACGGTTTTTTAATGACCTGAATAATTCGTAAGAAATTTTCAATATTTAGATAAGTTGTTTATATTATTGTAATTACATCAAAAGGGCTATTAAAATAGATTTTGGAGTACTGCAATTCAAATTTAATTTCAATTCAGTCATTCCGAATCCTGTGCTGAACTTGATTCAGTATTGTTTCGGAATCTAATTTATTATAGATGCTGAAATAAATTCAGCATGACAGAAGTAATTAGTGCCATGTTAAATAACATATGTTATTTTTTGTAATTTTTACAAAAAAATTTGACTGGAGTTAAGCATTTTTTTAATGAGAAAATAAAAAAAGTTCCTTAATTTTTATATTTGTATGATTTTCAAAAATATGTTAACGGACAGAACGCTGTTCTGTCCCTACATAATAATCATTTATGATTAAATATATT
>JAUWXV010000036.1 GCA_030616165.1 bacterium | reverse complement strand
TGGTCGGACTTGCCCTTATAATTGCAGTTTTCAGGATTAAAGAAACTGTTAATGTCGATGAAATAAATCTTTTAAAATGGTAAGAAATTTTCAGGAGAATCAAGAGTGACCTATTTATGGCTGATCCCTGTTTTCACACTTATCGGAGTTGTTTTAAACGGTCTTTTGGGGAAGAAATTCGGTGATAAGTTTGTCAGCTGGGTGGGGCCAGGCGCAGTGGGATTATCTTTCCTTATTTCCTGTATTTTTCTTTTTAAGCTGGTTTTTGATTCACCTACTGGGGATTCATATATCCAAAAATTATTCGTATGGATAGCGGCAGGCAACTTAGTGGTAGAGGCAGGACTGATTCTGGATCATTTATCTGTTGTGATGATTATGGTGGTCACCGGAGTGGGATTTGTGATTCACGTATATTCAGTTGGTTATATGCATAAAGACCCCGGATATGCAAGATATTTTACATACTTGAATCTTTTTATATTTTCTATGCTCATTCTGGTAATGGCTGATTCGTTTCTTCTTATGTTTGTTGGATGGGAGGGTGTTGGTCTTTGTTCATATCTATTGATTGGATTTTGGTATGAGGATAAAAAGAACGCAGACGCCGGTAAAAAGGCTTTTATTGTTAACCGAATAGGCGATTTTGGGTTTCTTATTGGTCTTTTTTTTATATTTATAGAGTTTGCTTCTCTTGATTTCGAGAGTGTTTTTTCGATGGCATCTTCCCGGCAAATAGGAGACCCTGTCATTGTTGCAATTACCCTTCTTCTTTTTATAGGGGCGGTTGGTAAATCAGCACAGATTCCTCTTTATGTTTGGCTGCCGGATGCTATGCAGGGTCCAACACCTGTGAGTGCGCTTATACATG
Source organism: bacterium (assembly GCA_030616165.1). Taxonomy (GTDB): domain Bacteria; phylum SM23-31; class SM23-31; order JAUVVT01; family JAUVVT01; genus JAUWXV01. The sequence continues at coordinate 21,025 of JAUWXV010000036.1, read as the reverse complement.
CTGCAACTATGGTAACCGCCGGAGTTTACATGATTGTTAGATGTCATGTACTTTATCTTTTAGCACCATTGACTATGAGCATTGTCGCTGTGGTAGGGGTAGTTACTGCTGTTTATTCAGCGTCTATCGGGACTGTTCAGAACGATATAAAAAGGGTACTTGCTTATTCCACAATAAGCCAGATTGGATATATGTTTCTTGCTGTCGGAGTGGGAGCATTTACTGCTGGGATGTTCCATCTTATGACGCACGCTTTCTTCAAGGGACTTTTGTTTCTTGGGGCAGGAAGTGTCATTCATTCACTCTCCGGTGAGATGGATATGAGATTTATGGGTGGGCTTAAAAAATATATACCAATAACTTTCTGGACATTTCTGATTGCGGTTCTTGCAATTACAGGAATTCCAGGATTCTCCGGATTCTTCAGCAAAGACGAGATTTTATGGAATGCCTTTGACAAAGGAAATCCAATATTATGGGTCATTGGTGTTTTTACTGCTGGTTTGACCGCTTTTTATATGTTTCGATTATTTTATCTGACCTTTCTTGGTGAATCTCGCTTTCAGTCAGAAAAAGAACTACATATTCATGAGTCTCCTAAAATAATGACCATTCCTCTTATTATATTGGGCTTTTTCTCACTTTTTGGAGGCTATATAGGGGTTTCGCATTCTTTAGGGGGTGAAAATCACTTCAAGAAATTCATGGAACCTGTTTTTCGAAACAGCGAAATAATTGCAAATTCTACTTCAAATGCTGAAAATTCTTTAGGGTTGGAATATTTGTTGATGATTATATCAATCATTATTGTTCTGATTGTATTGATTATTGTACATCAGATATATTTAAAGAGACCTGATATTGCTTCAACACTGGCAAAAAGATTTTCACTTGCTTACAGGGTTCTTTTGAACAAATATTATATTGACGAAATATACCACACATTTATTGTTAATCCATTTATAAAGATTTCAGATATTTTTTGGAAGATTTTTGATGTAAAAATAGTCGATGGTGCGGTCAATGGGACTGCAAATGTTATTCAGTCAGCAGGAGATAAATTAAGAAAGGTTCAAACAGGATATGTTCAGGAGTATGCTCTTTCGCTTATTTTGGGTGCTGTAATAATTATTGGATATTTTATATTTAGATAAATTAAATTAAATATTTCGGGAATATGGTTAACCAAGGTTCAAATATTCTTTCATATATAATATTCATTCCTTTTATCGGGATGATTATTCTTACTTTTATCAGGAGAGAGAATGTAAAATTTATCCGCATTTATACTCTTCTTGTGACCATTATAGATTTCATAATTTCGGTAGTATTGTTTATAAAATTTGACCCAGATATTGCAGGAATGCAGTTTGTGGTTAAAAAGGAGTGGATAAAATCTCTTGGAATTAGTTACTATCTTGGCGTTGATGGAATAAACCTTCTTCTCGTTATGCTTACCACTTTTTTTGGTCCTATTGTAATTCTTTCCACCAGGAATGCTATAAATAAAGAAGTTAAAAAATTTATGATATTTTACCTTATGCTTCAGACCGGGATTTTAGGGGTATTTCTTTCGTTAGATTTGATTTTATTTTATATATTCTGGGAGGCAATGCTTGTCCCGATGTATTTTATAATCGGTGTTTGGGGTGGTCCACAGAGGGTATATGCTGCCGTGAAATTTTTTCTTTTTACTATGTTCGGTGGTGTATTGATGCTTATAGGAATTCTTGTTTTATATTTTAAAGCTGGATTAAATTCATTTGATCTTGTTGAAATAATAAAAGAAATAGACCTTCCTTTAAATTACCAGATGTGGTTGTTTTTGGCATTTGGGATAGCATTTGCGATAAAAGTTCCTTTATTTCCGTTTCATACCTGGCTTCCGGATGCCCATGTTGAAGCGCCGACTGCTGGAAGTGTAATTTTGGCTGCTGTTTTGCTAAAAATGGGAACATACGGTTTTTTAAGATTCTGTCTTCCGCTTTTTCCAAACGCTTCTGAACAGTTTTTCCCGTTTATTTCTGTTCTTGCTTTAATAGGAATTATATATGGTGCGATGGTTTCAATGGTTCAGCCCGACCTCAAAAAACTTGTTGCATATTCAAGCGTCAGCCATTTGGGATTTGTTATGCTTGGTATATTTTCATTTACACAGGAGGGTGTGCAGGGTAGTATTATTCAAATGGTAAATCATGGTATATCTACGGGGGCATTGTTTTTGATTGTTGGGATGATATACGAAAGAAGACATACACGTTTGATTAAAAATTTCGGAGGGCTTGCATCTCAAATTCCCGTATTTTCTGCATTTTTTATGATAGTTGTTCTTTCTTCCCTCGGACTGCCTGGAACGAATGGTTTTGTTGGGGAATTTCTTATTCTTCTCGGGACGTTTTTGAGGAATAAAGCCTTTGCAATTTTCGGAGCGGTTGGTATTATCCTGACTGCTGTTTATCTTTTATGGATGTATCAGAGAGTCATTTTCGGCAAATTGAAGGATGAAAAAAATAAATTATTAAAAGACTTAAATCTGCGCGAGGTCACTATACTGGTTCCTATCGTTGTTTTGATATTATGGATTGGTGTTTATCCTTTGACATTTATGACGAAGACGGAAAAGTCTGTTGAATATCTTCTGGAGGTGAGGAAACTTAAAAGCGAAAGAACCTTTTTTGTTAATGAAATTGATGAATATAAAATTGAAATCTTAGATGAACAGGTATTGAGCCAAAAAATTAATGATTAAGATATGGATTATTCTATACCGACAATAAATTTAAGTGTAATAGGACCAGAGATAATAATCTTATTAACAGCCGTCTCAGTGCTGATTATCGGATTATTTCCGAACTACCGAAGATGGTCTATCTCAATAGTATTCATAGGGATTATATTTGCTTTTTATGATATTTATTATCTCTGGAACCTCAATCAAGTTGGTTTTGATGGAATGGTTCTTGCCGATAATTTTGCTCTTCTATTTGATATAATTTTTTTAATCGGAACCCTTTTAACACTTCTTTTATCTGGTAATTTTATAAATCAATATATACGCGGTACAGGAGAATATCTTTCGCTGATTTTGTTTGCAACATTGGGGATGATGCTTATGGCTTCCACCAATGACTTGATAGTGATTTTTCTTGGCCTTGAAACGCTTTCTATATCGCTTTATATACTTGCCGCTTTTAGAAGGTCCCGAGAAGATTCACTTGAGGCAGGCTTAAAATATTTTTTGCTGGGAGCTTTTACAACTGGTTTTCTACTTTATGGGATTGCACTCATCTACGGCTCGACAGGAACGACAAATATTTATAGTATTTTGAATTTTTTAAAGGATGGAAGTGTTGAAATAGGCATTTTATTTTACATAGGGATGATACTTATTATCGTGGGATTTGGTTTTAAAGCGGCATTTGTTCCATTTCATATGTGGGTACCCGATGTTTATGAAGGTTCTGCTACTCCCGTGACTGCCTTTATGTCAGCAGGAGTAAAAGCAGCGAGTTTTGCCGTATTTTTAAGACTTTTCATTACCGGTTTCAGCCCAATCATCTCTCAAATAACAGGAATACTTGCTGTATTGGCTATTTTAACTATGACCGTGGGAAATGTTATTGCCATCGTTCAGACTAATATTAAACGCATGCTTGCTTATTCGAGTATTGCTCACGCTGGTTATATTCTTGTTGCTTTGACTGCACTTTCACGTAATATTGAATCTGAATTCTCAGCAGCTTCAATAATGTATTACATACTGGTCTATACATTTATGAATATTGGTGCGTTTGGTGTTGTTATTTATATGGAGAAATCAGAAGAAGAGGTTCTGAAGATTTCAGATTATGCAGGTCTCGGATTTAAAAAGCCGTTTGCTGCAATATGTATGACATTATTTATGTTTTCATTGGCGGGGATACCACCAACAGCCGGTTTTATGGGAAAACTTTATATCTTTAGTTCTGCTGTTGAATCCGAACTCTATGGTCTCGCCGTTATCGGTGTTCTAAATGCCGTTATCGCTGTTTATTATTATTTAAGAGTTGTAATTTTTATGTATATGAAAGAAGCAGTTTTAGATTTTTCTTATTTGTCTGCAAGACCTGTTATGGCGCTTAGTTTGTCGATATCTGTTGGAGGGATTATATATCTCGGAATATTTCCCCAGTCTTTAATAAATCTGTTGACAAATATTTTATAGTTTTTAGAACTCTGGTAAATACAAATTTTTTTTTTACTTTTGGAAGGATAATATTTTTAAAATTTACGATAAATTTATAGAGTGATATAAATGATTAGCGAAGATGATTGGGAGAAACTTGAAAAGATAATAAGGGAAAATCACAAATTTATTGTCTCTACTCATATAAATCCCGATGGCGACGGACTCGGTTCGGAACTCGGGATTTGTCGTTTATTAGAAAAACTCGGTAAAGATTCTGTTATTATTAACGATTCTCCTACCCCCGAATTTTTTAAATTTCTTGATCCTGATGGAAAATTGATTAAACATTATGAAGAAAAATATCGGCAGCGCATTCTTGAAAGTGATATAATTTTTCTTATGGATATTAGCAATATGGAAAGGCTGGGTGGGATGGATGAAGTTGTAAAAAGCAGTCGGGCTACTAAAGTATGTATCGACCATCATTATTCAAATATAAAATGGAGCGATTTAAATATAGTCGATGAATTGGCTTCCGCCTCAGGAGAAATTGTATTTGACTTAGTAAACAGAATGGGATTTGAAATAGATGAAAAGATGGCACTTTTTCTATATGTAGCAATATTAACAGATACCGGTTCATTTCGCTTTTCTAATACTACTCCAAGGGCTCACATCATATGCGCGGAACTTCTGAAAAAGGGTATTAAACCACGGGAGATATTTGGATATATCTATGAATCTTATTCCTGGGAAAGGATGATATTGTTTTCTAAATCTCTGACAACTCTTAAGAAGATTGCAGGTGGAAAAGCGGTTTCCATTCAAGTTTCAAAAGAGATGATGATGTCGTCGGGTGCAAAAATAGAAGATATTGAAGGATTTGTGGAGTATATTACAGATGTTAAAGATGTAGAAATAGCCGCACTTTTTTTAGAACTTCCTGAAAATAAGATTAAGGTTAGTTTAAGGTCTAAGAAGAAATATGACGTATATCGCATCGCTGAAATATTTGGTGGAGGCGGGCATAAAAATGCTTCCGGCATCCTTATGAAAGATTATACTTTACAAAAAGCAGAAGATGAAGTTCTCTTAGAGATTGAAAAGGTAATTACCCGAAAATTGCAATAGAGTTTTTAAGATTGATATAAACAGATAATTATTTGAATCAAATAAGTGCTAAAAAAAATTGACCTTTTTGTCATTGCGAGCCCCGAGTACTCGGGGGACGACGTGGCAATGACATTTTATTTTTTTAATTTTAGTAAAACATTCGGGTTTTTTGGAAATTATTATTCTTGTATCGCAATTTTCAGGTAATTAAATAGAGTACCTTACCAGGTTTTTAAGTTTGCAAATTCTTGTAAGTAATTAAAAAGTTATGTGATAAATAATGGAGATCTTCATAAAGGTCTCCTTTTTTTTTATAATTAATTAAAAATTATATAATCACAACATATTCTTTAATAAATTCGTTTAAGTAATTTTTATAAAATATTTAAATTAAAGTAAGTAAACCTTGACTAAAAATTTTTTTTTTCTTACATTATATAAAATTAGAAATTTTGATGAATTTATTAACTATTTCTTTGGAGTCTTTATGAAGATGTCTGGATTTATCCCGGAGGATGATGATGAGATATTATATAACATTAAAGAAATTCAGTCTGAAAATAATATAATACAAGTAGCCCGTGAATTAGGTTTAAATGTCAATCGCTCGACAATTCCTTGTATAAGAATTGACAGGCATAAAATAAAGAACGGGCACCCGACTATGACCTTTAATCCGCTTAAGAATACGTTTAGATGCTGGATATGTAATGATGTAAAAGGTGACGTTATAGACCTTGTTATGCGGATAAAAGATATTGACAGAAAAAAAGCAATTGAATTTCTTGCAATAAGAGCAGGGATTGAATCTAAAAAGCAAGGTAACCCGAAGTTTAAAGGAAATTTCTTCCCGAATAAGGAAACTATATATAGCGAAGTAATTAAAGAGATAAATAATAATAGAGGTATTAATCTCCTTGGATTTACTTCTTTGAAAGGTGGCACAGGTAAAAGTCTTATAGTTAATAATCTTGCATTCTCTTTTGCCCTTCTTTTAAAATTCATTTCTGATTATCGAAAAAATGAACTTCAAAATGTTGAATTGATTGATCTTGATTTTGGGAAACCTGACCAGAGATTAATTATTGGCATCGAGCCAAAATTTTATATCGAGGATATTCTTTACAATAAAAAGAAAAATTTAGGATGGAACAGAATAAAAGAAGAAACAGACATTAATAGTCTCTGTTTTGTTTCTCCTTCACCAGTAAGAAGGTCACAAAATCTATTCTATTTTCATAAGAATGAGATAATCTATCTGATTAATGATTCTAATGCAAAAATAAAACTCGCTGACTTCGGTGGGGGAATAAATAAAGATATTCTTGATTTTCTTCATAGTATATATGCCAAGATATTTGTTATAACCTCTGAAGAGACTTCAAAACATGCAATATTCAGCCTTATGTTGACGATGATATATGACCAATTAAAGAATGCTTTTCAGAAGGAAAAAGATATTCTTGAATTTTTAGAAAAACTCCGAGACTGCACGAGAACCGGGTTTCGAATAGATGACTTGAGGTTTGAACTTAAAAAACTGGATGATAAGAGAATAAGAAACGGCAACCTTGAGAGTTTTTATAAAAAAGAGGTTCTTCCCATAAAATTTGAACTCGGATTGCCTCCGAGAATTTTTGGAGAAGTTGTTTTGGGAAAGGTAAGGGAAGAGATTGCAGAATTAAAAGAAAATGTAATGGAGTTAATATTCAAAGGTAATAATGGAAGTTCGATTAGTTATAATAAAAAACTTTCTATTTATAAAAGGATAAATGAAGTTGTGGAGAATTCAGAGAGACTTGATTCCTATGTGAACCGTCTGGATTCAATTTTGTCCAAGAGCATATACGGTCTCGTAGTCAATAAGACCGATTCTGCACAGGCTTGGGAAATTCAATCTGAGGTTTCTGAGAAAATGAAACATTATTTATCTCAGAAATTAATCTATCTTGGTAACTTGAGAGAAAGTAAGTCATTGGTTAACATATCTAATTATAAAATGCCATATGTTATATATAATCCTGAAGATGAAGCCCTTGAAGACATTTATCATATCGGCGATAATATTCTTGGTCTGAAAAGCGGTTCGATCGCTGATGTCATATCCAGCCAGAAAGATTATATCCGTGAAATTAAATCGAAATGGGGCTCAAGGATTAAAGTATTTAGTTGATTTTCATTCCTGATTTGCAAACTTTTCCATACCATTTTTTCTTCTTTTTTAAATTCTTTGACTTTTTAATAAAATAAATTTATATTTTATGGAGAATTTTTAATTTATTATTTCTTGTAATATAAGATATGAGAAATAATGAGTATTTCTCCTTATCATTATTTTCCAAAATAGCAGAATAAGTTTTGTTTACTAAAGGAGTAGCAAATATGGAAAAGATTGTTACAGCCAGTGAAATCAGGAATATCGACAGAAGAGCGATTGAAGAAGTTGGGATTCCCGGGATTGTTCTAATGGAAAGAGCGGGATTAACTGTAGCAAGAACTGTAATGGATTTTTTAGATGAAAATAATGGAGATATAGTACTTGTTTTTTGTGGCAAAGGGAATAATGGTGGTGATGGATTAGTTGCTGTTAGAGAACTTTTCAATGAAGGATTTGATGTTAATGTTTATATTTTTGCAAAGAAGGAAGAGATTAAAGGGGATGCTTTAACTAATCTTATTATTGCCGAGAATATGGGTTTAAATATTGAATTTGTTGTTTCTGATGAATGGTTTGACGAGTTTTTTATTGAAGGTGATATAATTATAGATGCTCTTCTGGGAACAGGAATATCTGGAAGAGTTTACGGAATAATTGGAAAAGCAATTGAATTGATAAACAGTTTGAATATTCCTGTTGTTTCGGTTGATATTCCTTCTGGCCTAAATTCAGATACAGGACAGTTTGAGGGGGATTGTATTGAAGCGGTGCAAACTGTTACTATGGGATTAAAGAAAAAAGGGCTTGTCGTTTCTCCTGGAAGAGAAATGGCTGGAGAGATTATAGTTGCTGATATTGGATATCCTGAGGAGGTTATAAATAAAGAGAATGTTTTATTAAATATACCCGAAGAGTCGGAAATACTTAGGCTTCTTCCTGCAAGAAGGGTGAATTGTAACAAGACGGAATGTGGTAAGATTTTTATACTTTCAGGTTCAAGAGGGATGACAGGAGCGGCGGCGCTGGCATCCCTTGCTGTACTGAGAACTGGAGCAGGATTGGCTGTTTTGGGTATTCCTGAATCTCTTAATCCTATTATGGAGGAGAAACTTACCGAAGTCATTACATTTCCACTTCCTGAAACTAAACATGGGACTTTAAGTGTTAAAGCAAAAAATAAAATTATTGAAAGACTGGAGTGGGCAGATGTGTTAGCAATAGGACCTGGACTTTCAAGGAATCCTGAAACACTTGAACTTATTTTAAGCATTCTTCCTGAGGTTAAAATACCTATGGTGGTGGATGCAGATGGCTTATTTCCTGTTTCTGGAAGGTTGGAGTTTTTTTCAAGTATTGAAAGCGATATTATAATAACTCCCCATGAGGGTGAATTTTCCAGACTGATGAAAACCGAAATTGATGAGGTTCTCAAAGACCGCATTGAATCAGCAAAAAAAGCAGCATCAATTCTTAAAGTCAATGTTCTCTTAAAGGGTTCTCCGACTGTTATATCTTATCCAGATGGGGATACATTTTTAATACCTGTTGGAAATCCTGGTATGGCTACAGGTGGTATAGGGGATGTATTAACCGGAATTATAGCAGGACTTGCTGCACAGGGATTATCTATGATTGATGCCGGTGTTGCAGGAGCTTATCTGCACGGAAAGGCTGGTGATATTGCAAGAAAAGAAAAGGGGGAAATGGGGCTTATTGCAAGTGATGTTCTTGAATGTATTCCATATGCAATTGAAAGCATAAGAGATTCTTAAATTTATTTTCTCATCGATAAAGGATAGATTTAACCGTTTCTAATTCTTCCCGATTCCTCTGGAGGAATTAAAAATAATTATAAAGTTTTTTTTGTTACTTTCTTTTTCAAAGGAAAGTAGGGCTTTTAATAATAAAAAAAATTTACAAAATATTTAGAGTATAAATTTAAAATTATAACAATTGATGAACCCTCAAAGACGTAAATTCTTAATTTATCAAGTTCCCTTTATATTGTGGGCAGTAATAATATTAACCGTTTCTTCTATACCACAATTTGCAGAAGTTACTCCAGGGTGGAAAAATTTTGATAAGGTTATACATATTATTGAATATGGGATATTTGGTTTTTTGTTAACTCGTGCTTTATATTTTCAGGATAAAAACAGCATAAGGAAATTTGCGGTGATTTTATCCATATTAATAGGAGGAGCATTTGCAGGCTTAGATGAAATTCACCAGAGGTATATTCCCGGAAGGTTTGAAAGTCTTGGTGATTTCGCTGCGGATTTATCAGGAATTTTGTTAGCACAGATTTTGTTTATCTATATTTTTTTAAGAAGTAAAATTAATAAAAAAAGTGACTTTTATCAGAAATTATTTTAAAGGTGAAAAAACTTGCATTATATAAAATATATATTTATATTTTCAAATGTTAAGAACTAATAAAATGATTTTTTTACTTTTTAATTTTGTATATTAAAAAATTTTAAAAGGGATGATTTATGTATAAGATATTAATAGCTGATGATGAAGAAGATTTTTTAAAAGCGATTTCAATACGGCTTAAAAGTGCGGGCTATCAAGATATACTAGTTCGTGATGGAAAGGAACTTATTGATAAAGTTACGGAAGAAAAACCAGATTTGATAATACTTGATATAATGATGCCCAATATGGATGGTTTTGAAGCGACTAAGGTTCTAAAATCTAATCCAGAGACAAAAGATATACCGATTATTTTTCTAACTGCCGGTGCGTTTGATTTTACTGAGGCTATAGATGACCTTGCATCAGGACAGGATTTCCTATTGAAAACTGTTGATAGCGATAAAATTATTGATCGGATTAAAATGTTTTTGAAGGATTGATATACTGAAAATTTATAAATTTTTTAAATCATTTGTATTAATTAAATAAAGATTTCAAAATTTCCCGTCACTTTTTCCCCAAAATTTTTCCACTTTTTCCTTAGTTTTAAATAGTTGATTAATTTTTTCTTTGCAAATTTTTGCTATTTTGCTGTTTGGTTCAAGTTCAATAGCCTTTTCATATTCTTCAATAGGATTTTTAAAATCTTTTTTATCTTTTTTTTGATAAGCCATTCCCATAAGATAATGGGGTTCGGCTTTTTCGGGATAGATTGCCATTGCATACCCAAATTCCAAAATCGCCTTCCATAAGTCTGATACATCTTTATTATTGTAATAGACTCTTCCTAAGGCAATGTGCATAAAATATTCTGCATCTTTGAAATCGGGTTTCAGTTGATATGATTTTTCAAATTCTTCGTATGCCTGATAATAAAGTTCCCAATCATAAAATTCTTTCCCTTCTTTAAAGTATTTTTCTGATTTATCTTCTTTTACCGAGAGTAATTTCAATTCATCCAATGCTTTTTTATTTTCGGGGTCGGTTTTAATAATTTTATCAAAATATTCTTTTGCTTTCTCGGGTCTGCTTGTTTCTTTGTATAGGATGCCAAATTGATAGTTGGCATCAATATTGTTTGGTTCTGTTTTAATTATATTATTAAGAATTTTTTGGGCGCTTTTATAGTCCTTTTCAGAAACATATTTTTGAGAAATTTTTAGTTGAATTTGCTTTATATTTTCTTTAATATTGTTTAAATTTGGATTCAATATTACCGCTTTTTCATATGCATCCAGGGCAGGTTCAAATTTGTTCATATTAAGAAAACAATTGCCAATCCCGATATAAGCGTGCCAATTCTGGGGATTCTTTTCTATGATTTTATTGTATTCTGAGAGTGCTTTCTCAAAGTCTCCGGCATTAAAAAATTCATCTGCTAAATTTGTTCCGGTTGAACAACTTAAAATCAGGATTGATATTATAAATAGCAAACTGAATTTGTACTTAAAAAATAAAAGGTAAATCTTCTCTTTCATTAGTATTTTCTTCCTTTCCAGGTAAATTTTCCTATTGTTCCAGTAATTCCGACAAAAACAAAATATATGGGTTGGAATAATTCCCAGTAAATAAAATATTTCAAAAGGTCTATCCTATCAAAAGTTTTTGCCCCTTTTAGTATCACCGAGAAATCAGTAAGCCACTTTAATAATAGACAACAAACCGGGATAAGTCCAAGTTCCTTGAAGAATGCCGAGAGAGGTAAAAAAATTATTAATCCAAGGTTTATTAAATAGAGATTAATGAGATAAATGAAAAATAAGATGTCTGTTTTTCTCTGATAAAAGGCATTTGAAGCCCACCTTGCTCTCTGGCTGAAGAGCTCTTTCAGCGATTTTATTGGATAGGTAGTTACAAAGGATTCTTTATTAAAAGAAAAATTGATTTTAAAATCGGTGTATTTTTTTATCATCTGCAGTAATAAAGTGTCATCACCTGATATTCTGTGTTTTATTTTTGAAAAACCTCCAACTTTATAAAAAGCGTCTTTTCTGTATGCAAGATTTTGTCCGGATGCAGCGAGTGGAAAACCTAATGAAATTGCCCCGGCAGCGGCACTCATCATTGAAAAGAAATCTAAGGCTTGGACTCCGGTTGAGACCGAATCTATTTTGTTTTTTTCAGAAATCTGAGAAAAACCTGCAACCATTCCACACTCTGGAGTGAAGTTTTTTACCATAGATTCAATCCACTTTGGTTGTAATCTGCAGTCAGCATCTGTAGTCAAGATTATTTCTCCCCTGCTTTTCTTTATTCCTTCATATAGGGCATATTTTTTAGGGGAAAATTTTTCGGCTCTCTCTCGAATCTCAAGAAGTTTAATATTGTTTACTCTTTTCTGAAATTCTTTTATTATTTTGCCGGTATTATCTTCGGAATGGTCATCAACTAATATTATTTCGAACAGTTCATTCGGGTAACTTTGTTTTGAAAGGTCTAAAAGGCAGTTCTTGATGTATTTTTCTTCGTTTCTTACCGCAATTACCACCGATGTAAATGGTTTCTCGCTGCTGCTGAAATTTCTTCTTCTGATAAGACCGATAAAAAAGAGAGTTCCTGAAATGAAATATATAATTGTAATTATTAAAAGAAAAATCATTGACATCTGTTTTTTGCTCTGTAAAATTTATCTTTCCATTTAAATTTTCCTCTAAGACCAAGGAGACCTAATATTGTTATATAAAACGGATGAAGGAAAAATACCACTGTAAATTTTTTGATAGGCTCTTTTATGCCGAACTTTTTTTTGGTTTTTTTAATAAAAGAGTAATCTGAGAAATATTTTATTGATAATGAAATAATAAATATCCATAGATATGAGGGCATAAAGAAAATACATGGAAAGGAAAGTATAATAGTTAAATTAAATAAATAAAAAAATGCTGAGATAATTTTAACATCTAAAGGATACTGAATGAATTTAGATGCATGTCTTAAACGGTTATTTACAAAATCTTTAAAATTTTCAGCAGGTATAGATGGAACAATTGATTTCTGTGCGTATTTAATTTTTAATTTTGTTTTTTTTCTAATCAGGTGCATTAAAAGGTCATCATCACCGGAAATGTATGTTTTAAACCTGCCGAATCCTCCGATATTGTTAAATATTTCTCTTTTATATGCGAGATTTCTGCCGAAGCATGTTAAAGGGAATCCAAGACCTATTGCACTGGCTGATAATCCACCAAGTGAAATGGACTCAATAAATTGAAATGATGTTAATAAATTATCTTTATTTTCATTGTCAATAAGAGGCGAAAAGCCCACGACCATCGCGGTCTCTTTGTCAAAGTAAGATACAATCTCCGAAATCCACTTTTTTTCAGGAATGCAGTCAGCATCGGTAGTCAGTATTATTTCTCCTGTGGAGTTTCGAATGGCTGTCTCTACAGCATTCTTTTTCGGGGAAATATTGATATCTTTTTTCTCAATTCTAATGATGTGAAGATTTGGAATCTCCGATTTAAAAGATTCTGCCAATCTAAAAGTAGAATCCTCTGAACGGTCATCAACAACTATCAATTCCCATCTATCAGGAGGATAATCAATATTTTTCATCGAGTTCAAAAATCTTACTATATTCTTCTCTTCGTTTCTTGCTGCAGTTATTACTGAAACAGAATAGTGTTTGTCATTGTTTCCTTTTTTTAATCTTTTTAGACCGATTCTCAAAAGAAATAAAAAAATTGAATAAATTAGAGAATAAAATAATAAAACGTAAAAAATCCACATCATAGAATAATCGAGATTACTTTATAAAATTGCTCGAAAATTGGAATACAAATTGCTTACTTAAAATCCTAAATACAAAATTATTTTTTAAAAAAATAGTTTTTTTGATTCTAATGTATTAATTTATATCAACAATTACAATAGGTATTTTATTAATGACACTTGACTTTTGATTTTTTTATTATTAATATAAAAAGATAAAATTAATTAAATTATGTAATAGATTATTTTTTAATATGATAAAAGACAACTGTTCGAAGTTATATATAGTTAGTACACCAATTGGTAATCTTAAAGATATAACTTATCGTGCAGTTGAGGTTCTTTCATCGGTTGATTTAATAGCATCTGAAGACACAAGAAGAACTAAAATTCTTCTCGAGCATTATGGAATAAGGAAACCTCTTATAAGTTATAATGATATTAATAAATCAAAGACTACCCCGAAGATATTAAAAAGGTTGCAAGAAAATAGTTCAATAGCACTTGTATCAGATTCAGGAACACCTGGTATATCTGATCCAATGTATTATTTGGTAAAAAGAGCTATTAGTGATGGGATAGAGATAGTCCCTGTTCCTGGTGCTTCGGCTCTGCTCGCCGGTAGAGTGGTATCGGGTCTTCCTAATGATAGGTTTGTTTTTGAGGGTTTTATACCAGCAAAAAAAGGCAGAAAAAAAAGGCTTCTACGACTAAAGGATGAAATAAGGACTATCATTCTTTTTGAATCTCCACACAGACTTGTAAAAACCCTTGAAGACCTTAAAAATTTCTTAGGGAATAGAAAGATTTCGATTGCAAGGGAGATAACTAAAATTTATGAAGAGTTTATCAGAACAGATATAGATTCGGCATTAAGATTATTTTCTAAGAAAAAACCAAGAGGGGAGTTTGTTTTGATTGTGGAAGGAAAAGATAAATAAAAGGATTAAATTTTATGACAAAAATCTTTAATTCAATTTTCAAAGACCGGAAGATAAATTTGCTTCCTGATTTTATTCAGGACTATTATTATAAATTGTTAAATCCCCTCGTTGGCTTTTTGATAAAGAGAGGAGTACATCCGAATTTATTGACCACATTTGGTTTGATATTTAGCATATTATCAGCAATACTACTTGCAAAAGGCTATTTTTTCTGGGGTGGCTTAACAATAATGGTAGCAGGAACATGCGATTTGGTAGATGGTAAGGTAGCCAGAGCTACAGGATTAGGTTCTAAGTTTGGTGCTCTTTATGATTCTGCTATTGACAGATATTCAGAAGTGGTAATGTTTTTCGGAGTATGTTTTTATTTTATTGTAAATGAAATGTATATTACTTCTATTGCTGTATTTATCGCAGTCAACGGTTCACTGATGGTAAGTTATATAAGGGCAAAGTCTGAAAGTCTTGGTCTCCAATGCAAAGTGGGTTTAATGCAGAGACAGGAAAGAATTGTGTTTTTGGCATTTGGTGCTTTATTTGGTAATATTACTTTTGTTTCGACATATCCACTGTCACTTATGTTTGTAGTATGGATTATTGCTGTTTCTGCAAATTATACCGCTGTCCAGAGACTTTATTATGTTTGGAAAGAGACATTCAATTTAAGTCCTATCATAAAAGAAGAAAAGAATGAGAAAGAAGGTTTACAGGAACAGGATTTATAAAAAACATCAATTTATGCTTATAACATTATTAAAATCAAAAATACATAGTGCAAAAATAACCAAATCCGATCTCAATTATCAAGGAAGTATTGAGATTGATGAAGACTTAATGGATGCTTCAGGGATTGTTGAATACGAAAAGGTATTAGTTGCTAATATTTCTAATGGGAACAGGTTTGAAACTTATGTTATTACCGGGGAAAGAGGTACTGGAGTTATCGCTTTGAATGGAGCCGCATCAAGACTTGGTGAGCTTGGAGATAAGATTATAATTTTTGCTTTTGCCCAGGTTGAAGAAGATAAACTCAAAGACCATAAGCCAAAAATTGTTTTGGTCGATGAAAATAATGCCGTTAGTGAAATAATTTATTAAATTATCTTGTATTTCCAAAAGATAAATCAACAATCCAAACAAAATCCACAGAGAAATTTACTCTAATTATATTAAACATAGATAATAGCGAAATTTTCAAGGTGAGATTGCCGCGTCCCCCACGCAACTGGGGGGGAACTCGAAATGACAACAGTCATACTTGTCATTGTCCCGAAGTGATCCCTATGATTAAGCGATTTTCTAAGCATATTTAATTTTATTGAATTTAATATAAGCATATTTATTACAATTAAATGTTGATGAAAACCGTTAAAACGGTTTTACTTTTAAAAGGTTGCTTCTAACCCCCTAACTAAAGTTAGGGATTAATAAAGTGTTACAATTAATAAGGTATCATTAACCCCTCGATTTATCGAGGGGATCATAAAACGATCGTAAAATTATATAACCGTTTTAACGGTTTTAAGAAATCATTTTATAAAAGACTATTGTAATATGGCGGTTCAATGATTTATAATAATAAAGAAAATACTAAATATATAGAAAGATATATTATATAAAATCCGGATTATATGAATAAACCACCATTATTTACTTGACTTTTAAGAACACGAATCATAAGTTATCAACCTGAAAATAGCTTTTGCTATTGGATTTTGAAATAGATTGTCAATCTAAATTAAATAAAAAGTCAAATTAATTATACATAGAAAATCGCTGAGGATTTGGGACGAGGAGTCCCGAAACTTCGGGATGGCAATCTACTTAAATATTATTGCTTTTATTTTTAATTATCATTTATTTTACCAAAATTCTGTTAATAATTTTAAAGGAAATTTATGATTAAATTCAAAAGAACTTATATCACATTTATTGTGATATTGCTGGTAATTTTCACAGTGAATATATTCCATTATGGATATGAATATATAATTTCATCCCCGGTTGATAATGAACTTGATTTTAAATTGCTGAGTAGAATATTCAGAGAAGTGAAGGATGAATATGTTGAAGAGATAGATGAGTCGGAATTGGTAAAATTGGGAATAGATGCGATACTTGGAGGGCTTGATCCATATACAACTTTTTACGATAAGACCAAAGCGAGCCAGTTAAAATCAATTACCACCGGAGAATATGGAGGGATTGGTTTCTACGTGACTATGATTGATGAAGAATTTACAATAGTTTCACCTATGGAAGATTCACCCGCAAAAGAAGCAGGAATTAGACAGGGAGATGTTATTGTTAAGGTTAATGGGATTGATATAAAAGGACTGAAGATGGATGAAATAACAAGTATGATTAAAGGGAAACAGGGAACAAAGGTAAAATTGACAATAAAAAGGGAAGGAGTGCTGAAAACACTTGATTTTATAATTACAAGGAGAAATATTCGAGTGAAAGATATTCCATATTGGAAGATGCTTGACAACCATATTGGATATATAAAGTTAAGTCATTTTTCTCAAAATGTTGCCGGGGAAATGATTAAAACAATCCGAGAATTTCAGAAATCTGGTCTTAATGGACTGATATTAGACCTTAGAGGCAATCCCGGAGGACTTCTGACATCGGCTGTTGGTGTAGCTGATCTATTTGTAAAAAAGGGTGAATTGATAGTTTCAACTAAAGGAAAAAATAAAAAGTTTAATTCTAAACATATATCAAAGAAAAATCCGATTTATTATGACAAACCTCTTGTAGTTATAGTTGACAATGTGAGTGCCAGTGCCTCAGAAATTTTTGCAGGGGCAATTCAAGACCTTGACATAGGAATTATCATTGGCAGAAAAACATTTGGTAAGGGACTGGTGCAGACCATTTTTTATCCAACACCGGAAACAGCCCTGAAAATGACTACTGCAAGATATTACACTCCAAGTGGAAGATGCATTGATGGAACAAAGATTAGTTCTGCTGAAAATACTAATAACAAAGAAAATGTATATTATACCAAGTCAGGCAGGATTGTTCAGGGTGGGGGTGGGATTACTCCGGATATGGTTGTTTCAGATGATAATAACTTTATGTCGGATTTATTGGACCAGTCAACATTTTTGAAGTTTGCAATTAGTTATGCTAACAGACATCCTGATATCCAAAGAGTGGATGTAGATAGTGAGATTTTAGACCAGTTCAAGGAATTTGTTGTTCAAAGCAGAGTTAAAACAGAAGAGAGTGGTTTAATGGAAATCGAGAACTTGAAAGAAATAGGAATTGAGAAAAATTACGGAACAGAATTTGAAGACTATATTAAAAAGTCAAAGGAAATTATCATTGAAAAAAATAGATATGAGTTTGATTTTTCAGACCCTCCTATTGTTTATAATCTTGAAAAGGAGATAAACTGGGTAATAGGAGGGGAAATAGGTAAAATTGAATCGACAATTGATGATGATGTTGATTTAAAAGAAGCGATTAGAATACTTGGCGACCATGATAAATATGAACAGTTATTAAGAGATGTTAATATTAGTAAAGGTTCTATGAATTAGGAGATTGCTGGTAAAGTAAAATAATGAAAGTTTTTTGTGACTTCGATGGAACAATTAGTGTTAAAGATGTTGGTGCGGAATTCTTTAATACATTTACGAAAAAAAAGAATATAGGTATTGTAAAAGACTGGATTGCTGGAAAAATAACCGCAAGGGAATGTCTGACCCTAGAATGCTCTTTAGTCAGGGCTACAAAAGAAGAAGTTGACAAGCTCCTTAATAATCAAAAGATAGAAACATCCTTTATAAACTTTATTGATGTACTTTCTAAAAATAATATTGAACTGACTATTATGAGTGATGGTTTTGATTATTATATAAGTAATGTCCTTAAAAAATACAGACTTGAAAATATTAAATACTATTCTAATAGATTAATTTTTTATGATAGTAACCGCGTAAAACCAGAATTTCCTTATTATGACCCTGACTGTCCCGTGTGTGCAAATTGTAAAGGTTTACAGATAAAAAGACTGAAATCGGATAGCGAAATATCTGTTTATATTGGAGATGGATATACCGACAGATGTGCAGTGTCTTATGTTGATGTTATTTTTGCCAAGGAAGATTTTTTTAATTATTGCTCAAAAAATAACATATTGTGCTATAATTTTAATAATTTCAACGATATTTTAAAGGTTTTGAAAGAGAAATACCCTCCTTATCTTCGGAATGAAAATATGAAATGATTTCGGCAAATTAATTTTAGTAATGTTAATTTTATATTTGTAGGGGCTTGATTTATCAAGCCCTTTTTTAAAATAAGTAAAAAGTTTCTTTTCCGCCTGAGGCGGATCCGCCTGGCGGAGCTTACTTTCTTTTCAAAGAAAGTAAGTTCTTAATTTATTAATAAATATGGAAGATTTTTCAAATAAAGAGAATTTTATCGATTTTGTCGGGAAGATTGGCGATGAAAAAAATACGGATGTATATTTGGTAGGAGGGTATATTAGGAATGAACTTCTTAATATAAAAACCGAAGATATAGATTTTCTTGTAATGGGAGATGGTGTGAGGTTTGCGAAAATAACTGCGGCGAGATTAAAGATAATGAATCCATTGGAATTCAGCGAATTTGGGACGGCAGTTTTATGGTATAAGAATTTGAAGATTGAATTTGCGAGTGCTCGGAGGGAAATTTATGCTCCTGATTCAAGAAAACCAAAGGTGATGGAGGGCACAATTGTAGAAGACCTTAAAAGGAGAGATTTTACTATAAACACTCTTGCAAGAAAGATAAATTTCAGGTCGAAGGGTGATATAATCGATCTTTTTGGTGGAATTGAAGACATAAATAAAAAGTTGATAAAGACACCAATCGACCCAAAACTCTCATTTAGCGATGACCCATTAAGGATGCTGAGGGCAATTAGATTTGCCGTACAATTTGGTTTTAGAATAGAAAAACCCACATATAAAGCAATAAAAAATAATAAAGAACGTATAAATATTGTATCAAAGGAGAGAATATCAAATGAATTAATGAAAATACTCTCTTTAAAAAGACCATCTTTGGGATTTAAATTATTAAAATACTGCGAATTCTTGGAAATAATCCTCCCTGAATTGGATAGTTTGAGCGGTGTTGAGAACCAGAATGGTTATCTGCATAAAGATGTATTTCTTCATACTTTAAAGGTTGTCGATAATGTAGCAGAAAAGTCCGATAGTTTAAATTTAAGGTTTACGGCATTAATGCATGATATTGCAAAGCCTCTGACTAAAAGGTTTTTTCCTGAATCCGGGTGGACATTCTATGGTCACGATGAACTTGGTTCAAAAAAGGTGAAAGAGGTGGTAAAAAGAATGAGACTCCCCCTAAGCTTTGGTGATTATGCAAAAAAACTTATAAGAATGCACCTTCGTCCCATCTCACTCTCTGAAGAGAATGTTACTGACAGCGCAATAAGGAGGTTTATAGTCGAGGCTGGAGATGACATTGATGACTTGATGGTCCTGTGCAGAGCAGATATAACATCGGGCAATCCTCAAAGAGCCGCAATTCACCTCGAGAATTTCAACCGTGTAACTAAAAAGATTGAGGAAGTTAAGGAAAAAGATAAACTGAGGGAATTTAAATCACCGGTTGATGGTCACGAGATTATGAAAGTCTGCAATATCAAACCAGGAAGAAAGGTGGGAATCTTGAAAAAGAAAATCGAAGATGCAATCCTTGATGGGATTATTCCTAACGACCACGATAAAGCATTTGAATATTTACTTAAAATAAAAGAGAGCGTCCTTTCTGAATAGTATTAATTCAGTTAAGTTTATTTACTATGGTTTTTATTTGGTCAGCATTTGATTAGAAATAAAAAATCTGAGGCTGAATGCAGGCTCGAATCCGTTTAAAATATACAAATATAGAATTTTTTCAGTTGAACCTCTGCTTTGGTTTGTTTTATACTATTTTTTCCACCCATAAAATAATTATGAATTTTTTTGATATAAGATTGTATTTATTATAGCAGATTGATTATAACTGAAATTATTTGGGAGTGGTTATGAATGTAATAAAATTAATAGGAGTAGAGAAGACATATAAGATGGGCTATGATAGTGTCCATGCTTTAAGGGGGATAGACCTTGAAATAGATAAGAATGAATATATATCGATAATGGGACCTTCTGGTTCCGGAAAATCAACTTTACTGAATATATTGGGCTGTCTGGATGTTCCCACCGAGGGGAACTATCTTTTTGAGGAAGAGAATGTCAACGAAAAGGACGATAATCAACTTGCTGAAATAAGGAATAAAAAGATAGGATTTGTTTTTCAGACATTTAATCTTCTGCCAAGAGTTAATCTTTTAAATAATGTAGAATTGCCTTTGGTTTATGGTAGTATTGCAGGGAGCCAAAGGAGAAAAAGAGCATTGGAAGCACTTGAAAAAGTTGGACTTGGAGAAAGATTCCATCATAAGCCGAATGAAATTTCAGGAGGTGAAAG
>JAUWXV010000086.1 GCA_030616165.1 bacterium | reverse complement strand
GTTTCATCTGGTACTTCAATAGGTTCTTCCTCACCCACTTCAATAACAATTTTTGTTCCCTCTGATTTATGTCTATAAAGTTCCAAACATTCAATTACTTCATCAAGTTTTTCATCAAAATGACCTTTTATTTCCTTGAGTTGAAAATTTTGGATCAATAATTGATTTACATATAAATTTAGGCTAATTCCGCTTTTTTTAGATTGTTCTACAAGCTGTTGATGTATAATTGGGCTGGTTCGGACCACAAAGTTTCCACTTAGTAAGCCCTTTTTCATTATTATTTCTGGTTCTGGAATAGGAGCTCCTTTTTCAAGATAAATAGATATTATATCATTTTTAACCTTTTCAAGAGATTTTATTGCCTCTTCATAAGTATAACCTCGACCATAGCACGCATGTTTACCAAGTTCAGAAATATAAGCATAATATACGTTTTTTTTAAGGTCTTCGTCATATTCTGTTTCAATGTGTATTTCATAAAGCAATTTTAAATAATATTCTAAATCTTTAGACATTTTTTTGCTCCTTTAAAAAATTTATTATTTCTTTTAATGGAGAATACAGAAATTTTCTAAAATCGTTTTTTCTAATTTTTGGGTTTCTTGGGCTTCCTTTTATATGAATTGTAAATATTCCTTCTGAGCCATAATATGAATAGTTTCTAAGTACATTATGAGAGTATATTTGAGCGGTGCCACCCTTTAATTTATGCTTGATTACTCCTAACTTTTTTATCATTAAATCTTCAACTTCTTTTAACGGTATTTCAGGTTTATTATAGTTACGCCAATTTTCAATTTCCTCAATCGCTTCCTTTAAAAAGTCTTTATTCTTGTTATCGTCAAATTTAGTCATATTATTTAATATGTGATACTAAATATAATATCAAATTTACCAAAAGTCAAGTTTAATCGTATTTTGTGATAATTAATTGTTATGATAGTATTTTTTACTTCATCAAATAGGATTAGAAACAGAAAAATCTGCTAATATAAAGACAACAGTTAAATGAAAAGTCGGAATTAAAAATATTGAAACTTGAAATATTTAATTTTTGTGAGTTTATGATATAGCAGTTAATTATTTTCAATTACATTTTTTTCAGGCACAATTAATTTGACTTAGGTGTAAAATATACTTTAGATATATCATTTAACCTTTGCTTACAAAGAAAAAATAATGTTATCAAAAGAATAAAGAAACTCCGTAAGATATTCCAAAATCGATTACATCTTTGACGGTTCCTGCATTAAAGGTTCTCATATAATACGGCTGTAATATTAAAGCCGCTCCCGAAGATATAAAGAATTTCCCGCCACAAAATGCCTCAGCCTGAAAGTCAAAATCCAAATCATTCTTTCTTTGTTCTTTATTATATGCTCCAGAAATTAAATAACCACTGCCACCACCAAGAAAAAAGTAAACATTCTCACTGCTTGTAGGTATATTTATCGTCAATGTTCCAAGAACCGCTCCTGAACCGTATTTCCCTTTGATTTTATCAGCCGTCCCCTTTATCCCAATCTCGAGGACTCTGTTCAGAAAAAAGCCCAATCCAGCACTTATTTTCGCAGAATATGTTATATCATCACTTCCATCTATAAAGTTACCCACTGAATAACCAGAAAGTGTTATTTCGACACTATTATTCTCAATATAACGAAGTTCTGATACAAAAGCTTTTTCGATTTTCTCTTCTGAGACAAGGCTTTTTTCTTCTTTTCTTTTCATACTTCCGATACCGTCAATTCTTTCGGACATAGACTCAACTTCATTTTTAGTATAATCTTTAAACTGGAGTTTTGTTTTCCCTTTTGATGTAATAGTAAATATAACCCTGTAACTTCCGTCGTCCAATCTGATAAATACTGCCGACTTGTATCCAATGACATAAGGAAAAAGTTGATAATATTCCCTCTCTTCAGGGTCTATTTTTACACCAACTTTTTCATTCAAAATTTGAACCCTCCCCTCTTCTTGGGCAAATAATTTTGAACAAAACATTGTGGAAAAAATAAATATTAACAAAACTATGCGCTTCATTTTTTTACTCCGTTCTTTTTTTTTAAAAATTAATAAATTAGAATAAGTAAATTAGTAAATGGTTGTTGATTAACTTAAAATAAATTTTTTTTTCATAGGCATCCTCCTATTTTTATTTTAAAAAAAAAGGGGGAAAAGGGATGTCTACTTAAAATCATAAAGATTTTTTTTCGGCATCCCTAAAGTTTTTCCTTTAAAAATAATTTCCTTAAAATCAATCAAAAGATAACCATAATGAAGAATTAATATAATGCAGTCAGCTGGGTTTGTTACTCTTGTTTTGGTGGTACATTGGAGTTGAAGCAATCGTATACGATCTTCCAAGAACCATCAGATTGCCTTTCATAGAGGGTCAAGGCTTTACCATCTGGCATAGCATTAATTGTCTCGCCACCTGCCTTGGGAGTCATTTTTAATGTGTATGTACAACGAGTTAATCCCAAGTCGCCATATACCTTAGGTTCCTCTATACTAGTAATGGCTATATATAAATTCATCTGATCGAATGTGGGCTTCATTCCTTCCCGTATCTGCTCTTTTCCGATTCTAGCAGGGGCGCCTGGTGGCATCTGTACACCGTCATCTGCCCACAAGGAAATCCAAAGATCGAAATCTCCAGTGTTACAAGTGACAGCATATTGGTTCAGAATCTCATTGATTGCAGCGATGTCGGCTTCGACATCTCTCTTTTCGCAGCTGGTATTAAAACACAGTAAGATAATTAACAAAAAAGCGGAGCCAAGTAGTGCTTTTTTCATTTTCTTCCTCCTTTTTTTTTTGTGGGTTTCACAAAACTCAGAACTCATTAATTTACAATGTATTACAAAATGCAGATTTTAACATTTTCCTCCTATGGTTAATTAATTTTTATTAAATAAATTATCACAGATTCATTCATATTAAGAATAATTTGGATGTGTGTAAGTTATTGTTTTTTAGTTCAAATATTTAACGTTTTGTGAAGCCCTATTGGATTAAGAATTAATCTACATTTTTCATGTAGATATTTTAGAAAAATTTATTATTTTTGGAATAAATTCTAAGTATATAGGAACATATCTTCATGATTGATACAGCATGAAAACACGAAAAGAAGGACAATACCTCAATATTCAGCCTTATACACCAACCCATCCCACCTTCACCAAGTTTTTCAAGGATTTTGTAATGAGAGATAGTTTAACCTATCATATAGATAAACCTGTTTTTAAATTATTACTGTAAGGCGAATGGCATTCGCCCTATTTATTTTATTATTTAAAAATATAAGTAAAAATAAAATAAAAAACAATTAGAAATTGGCATTAAATTTATGGATAATAAATGAACTTTATGTTATACCACTATTTTTCAAGAATAAAAAGCATGTGAATTATATTTCTAACTTAATTCCGGTTTCGAACCATCTGCCAGGTGCAGGTACACTAAATATCTCCTGGTATTTCTCATTAAGAATATTCATAATTTTGACAAAGAATAAAGTCTTATCTATCCTTTTAAAGAAGTTTGCATTTAAAACAATATAATTTTTCTCTTCTCTTCTCTTCTTTATCGTAAGTGTTAAATAATTGTTAATATCAAAAGGAAGCGTGCAGTTTGCTTCTAACGTGAACTGATGAACCGGATATCTGAAAACGTATTTAGAGAAATAGTTATACCCCTTTTTAAAGTCAGTCGATGTATAAGCATATTTCAGATAAAAAATTTTATCATTATCCAGAGAAATTTTCAATACATTTTCACTTCCCTTTATATAAAGTTTGCCTATATTTTCTGCCTGCCAGTGTTTTCCAAAGTCTTCGGAAATCCAGTCGATAATCTCTGAATGCTTTCTCATAAAAATATTTGATTGGAATAGAAAAATATTTCCGGAAAAGAAATCAAATCCCATTTCATAAGACCACCCCTTTTCTGGTTTTAAATCTGGATTACCGCTATTGGAAGGGTCCCAGTAGTAAAGCTCTGTGAAAGAGGGAGTCCTGAAACATTTTCCGACAGAAGTTCTAAATTTAAATTTTCTCGAAAATCGGTATCCTGCGCTAAAAGTCGGATACAAGCCCAAAGAATAATCCGATCGGTAATCCCCCCTTATTCCGAAATTTACCAAGATTCTATCCTTAAAGGTATTTCCATATTCAGTGAACACCGCTGCTCTTGTAATATCGTGAGTTCCAAGTTTGGTGCTTTTAATATTCTCATTTATCAGTTCAGTTCCAATTATTACCTTCTGTTTGGATGATAATGATATCTTGGCGCTTAATTCTCCACCAATTCTATATTTTTTATGATTATTAACTAATTCCTCCGGTCTTGTGATATCATATAAAAATAGGTCGCTATGTCTCCTTAAATATATTTTTGATTCGATAATCACATTCCTAAACTTATTAAATTCACCTGATAATGAGGTTAAAAGAGTTTTTGTATGCTCTTTTGAGGGGCTTGGACCATAGAAACTGTTCGCACCAAAATCATTATCGAGATAACCAATCAATAAAAATAATTTGCTGTATTTTAAATCAATTTGAGATTTAGAATATAGAGTAAACCTATCAAAATCGGTGTCAAATCTATATCCAGAAGATTTCTTATTATTTAAGGTTATGAAACTCTTGATGTTTTTTAGCCTGAAAGATTTATGAATTTCATAATTTAAAAGCCTGAAATCACCTGCGGAAGCAGAAATCTTAAAAGGAGATTTACCCACGCTTTTTGTTATGATATTGATTACTCCTCCAAAGGCTGCGGGACCATAAATTGAAGAACCATGCCCCCGCATTATTTCTATGCGTTCAATATCTGTCAGGTTAACTGGTAAGTCAAGGTTATGATGAGCAGTCTGAGAATCGTTTAACCTGATTCCATCAATCAATATAAGAACCTGTTCGAAAGATGAACCGCTTATACTTACGTCCCCCTGGATTCCATGATAACCCCTTTGCTGTATATCCACTCCTGCTTGATAATTTAATATATCCCCGATGGAATTTGATGGAATACTTTCGATAATACTGCTGTCAATTACAGTAACACTTCTCAGCAAATTTCTGTATTCCGGATGAATCCTTGATGCTGTGACCACAACTTCATTCATATTATATACAGCCTGACTATAACTAATTGAGAATAATATTATACTATTTATGACTAACTGATATAGTGTTCTCTTAATCATTTCCCCTGACCAGTTTTAAAAAAGTTTTTAAGCAACTTTTTATGAAAAAATATGAATGTTTTAATATTCCGTTTGTTATTGCATACTAAATTACACAAATAAATCAAATCAATAAAGGACTTGACTATTAAGGTAAGCGTATTTAAATTAATTTGCAAATGGAAAAAAACCTTATAAAATTTCCACCTATTCCATCCCAGTTAGAAACATCAAATATATTCACCAATTTAAAATATTTTGGTCCTGGAGCGATAATTGCGTCGATGACCATAGGAAGTGGAGAAACAATATTTGCCTCCCGCGGCGGGGGAGTATTTTCCTGTGGATTATGGTGCTTTGCAATGATATAGAGCGATAAAAAATTTTTACCAAAACCTTATAGAATGGGGAAAATATTAATCGTTTTGACCATTATTTCAGGAATCGGTCTAACTTCATTTGGAGTTATTGCGATAACCGATTATATCAGAACTATCTTTTAAAGCGAAGGAGTCTTGGAAATGAAAAGTTACATTAGAAAGAAAGTATTTGAAATATCTGGAGTCGGTATTTCATCAACACTTATTTTGTTGATAGCATATTTTACCCTAAAATACCAAATACTTGCGGCCCCTGTTATATTTCTAATGGGCTTCATACCTGTCGCTGGGGCAGTATTATGTAAACTTGATTTAAAGCGTCTTATACCAGACTTTATATTCGGAGCATTAGATACTGGGCTTCTAATCATACCTGCAATAATAGGCGGAAAAATATTTGGGGTTTTGGGTGCAATAGTAGGCAGTGCTGTCGGAGATGCAATTACCGATGGAATTGCTGGATTCTTTGAGGGAAGCATTGCTGAATGGCTGAGAAGCAAAGGAATAGAAGAATCGAGACTCCCTTTAAGTTCAGCATTTGGAAAGATGAGCGGATGTCTTTGGGGAAGCGGATTTGTACTAACTACTGCCGCTTTACTTGGAATATCATTGTAGTTTCAAAAAATACATTTTTTTATTTTTTTACTTGATAAATTTTATATTTAATATTATCTTTTCTAATAATTTATTCTAAAAACAAAAAAAATGTTTTACATCATCTTTAATAAGGTCGGAGGTTAAATGGTATCATTTGCATTTATTGATTTTTTGTGGTTAATCATGTTTCTTGCATTGATGATAGGGTGTGGACTTCTCTTTTATCATCTTGGGAAACGCTCAGAGTCGGATTTTTTTCTTGCTGGACGCGGTCTTCCCTGGTGGCTTCCTGCAACTTCAGTTTATGCTACCCACACTGCTACTGACACACCTATGTGGGTTGCTGGAGTTGTATACCGATACGGTTTAACGGGTCTCTGGTATACATTTTTTGCTGCCTGGTGCGCGGTAAGTGCATTTGTCTCAACGAGAATTTTCAGACGGTCACTTGCTTATACGCAGGCTGAATGGCAGAGTTTAAGATTTAGCGGTCTTGGAAGTGAATTGCTCAGAGGATGGGTTGCAGGATGGCAGATTTTTATGAATATGTTCATACTCGGATGGGTTGGTATTGCTATGGGAAAGGTCTGCAACCTGGCATTCGGATGGCCTCTCTGGATAGGATTAATCGGATTCTCATCTATTTGTGCAATTTATGTCCTTGCTTCGGGATACTGGGGAGTGATCATGGCTGATTTTCAGCAGGGAGTGATTGCATTCGCCGCAATATTGATAGTCTCAATTTGGGGCGTTGTAGCTGTGGGGGGTCCAAGTGAGATTATATCAAAACTTTCAGTTTTAGGAAAATCTTCGATGCTTAATCCTTTCGCTTTTACCGGATTTTTCTCAGGTGATTTTCCCGTTATGTGGTTCATTACTATGATGATTACAGCGATAATAGGTGGAATTGGAATGGGCACATCCTTTGACTGGTATACTGAGGCACAGAGGATTCAATCTGCACGCACAGTAAGGGATGCTTCATACAGTATATGGTCAGGAACAGCATTAGTCCTTGTAAGAAATGCAATCTGGGCAGGACCTATACTTGCATTCTTTGTTTTATATCCAAACATTGCAGAACAGGGGCAGTATGAACTTGCCTGGTTTAGAATAGCCTTCGAATTTTTACCGGCAGGAATGCTTGGTTTCTTTTTTGCTTCTATAGTGGCGATTCACCTCTCTACTGTTTCTACACAACTTAATCTTGGTGCAGTTTATGCCACAAGAGACCTTTATCATCACTACATTAATCCAAAAGCCACTGAGAAACAACTTGTCTGGGTGGGAAGAGTCAGCACATTTATTATACTGATAGGTTCATTTATCTATGGTATGATGATGACCGAAGAAATAACAAAGTATCTTTTATTTGCTCTCTGGATAATGGCGGCGGGGGTATGGCTTCCAAACATACTGCAGGTTGTTTGGTGGAGGTTTAATTCCTGGGCATATCTATCTTCCTGGATTGCAAACCTGATTGCAAGCTGGCTCATATTTAAAATACTTCCGGATTGGGGTATTATTCCTGTGCTCAAAGACCATTACCAGTTCTGGATATTGATGGGATTATGTGCACTTGTTTATATTCCGATTACGTTTCTAACCAAACCAGAAGATATGAATCATCTTGTCAAATATTACGTTATGTCAAGACCTTTAGGATGGTGGGGACCGGTTAGAAAAGAAGCAGAAAGAAGAGGTTTGATAAAAAAATCGATTAGTTAAATATTTCAATTTCTATGTTGGTAACAACATCAGAAAATAAATATATGAAGAAAATCATTCAAATAATAATAAAGGAGGATAAATGGGACTAATAAAAAGAAAATGGACACCTGATGAAGCCGAAGAATGGACAAAAGAAGACCTTTTTGCTTGCATATTGTCATCAGTAGTTTATATTACCCTTTTAGTTGGAACAGCCTTATCATTCCTTCTAATCTGGACTGGATTCGTAATATTAGCGATTGGAATTATTCTTATGTTTTTGATGTTTTTTATTATCAATCCTAAACTGAAAACTATCTCAGAAGAATATGAAAAAAAGCAAAAATCCTACTTAGAAAATTTAGAAAAAATAGAAAGATGGGAGTAACAATATGCAGGAATATTGGGGACTTATCGGAATGTCAATTGCTTATTTTTTCTCTTTTCTTGGGATGATACTTGCTTATGTATCTTACAAAAAACACAAAAAAGAAAAAAAATCCAGTAAACTATCAGAGGAGAAATAACAGATGGGATTGTTCATATCCACTTTCACACTACTTATAGCGACTTCTATATATGGAATTGTTATTCCACTTTTAATATTCATATTTTCATTTGTGGTTACTTATTTATTATATAAGCACTTTTCCAAGCAGTTATGAGTATTTTCTTCTTTTGAAGAAGAAGTAAGCAATCCGAAGGACCCCCCGCTGTAAGCGGGGGGAAAACTTACTTTAATTTATGAAAAGACCTATAACTATAGCGGGAGCAGGACCTTCAGGATTAACCGCTGCTATAAATTTAGCCCTTGCCGGATATAGTGTGGAGGTCTATGAGGTAAACCGAACCGCTGGTGAAAGATTCAATAATTGCTTTCAGATTCTCGAAAACTATACCGAGAAGGAAGAATTATTAACTTCCCTTAACCGAATGAACATAAAAGTGAATTTTTTCTGCCAGCCAGCCAATGAAATTAATTTCTATGATTCAAAACTTACTCGATGTTCATTGAAGAGCAGAGTAGAACCTTATGGTTACTTTATCAAGCGTGGAAGTGATAACGATACGCTCGACCAGGGGCTTGTCGAACAAGCATCAGATTTAGGTGTCAAAATTATTTACACTACCAAATTAAATCAAGAAAAAGCAGATATTGATGCAGAGGGTGCACGTTCAATTGCTGGCATCTCAAAAGAGATTGTTTTCGACACAAATATTAATAACACATTCAGAGTGATACTTGATAACAATATCACCCCAGGAGGTTTTTCTTACCTTTTTGCTATAAACAAAAAGGGTACAATTGGTTCAGCAGTCTTAAGAAAATTTTCCCAGATTAATAGTTTCACTGCAAAAGCCGTAGACAGATTTCAAGAGATTGAAAAATTTGAAATGAAGAGTCCAAAAGAGTTTGTTTCCTATATTGATTTTTTCATATCAAAAAGTGCAAAGAACAATAATAGATTAATAACTGGGGAGGCTGCTGGTTTTCAGGACTATCTATTTGGCATTGGAATAAGGCTTTCCATACAATCGGGCTACTTGGCGGCAAAAAGTATAATCGAAAATATTGATTATGATAATCTGTGGAAATCGCAGTTCACCGAAAAGATGAAAATGAGTATTGTGAATAGATTTCTATATGAAATCGGAGGAAACATAGGTTATACCCGGTTTAATAAATCAGCACAAAATTCAGATTTTAAAGAATTTGGATATAAATTATATCAACCAAACCTTTTTAAAAAATTCATCTTTCCATTTATAAAAATAATCTGGAAAGACTATTCAAAGTGCACACATGGGGATAACTGCTTATGGTGCAGAAGAAAATTGGAAAAATGATGGGAAGTAATAGATTAAAACAAGCATACAAATATTGCAAGAAACTAACCATTGAAGCCGATTCAAATTTCTCTTTAGGATTTCGATTCTTGCCAAAGCATAAAAGAGATGCGATATATGCTTTGTATGCGTTCAACAGACGCGTAGATGATTTTGTCGATGAAGAATTTAACCTGCTAAAAAAGCAACATTTGATTGAGAAATGGGATTATTATCTCGAGCAGTGTTATAATGGAGAAACTAACAATCACCCGATTCTCATCGCGTTTTATGATGCAGTGCGAAGGTTTAATATCCCCCAAAAACCCTTTAAGGACGCTATACTTGGATTTAAGATGGATTTGGATATCAACAGATATAATACGTTTGAAGAACTCAAAGTTTACTGTAAGAGAGTCGCTGGAACTATAAGTGTTATGTCACTTAATGTTTTCGGACATCTCGATGATAAAGCGTATGAATATGGAGATGATTTGAG
The DNA here is from genome assembly GCA_030616165.1 of bacterium. GTDB lineage: Bacteria > SM23-31 > SM23-31 > JAUVVT01 > JAUVVT01 > JAUWXV01. The sequence continues at coordinate 3,244 of JAUWXV010000086.1, read as the reverse complement.
TATGGCACTGCAGCTTACCAACATTATCAGAGATGTCGGAAAGGATATTGAAAAAAACAGAATCTATATTCCCCTTGAAGAAATCAAAATGTTTAATTATTCAGAGGAAGAACTTTTATCACGAAAAATAAATGGAAATTTCATCGAATTAATGAAATTTCAGGTTCAGAGGGCAAAATCATACTTTGAAAAAGCGCAGAATCTTATTCCACTTCTCAAAAAAGATGCAAGATTCACGACCCTGCTTATTGCTGGAGTCTATTTGAAAGTTCTTGAACAGGTAGAAAAAAACAATTATGACGTTTTCAATAAATTAGCAAAGGTCTCGAGGGCTCAAAAGATTGGATTAACTGTGAAATTAAAGATTAAACCTAAACTTTTTTTATTTTTTGAATAAAAATTTAATATTTCTTTAACCCGAGAAAGATACAATCGGGTTTTTTTATTTATAATACTGGACAGACACCAGTGCAAGCAGGAATGTCTGTCCTACTGACTAAATATGGTGAAAAATACAATCGAGTTTTTGTTCATTTTAACTAGTGTAAAGATTTGTTAATACATTAATTTTAAATATCTGCACCATAAAAAGCAGTTTTATGATTTATTACTAATAAAAGATCAAATTTTAAAGCTCAAATGCCAAATAAAATCCAAATGACTAAATGTCAAAACTTGTGTATTTATAGTTATTTTGATATTTGGATTTTGAGCTTGATTTGACATTTGGATTTTGACATTAAATATTCTATTTTCTACTAATATAGAAGAATTATTAGTTAAAGGGTCAAGAAATCACTTCGCTAGTGTCATGTCACGTATGAATTGATGCTGTGTGTTGGTCTTGTGACCAACACACATTTTCTCCGTTGGTGACAACACCAATCCACAGGACAAGCCCGAAGGGCACGCAGAGAGCTATATTATATTTTATACGTTATATTACTGTTGACATAACACTTGTGCATTGTAACACAAATAAATTACATATAATATATGCGTTTCGGATATTTGTTTCAACATAAAATGAGATAATTATAAGCCAAGTTTTGTCATTCCTGCGAAAGCAGGAATCCATTTGTCACATGGTTCATTTCGAAATGTAGAGTGGATTCCCCCGAGTACTCGGGGGAATGACATCTTGTATTAATAATGTTCTTGATTGTTTCTAAAAAAGTACTTTTATGGAACCCAATTAAAGTCATTTAAAAAATATTATGAATAATTCAGTTCTTCTCACAGATAAGATAAAAAAAGAGTCAGAAAAACTCGGATTTTTCAAGATTGGATTTACAAGACCTGAATCTCTTGACAATGGAAAATTTTTAAAAGATTGGATTGATGACGGATTTGGCGGTGAAATGAAATGGATAGAAAAAAGTTTCGATAAGAGAATAAATCCGAAAAAGCTTTACCCAGAAGTAAAAACTATAATATCAACTGCGATAAGTTATTTTTTCGAGATTGGGCAAAGATATGCTCCAGAAACTGGTAAAATCTCAAGACATGCATTGGGTGATGATTATCATATTGTTGTGAAAGAAAAATTGAAAAAACTGCTCAATTATATCAAAAAAGAAGAAAAAAAAGCAGATGGGAAAATTTTCGTGGATAGTTCACCAGTGACGGAGAAAATCTGGGCGGTAAAAGGGAGTATTGGATGGATAGGAAAAAATTCCCTTCTAATAACAAGAGAAACAGGTTCATGGATTTTCCTTGGTGAAATTTTCCTGAATATCGAATTAAACACTGATAAGCCTTATTTGCAAGATTTCTGTGGGAAATGTAAAAAATGTATTGATTCCTGTCCAACGGGAGCAATTGTTAAACCACGCGTAGTTAACGCAGAAGAATGTATCTCCTGCCTGACAATTGAACATAAAGGAGAAATACCAGAAAGTTTAAAACCTAAAATTGGCAGTTGGATTTACGGGTGCGATATTTGTCAAGAGGTTTGTCCGTGGAATAAATTTTCAACTCCAACTACTGAAAAAAGATTCTTCCCAAAACAAATAAACCTGAATATAAATTTAAATGAATTTTACAACATTAGTGATAAAGAGTTTAACAAAAGATTCCAATTCAGCCCTATCAGGCGGCTAAAATTAACAGGATTCAAGAGAAATGTCAGAATCGCACTTGGGAATTTAAAAAAATAACCCACTTTCTTTGCAAATAAAGAAAGTGGGCTCCACTACAGGAGTTCCCCCGAGTACTCGGGGGAAAAGAAATTTAAAACTCGTTTACTTATCACCGGTTTAAATTATTTTACTTCGTCAATTACAATTTTCCCGTCCTGAAGAATTATTAACCTTCTTGCCCTCTGCATAACCATTTTGTCATGTGAGCTGAAAATAAAGGTAATTCCTTTCTTCTTATTCATATCAGCCATAAGATCAAGCAGTATACTGCCGGTTTTAGAATCGAGGTTTGCAGTTGGCTCATCCGCTAAAACTACCAAAGGTTCAGAAACAATCGCCCTTGCCACAGCCACTCTCTGCTGCTGCCCCCCGCTCATTTTGTTTGGTCTTCTGTGAGCATAATCACCGATACCAAGTTCTTCAAGGATTCTTCCGACCCTTTTTTTTCTTTCGGATGAAATCACCCCTTGAAGCATCATCACAAACTCCACGTTCTCCTCGGCTGTCAAAACCGGAATAAGATTATATGCCTGAAAAACAAAACCAATCTTTCTCAGCCTGAATTCCGCTAATTGATTCTTATTCAGGCTCCCGAGTTCTGTATTGCCCAGATAGACCTTCCCCGAAGTCGGTTCATCCAATCCTCCCAACAGATTAAGAAGTGTAGTCTTACCAGAACCTGAAGGACCTGCAATCGCCAAAAATTCTCCCTCTTCTACACCAAAGTTTACATCTTTTAAAGCAATAACCGGAATTCCTTTATCTTGATATATCTTTTCAAGTTCAACTGCTCTGAGTATGCTCATTTATAATCCCTCATCATCACAATAATATTATTTTCCGATAATTTATTAAATATAAAGTTTCTTTCCCTATCTTTCATAAAAAGCGTGACATTTAATGAAAAATAAAATTATATTTAATAAACACAAAAAAAAGATTTCTGTCAAGGAAAAATGGTAATTTACATACATTTAATTTAACGGTTGCGATATTTAATTATTTAATTTATATTATATACAGATTTCGAATAATCTAATAAGAGTATAATAAACAATAGCTTTTTTCTTTGATATAAAAAAGATTTAAGCATTCTGAATATC
>JAUWXV010000112.1 GCA_030616165.1 bacterium | reverse complement strand
CGCACTGGTAGAATGGTTTCATGCATTGGTTTTGGTGGCGGTTCTCGTTATGCTTCTTGGGTACCCAATGAGATTGATGCAGAAAAACTCATTGATTATGCTATTAAACTTGGTATAACATATTTCGATGCAGCCCGATCTTATGGAGGTGGAAAAACCGAACAAAGATATGGAAAATATCTTACTCCAAAATACAGAAATCAGATTTTTCTTACTTCGAAAACTGAAAAGAGAACATACGATGGTGTAATGGAAGAAATTGAGATATCATTGAAAGCTCTGAAAACGGACTATCTTGATCTCTATTGTATGCATGGAATTGATAGGATAGAGGACGTAAAAACATTATTGAGTTCCTCAGGCGGTTATAAAGCATTTATGAAGTTAAAAGATGAAGGCGTTGCTCAAAATATAGGTTTTTCGTTTCATAAATGGAATGAAACCTCTAAAGAGTGTTTTGAGAAGTTCGATGTTGATGCTGTTCTGTGCCCCCTTAATGCATCAAGATATAGTGGGAATGAAGTAAACTTTCTACCTCTGGCTTTAAAAAGAGATGTTGGAGTCATTGCAATAAAGACTATCGGTCAAAACGCATTGTTAGGAAACGGAAATGTTACTGGTACTGATTTAGTGCGGTATGCTCTCAGCCTGCCAATATCCTTGGCAAGTGTGGGAATTGATGGATATGCCACTCTCGAATCATGTGCAGAAATTGGCAGAGAATCTGTGATATCAAAAGAAGAAGCAGAAAAAATTCACAAAAAATTGGATTTTGATCCCAAACTTATTAGATTACCGTATTTTCAGGGATAATTTACGTTTAACTCCACTTATTCACACATCACCGGGAAATATGGAAAATTAAACTATTCATTTATTTAAAATGACAGTGTATTTGGAATGAAAGGGATAAGTCGTTAAGTTTTATAAACTTCATATATTATAAATAGACACATTTATTTTTTTGATTTTCAATTACTCTTCTATAATATGTGAAGGCTGCTATTCCAGAACTTTGTGATTCACATTTGTTTCCCTCCTGAGTTTATAATTAGTAGGTTATTATATTCATCAGGGATTTTTTCAGATAATAATACAATCTATGTTCATCTAAAAATAGTTACGGAATCACAAATAGATGTATCAACAACCGAAAATATTTTAATAACATCTCCTTGTGATGCTCCAATTATATCTATTGTATCATCACTTGCATCTCCGATAATACCAACTCCTCTGTAAATTCCTGAATTAATATCAGTTTCGTTCAATTTTACTGAAATACCAGCAGGATCACTTGTGCTTTTTACTAAAACGTTTGTATTATCTTGTGATGTTGAATCACCATCCGCTCCAACAAGTTCTATAAACATAGTATCCTCAATAAATAATCGTGCTGATAATTTTTTTGAATATATAGAGTCTGATTTGAGTTCTATTGAAGAAATTCGTATTGGTGTTGCTGTAGTTAAATATGGCACATATTGAACTTTCCCTCCTATGGAAACATCATCCCGGTAATCATAAATATATGCATCTATTGAATCTAACAATGCTGTTCCCCACCAGTTATTCACAGCATCTAAATTACTTTTCGTATAAACGTCATATTTTTTATTGTTTAATATATTATTATAATTTATCTTGGAACTATCCAAACAATATATACCACCAACATCTGATTCATTTCCTGATATTGTATTCCTGTAAATTACCAGATTATCAACATTTTGGCAGTATATACCGCCACCATTTGCTTCTGCAGTATTATTTATTATTTCATTATCGTAGATTGCAGGTGAAGAACATCTGATGTAATATATACCACCGCCATTATTAAAATCTGCTTTATTATTTGATATTACATTTGAAGAAATTGTTATATTATCTGAATTTCTGCAATATATACCGCCACCATTCTCTTCTGCACTATTATATATTATTTCATTATCATATATTGTTGGTGAAGAAAACGAGGAGCAGCATATACCACCACCTTCATCGCCTACTGTATTACTTGATATTATGTTTCCAGAAATTGTTGGTGAAGATTCATTACAAAATATACCACCGCCTTCATCCGCTACGTTACTTGATATTTTATTTCCAGAAATTACTGGTGAAGAATACCTGCAAAAAATACCCCCACCATAAATTTCTGTTGTGTTATATAATATTGTATTTCCAGAAATTGTTGGAGAAGGATTATTCCAACAATATATACCACCACCATAACTTTTTCCCGTATTATTTCCTATTATATTTCCAGAAATTGTTGAAGAAGAATTATAACAAAATATGCCACCACCACCACCATGTGCTGTATTATTTAATATTGTATTTTTAAAAATCGTTGGAGAAGAGTTATTACAATGTATACCACCACCAAACTTATACGCCTCATTACCTGATATTGTATTTCTAATAATTAGAGGAGAAGCAGAATCGCAGTAAATTCCACTATTCCCTGCCCCTTCAATACTTGCATATTCGATTATTGAACCGCTGATATAATTGCCTTCATCGTCAAAAGAAGCATCAATACTTGAATCTATAAACATAAGAGTTCCCCATCTTTTTCCCTCTTTATTTTGAATAAAGTATATGTTCTTGTCTTCTGTTCCACGAGCGACAAAAACTCCACCTATTCGGATAGAACAATCCGGATCCAATTTTATAATAACTCCTGATTTAATAGTTAACGTTGCACCTGGAGATATACTTATTGTTTTAGATACAATATATGGGCTTCCGGTAGTATCCCATACAGTGTCTTCATATATATCTACTTTTATTTCTGTTGTATATGAGTACTCAAATGTGAAGAATGTAAATATAAATAAATACAAACAATGAATTATGATTAATCTTCTCATTTTTATTTTTTTTAATGACATGTCACATCTCTCCTTTTAATCTCTATGTTTTACATCATATGTAGGGGCAATCCGGCGAGTTGACTCTATCGTTCGTCCTCACATTATTTAGATTTTCTTCATCCAATTCCTATTTAAAGAAGATTATTGATGATATATCAATGGACTTGCTATATTTCCACTTCATTTCGGATGATATGTTTATTATAATTACGTTACCATATATTACATTATCAATTGAATAAGTATTTTTTTGAAACCCTATTAATAAAATAATCAAATATAATAGGTTTAAATTTCCAATTAGATTTAAAATTAATTTCTCTAAGTATTTCAATTAGTGAAGTCAATGAGTGGGAGTTACAGAGTGATGGTGAGCTCCGGGACATGCTGTTACATCTATTTCAAACAGAAGATCCTCACGGCAGATGTTGGCAATCACTGTCAATTCTGGCCAGGACAAATCACCACGCATGGTGCTGAATACTTTTTCCACCTCTTCAGTCTTGCAGTAGGCAACCATCTGCACAACATCCTGCTCCTTGCAGTCCATATCCTTTAGAACCGCCCGCACATGGCAGATAGTTGACCTAATCTGGGCTCTTATATCTCCAACGTGCTCTGTTGCCCCCTCGGGGCTCACAGCTGCAGTTCCAGAGACAAATACTGTTTCTCCCGCTGGAGTGACTGTCCTCGAAGCCCGTGAAAATGCAGAGCCGTATTCGAATGCGGGTCCCTGCTCTCCCCCATTATTAAGAAATTTAATCGAATCCTGAGCCCCAACAACAGCAAATAGATCAAGAGCACATTTCGCTCCTCCTTCCGGTGTAACACCTACACCAGTGCTGGCAGGCAGATGGTGTTTCGTATTTCCTTTTATAAGCCCTCGATCAATAAAGAACTGAGTCCTGACGCTGTTGAAATCTTTATACCAGGAGAGAATATCCCCAAGCCACACCCAAGTACGCACCACTGACAGCATATTTCCTCCACACTGCTTGAGTGCGGATTCTGCCTTCTTAAACATTGCACGTGCCTGTTCCAGGGCTTGACCTGCTTCACTGGCGGAGATACTTGAGAGTACTATATATCTTTTTCCATCTTGGTGGAGCACTCGCCCACAGGCTGTTCCCTCTGAGTACAGAACTTCTAACTTTTGCCGACTGCGAACTGCATGAACCTGAACTCCGGCAATTTCACCATACATCCCTTCCGAAACTACAAGACAGGTCGGACCAACACCATCGTCGAGGTCACCGTAAACATTCTTCCGAATTAATGTGATAACCTCCAGTGCTCTATCGGTGGCAAATACACGCTCTTCGAGAATAAATGTCTCCGTTTTTTGCAAGAGTTCCTTGATGGCAGTAAAAATCTCCTCTGCCTGTTTCTGTATAGGTAAATCGGGTTGCGGCGTTGCTGTAATGAAAATCTCTACTGCATCGGTTGATTCAATTGCGCGAATCTCTAAGTACATCTTTTCCTCCATTATTGTCCAGTGAACAACACTTCTGAACGTCAGTGATATTCCCGTCTTTTCCCAGAGATACTCTTACCGAGAAAAGAAAATTAGAGTATAATACTTTTGTAATTAAGGATAAAAATGTAAACTTTAACATTGGTAGTAATAAATATCAATCATCTTTGTCGTTTCAACTTATCGATATGTTCCTTTAAATCTTGTGCATTGGGATCAAGTTTCAGTGCTTTTTCAAATTCACTTATCGCTTGTGCTCTATTGCCAATTTTTAAATATAAATTGCCCAGCTCAATATAACCCTGAATATTTGAAGGCATAAGAGATAATGCTTTATTGTACATTGAAATTGCCTCAGGGATGGTTCTATCATTTATTGAAAGCACCCTCCCAAGCATAAAACATACGTTGGGATTATTTGGATTTGTCTGATAAACAGTTCGGAAAGCTCTTTCCGCTTTATCGAACTCTTTCTTCATCATATATATTAATCCAAGTCTATGGTGAGCATCAGCAAACTCAGGGTCAAGTGTTAAAGCAGTTTCAAATTTCATTTGTGCTTTCTCATACTCTTTTCTATTCAGGTAAACCACCCCCAAATTTACGTGAGCACTAGCATGCTCAGGAGCAAGTTTTATAGCAGTTTCAAATTCCATTTGTGCTCTATCGAAATCCCTTTTCGATAATTGTATTAATCCCAATCCCTCATGAGCTACAGCAAGATCCGGGTTGAGATTTATAGCAGTTTCAAACGCCTTTTGAGCTTTCTCATTCTCGTTTCTATTCAGGTAAATTGTTCCCAAATTTTCGTGAGCATCAGCAAGCTCAGGATCAAGTTTTAAAGCGGTTTCAAGTTCTATTTGTGCATCATTGAGTTTACCTTTCGATAATAGTATCATTCCCAATACCTCATGAGTTGAAGCATAATCCGGATTGAGTTCTATAGATTTTCTTAATGACTTTTCGGCCTCTTCGTATTTTCCTGACCTCATAAAATCGCCACCTTCTCTTGCATATGAATAATAATCAAGGAAAGATTCATGCATTTGTCGGATACCATCCGGTTTTATGTTTGCAAATTCCGGAATGTTGGCAGCCATGTTGGGAGCGGTGAAGTTAGACAGCAAGACCGGTGGACTGTCATAACCTTTTTCATCAATGTGCGTAAGAAATAGTTGCGTGTATGGAGTAAAAACCTTGGATGAAAATACCAGCCACTTGCCGTTTGGTGACCAACTGTGCCAGGAATTCATTTGATTGGTGTTGCATCTCATCTCTCTGGCAACTCCTCCCTCGGCAGGCATAATATAGAGTCTACTGTCAGGTTGAAGGAGCATAAAACTGTTGGCTTTGCAAAACACTATCCATTTCCCGTCAGGAGAATATTTAGCAAAATAATTACTCATCCCGTCACGCGATGCACCTGCAAGGGGTATTGCTTCACCCCCCTTACCATCATTAAATGGAATCCTGTATAAATCATACCGAAATTTTTTACCCCCTGTAAGGTACTCTTCGCAGTCCTCTTCTGATAGAACCACTTTATTACCAATTTGTCGCAGGGAGTCCGCTTTGTTTCTGGCAAAAACAATATATTTACCGTCTGGGCTCCAGGTTGGATTGCTTTGCACAAATCTCTTGTCATCTGCTCCGGGTAACGCATGGAAAGAACCTGTTTCTCTGTTATAGTAAGCAAGAATGCCTTTGAGCGGGAAAAATAACTGGGAGTAATAAAGGTCCGAAACCGGGACAAACACCGATCTATCTTTGACTGTACTTACTGTATATTTTCCATCAGGTGACATCTGGGAAAGTAAACCGAAAGTCAATTCCTGGTCTTCTCTTTTATAATCAGTCCAGGTAATTATTTTATCTTTAGTGAGCGTTATATCTTCGGAAACCTTGGTAATTATATACGAACCTTTATCATTGGCATAATCCACATCCATTCCCAAAACCTTTCCATCAGCAGAAAATGAATGACAGTTCCCGCAGACCGCCAAATTTTCCAACAACACTGGTGGGGGCTCATCTGAGGATATATCACCTAAACGCCACTTTATTTCATCCTTGTGGTCAACTGCATACCCGAACGGAAGAGGAACATCGCGATAAAATATTGGTGCGCCAACCTCATCAATCGATGTTTTTATTGAGATACTTTTCTTCGACAGGAACTCTTTTACGCCAAGTATCTTTTTAAAACCGAGAATTGTGACCTTTGCTCTCTTTTCTATGGTTCTCTCCTTTACGGACTCCCACATATCTCTTTTGGGAGTCCATTCCATTGAGTCTGTTTTTACTTCCAGCAGTTCATTTGTGTCCTGGAACTCAAAACGAAGAATCCAACTATTGGCTCCTGTTTTATCATCCCAGCGAAAAGTAGGGGAGGCAATTTCAGGTGGGAAAAACGAACCATCAAACGGGTAGATAATTGATAATTCTTTTAAAAAAGAGTCGGGTAAAAAAGGATAAAAAATCCCTTTAAACAAAACAATAATCAGAATGATAAACAACACAATAAATAAAATAATAAATTTTATTTTATTCGACATATTGAAAAACTTTTCATTAATCAATATTTTTATTTTATCTTTAATTTATTGAAAGATGTATCCATTTTATCGAGAAGTTCGTCGGTACGATACCGTTTATTTAGGGCGCTGAATATATCATAAAAAATAGAAAGTTCTTGATTTGGGATTTCCTATAATCTATGTTTTCTTAATTAAATTGACCATAAATAATTCTAAATTAAAAAGAATAATAAATTTTTCCACCAATCGCAAGTAAAATCTATGAAAACTCTATCTTATCTCGTATTATCTTCATTAAGTTAATTGGATTTTGCATAGTCTTGTAAAATTAAAAATAATTATTTTTTTAAAAAATATATAAAAAATATCTATTTTTTTTAAAAAATATATAAAAAATAAAAAAAACCTTGACAAAATATAAAAAATTTATTATAATTAAGCATAAATATATATTTTGTTTATTATGATTAATTTACAAATAATAAACAATTTATATCACAATAATTTAGGGAGGTAGAATTATCGATTAATTTTTTATAATATTTTTATAAATCATTTATGACTTACTCCTGTATATTACAGGTGACCTTTCTATTGTCAGATATTATCATTGATAAGACGTTAAAATTTTTAAAGTTCGAAATCTCTGATAAATATTCAACATCTTTTTCCTGTTCAATAACTGACCTGAAAGTTCCAATTCTATTATTTTTAATCCTATTCTTTACTTTAAAAATCTCTTTTTGTTTTTGAAAACTGTTCGATTTAAGTAATTATAAATATTTAATTTAATATTGATAGTATATTTTTTATACCAAAGTGTTTTAATAATTAATAATTGTTCATTAAATATAATTCGGTTCTCTTTATTATTTAAGGGAGGTGATAGAGAATATAATTAGAATCTTATCGGAGAATATAGAATAAAATATCAATAGAGGGGAAATTTTTTAAAAGGCAGTATAGGTGCCTATACCACTTATCTGCCTTTTTTATTTCCCCTCTAAATAAAACCTTATCCATGGGTAACACCGGATACTGATACTATTGGAGTTACACTGGATTAGAAGAAAGGAAAAACAAACTGTATAGAAGTTGCAGTATGTCTCTTAGAATTAATATTTATCTATACTCTAATACAAATATTTTTGTAAAACATTCAATTTTTTTAAGGAGGTGATATTTTTAAATAATTGTTTTTGTTAATCAATATTCAGTAGATTTATAATATCTAAAAAAAAGGAGGTAAAAGATGAAAAATAAGTTACTTTTCAGTGTTATGTTGGTTTGTGTAACTCTCTTTGTTTACCAGGGCGCGACATTAGCCGGCATTACTGGAAAAATCGCAGGAATTATTACAGATGCTTCCACGGGTGAACCAATGCCGGCGGTAAATGTTGTTATTGAGGGTACTACCTTAGGAGGAGCAACGGATAATGAGGGCCATTTCTTCATAATAAACATTCCTCCCGGGACCTATTCATTACAGGCATCTATGATAGGGTATACGGTTGAGAGCAAAACCGGCATCATTGTTAATGTTGACCACACTACCCCGGTTGATTTTGACCTGAGAGTTACTGCCATAGCAGGAGAGGAGATTACAGTAACTGCCGAGAGGGAGATAGTTCCAATGGATATTTCGGCAAGCCATATTGTTGCCGACGCTGAGCAAATATTGGAAGTTCCGATGATTACCGATATTGCGCAGTATATTCATTTACAGGCAGGAATTGCGGGTAATTACATTCGTGGTGGTGGATTAGACGAGACCGGGTTTATGATGGATGGATTGACTGTTGTCGATAACAGAACAAACCAACCTCTTATGATGGTTAATCTCAGTGCTGTGAGAGAACTTAACATCATCAAGGGAGGATTTAATCCTGAATATGGTAATGTTCGTTCAGGGTTGATTAACGTCATCACAAAAGAAGGTTCTCCAGGTGTTTATCATGGTTCAATTGATTTCAGGATTTCCCCACCTCGTTTAAAACATTCAGATGTATCCATCTTTAATCCGGAAAATTACCATTTGAAGCCATATCTTGACGAAGATGTTTGCTGGGTTGGTACTACTGATGCTACTGAATGGGATGGTCTTACAGGAGATGACCTTACATATATGAAAAATCAATATCCGGATTTTACGGGATGGAACCTTTATTCTCAATTACGTATGGATGATGAGGACCCAGCAAATGATATTACCGCACAGCAGGCTCGGGACAGATATATGTGGCTTCATAGGGTAGAAGGAAGTTCTGCACTCTTACCTGTTGGGCAGAAAGAGCAGCAGTACGGTCATAAGCCCGACTGGAATATGGATGTGAGTTTGGGAGGTCCGGTTCCCTATATTGGTAAATATTTGGGCAACTTAAGCTTTTTCCTTTCTCATAGAACCAATTGGGAAATGTTTGCGCTTCCCATTTCCAGAGATTATTTTAAGCAAAATAATACAAATATTAAGTTAACCTCTCGTTTATCTCAATCTATGAAATTGACCATCGAGGGATTGTATGGTGTTACTAATACCACTCAGTCGAACAATCAAAGTTTTGGTTATTTTTCAAGCGGACAAGCCGCCCTTAACAGGGCAGGTCATGTTAATATGTATTATCCTGAATCCTACGGTGGATTTGAAATCTTTCAGAGTATGGTCGGATTATCTTTCGACCATGTTCTTAGCCCCAGAACATTTTATAATATTAGAATATCTAATATTAAAACCCAAAATCACCTCAGTCCGCACTATCCGATGTCGTTCAAAACCGCCAAAGACTCGCAAGGAAATTATATAGACTCGGAAGGAAATATAATTCCAGAATCGCATAATATGCGACTCCGAGATGCAATGTATCACCCGGAAACAGGAGAACTGATAGAAGATAATGTTGTCAGGTATTTTGGAAACGCTCCTATGGATGAAGCACCTTATGGGGCTATAATAGCAGGTGGACCAATGCTTATGGATGACGGTTTTTATTATGGCGCCCACAGTGCCGGAGGTAGAAATCTGTCAGGAACAAGAACATTCAATGTTAAATTTGATATAACAAGCCAGGTCGATAGGTATAACCAGATAAAGGCAGGTTTTATGTTTAACTATGACGATTTGATTAATCATCAGGAATTTATAAGATGGGAATCTACGTGGTCATCCAAAGAGGAAATTTGGCGTCAATACCCAATCCGTTATGGTGGCTATATTCAGGACAAACTCGAGTTCGAGGGAATGATTGCAAACTTTGGCCTGAGATTAGATGTAAACGACCCAAATTGTGAGTGGTGGGACCTGGAAAAATATGATAGATATTTTACTATTGCAAAAAAAGAAGCATTCTACACGGAAGCACCAAGAAAAAAGGTAAAAGGTCATCTCTTAATCCAGCCGCGTCTGGGAGTATCTCATCCAATCTCTGAAGAGGCAAAACTCTATTTTAACTATGGGCATTTTTATTCTATGCCCCGTTCATATACTATGTACGAGATTGATCAGAGTAGTGCAAGCAGGGGAATTAGAGGTATAGGTAATCCAGAAGCAAAGATACCGATAACAATCTCTTATGAACTGGGAGTCGAGTATAATGTCCGGGACCTCTTCCTGATTCACCTTGCCGGTTATTATAAGGATATCGGAGACGAGACAGGCTCTGTATCTTATCAAAGTTATGACGGACTGGTTTCTTACAACACATACGAGAACCGTGAATATTCTGATATTAGAGGTTTTGAGTTGAGAATCGACAAGCGTTTTGGACGATGGATTACTGGATGGCTTAATTATAACTATATGGTAACTACATCCGGAGAAATCGGCAGAGACACAAACTTTGAGGACCCAAGAGACCAGAGAATATTCGGATGGACGAATCCAATACAGTCAAGACCACTTGCCCGTCCACGTGCGCGAGCAAATATTAATATCAGGTCTCCAAGAGATTTTGGACCAGGACCAGTAATTGGTGGAGTAAAGATTCTTGGTGATATTCACCTGTCAACACTTTGTTCCTGGAGGGCAGGAAGTTATTTTACTTGGGACCCTGAGGGAACCGATGAATTATACAGGAATCAGCAGTGGAAGCCAAGCTATAATGTTGACCAGAGAATAAGCAAGAGACTGAGATTTGGAAAATATTCCGTTCAAATCTTTGCGGATATCAAAAATCTGTTCGATATAAAACGAATTGATAGTGACGGTTTTAGTTCCGACATGGATAGGGACCTGTATTATACATCATTGCACCTGGCACAATACAATGATGAGGAGATATATGGGGGAGACTATACTGGTGGAAAAGATAGGGTTGGAGATATTGGAGGTCCCGGTACGGATAAATCCTATATAGATATGCCAGACATTAAATATCTTACTTATCAGAACCGGAGATACGTCCAATTTGGACTTAGAATTGATTTCTAAAACAAAAAACGATTCTTTAATTCTAAATTCTTAATAAAGTGAACTAAAATAGAACTCCGGCAAATTTGTTTGAAATTACTGCGTCTCTACCAAAGCATCGGGACGAAACATGGCAATCTCAACAAAAAAATAATAGAAAAAGAATACTTAGAGTTCTGTTAAAAATTTATAAAATTTGTATTTAGAATTTAGAGTTTGTTCAGAATTTTAGTATTTAGAATTTAGAGTTTATTTAGATA
>JAUWXV010000158.1 GCA_030616165.1 bacterium | reverse complement strand
CAAAACCAATGCATGAAACCATTCTACCAGTGCGACCTAATTTACGTTTGGACATTTCGCCAGACATTTTTTTCAATGCGCTAAGATTTGATACATTTTTTTCATTAATGCTTACAAATCCGATACCCAATGCGGATTTACTAATAAAATCTCGACGAGAAATTTTCTTTTTCATGATATACTCCTTATTATATTTAACTAATTAATTATTTTTGATTAAATATGAGAAAATTGCTATATTATACTAAAAATAAAAGTTAAAACAAAATATATCTTATAATTTCATTTATCAAATATTAAAATAGTCTGCCGGAATAAGAAAGGATTAAAATTTATAAAAAAACATTTGAAATGTCAAAATCTATATCTTAATTTTCAGTACAAAGTGTTTAAAATGTTTTAATGATGTACATTGATTATTACAATATATTATTAACCCGGTGAAACGTTGAGTTTTTATCCTCGAATTATTTTGTACATACATTTTTGGGGAATATGATGTACAGGTACTTGTGGGAATACTTTCGATAAGTGACCTGCCAGGAGTTTCATTCCGTGATCTTCAGAAACAGGGTGATTGACAAGGACCACCGGAAAATCATTATCGATTGCAAATGCACCATCCCGCCAGTAAACAAATCCGTCGTCAGTGCATATTGCAAGGTCTGCATCCAGATTTTCGATAAAACGGAACATAGGCGTAATCGCACCTGTACCCAGCACTATCCTTCGAACCGATTTTTTATCGGGACCGATAAACTGTACTCCCGGTTGACCAAGGTCTTTAACCCTTGTTGAAATTTTCCGGGCAATCTCAACTGCTGTTTGACCTCTTCCGTCATAGACATAAAAATATCCGCTCCCGTCTATCGGCTCGCCTAATCCCAGAAATTTTCCCCATGCTGTAGGGATACCAATATCGGGATACTGGTCCCAAACGTCATGACAGCGGATAATAGTGATTTTTGAATTTTCAATAAATTCCCGCTTTTTAGCAACCTGTTCAAAACGGAAAATTTTCTCATCGTTATCCCGATGGTTATAGTATGTGGGTTCATGAGTAATGAAAACGTTACATTCCAATTCCAATGCCCTTTTTAATGAACCGGTGTAGGACATCCATCCTACCGCAATACCTTTCACCTCTACTTCATGCCCGCCGGACTTAAATGTATCTACGGTTTTGCCCAGATCCACCCAATCAGTTCCCAGTGAATTTAGATAACTATTTAATTCTCCCGCTGTAAGCTTCTTCTTCATGGGCTGGGGATATACTCTGGATGCAACAGCCAAGTAAGCAATTGCTGTAGAAGACCGTGAAATAAATCGACGCCTGCTAATTCTGTTTTCATTACTGATTACGCTCATCCTTTTCCCTCCTCCATTTATACAAGTAAGACCAATAAATTAATCTTTATAGATTATAACATACTTATTAACTATTTTATATAATTAATTATCATTTATGAAAATAAACAGTAAAAAAATAAATTATTGATAAAAATATTCTAATGTCACCCTGAAGAATAATCCGATATTCCCCATATTAATTTTCTAAAAGAGAATGTTCAGGATTCTGCTAATTTATCGTAAAAATATATCACATTGTTCTGTAAGATGCAAGCGAATAATAGTATTTTTGGAATCAAAATATAATATTAACCTGTTACGATCTCCATTCCATATCTCCAGTAATTTCATCTTTTCTTACATCCTTGATAAGATTTTTAAAATAATCAAATTATTTTTTAAGAATTGTCAATATACTAAAAAAATTACATTTTTTGAACAATTAAACAACGAAAAATATCTAAATGATGAGTGAAGAATTTTGAAAAAAGGGAAATCAATTTTTTTTTAAAATATTATTCTAAAAAGTCCAAGAAACTCATTATATTTTCAATAGAAATATGTATTCAAGAAGATTTTGCTGGATTGTTAAATTTTTTTCTTTCTTAATTAAAATGATATTAACATAATAAAACGTCAAAATTTTTAAATAACACTTGATAAAAAAGAAGAAATTATATACATTCAATGCGTTTTTATATATGTTTTTTTATTAATGGTAAAAAATTAGTTTGCCTTTTATTTTATCAAAATTAATATTAAGTGGGCATTTAAATTAAAGGAGAATAGAACAATGAACAAAATAAAATTCTTTTTTGTATTCATTATATTATTCGGGTTGTCTGGATTTATTCCAAACACTGATTCTTTTTGTGCTACAGGAGAATTATATGTTGGCACTGCAAAAGTTGATATTACACCGCCAGTTGGCATAAGACTGGTTGGTGGGTATGGTAAGAGAGATAAAGAACCATCAGAAGGTATCAATGATCCGCTTTATATACGAGTTTTAGTGCTTGATGTTAATGGATATCGGGTTGCTATTATTTGCGGTGATTTGATTTTCTATAATGATAGAGATATTTTAGATATTGCTAAGGAACGATTTAATATTCCCAATTTATTAGTATGCAGTTCTCATACTCACTCAGGTCCTAACCTTAGAGATTCTGATTCGTATGCTCGTTCAGTGGAAAAAGCTATTGTTGATGGATTAGATGAAGCAATCAAGAATATGTTTCCGGCAAGAATTTCTGCCGGTTCCGCAACTTTTCCTCAGCTTGGGTATAACAGGCTTACCATGAGAGAGGATGGACATAGGCGGGCATTGTGGATGGATTGGGACAGGATACCGTATGGACCTGTGGACCCAGAGGTTGGGGTGATAAAAATTGAGGATGTAAATGGTAATCCACGAGTTATTCTTATGACGTATGCCTGTCATTCTGTTGTAAATGCTGTTAACTATGAAATTTCGGCAGACTATCCCGGTGCCGCCACAAGAAAAGTAGATGAAGAGTTTGGAAATAATACCATGTGTATGTTTATTCAGGGTGGTGCAGGTGAAATTAATCCTATGTTCAGAAGTCCGAGCAGAGGTCCAAATGGTGATCCAGCCACCGATTACACACAGAAAGAAAAAATGGGGACTATTTTAGCAAATGAAGTAATAAAGGTAGTAAAATCTTTACCTCCACAAACAAATGAGCAGACAACATTGAAAGCAATGTGTGATTCATTGAAGTTTACAGGAAGGTTTGATAAAAATCTTACTTATAATATGCACTTTACAACTGTTCTGATAAATGATGATATCGCTATAGCAACAATGCAAGGAGAACCGTTTGTACAGCACCAGTTTTACTGGAAAGAACATGCTGAAATTGCTCATCCATTCTTTTTTGGTTACACTTTGAGTTCCGGAGGAGATAATCCTGGATATGTATGTGATATTAAATCAGCAGCGTATGGAGGGTATGGTGCTGATGACAGTCCAAGGAGAATACAGGTTGGTGCTGGTGAAGCAATTATGAATAAACATCTTGAAAATCTTTATCGTTTGAGAGGAATAATGAGAGATAAGCCTGGACCTAAATAATAGACAAATTTAGAATTATTATTCAACAATATACTTAATTTTTAGAGAGAAGTGTCCAAGATGTTTTGAAGACATACACCTCATAAACTATCGTGTTTTTATACTGTGTTTCCAGGCTTCATTAAGTTAAATTATTATTCTAATAATACCTTAATAAGTTCTTCAGCATTCTCGAGCTGATCCCGGTCAAACATTCCTATCAGATGTTCCCAAGTAAGCTCTTCCCTATCTCCATGAACCCATTCAAAGAGAAGTTTACGTAATGGTTCACTAAAAAGCCTGGCAGCTCTCCGGTACAATTCATCTTGTTTAAATCTAAAAAAAGGATCCATCGTAGCCATAACTGAATAAAGGAAATTACCAAAGGTGTAATTTCTGTCCATGATTTCGAAGGCTGCTTTAGATACAAATTCCGGAACATTACGCCAACCCGTATAAAGTGAATGATCTCCAATGAGCTTGATCTCGGGCTTGCCGAACCTCTCAACCGCCAATTCCATATAAGTGCTTATCATGGGATCAAGCCCCATCTTTGAAGCTCCTACCCAGTCTACGGCTACAAGGTTACCTCCGCCGATGATTGTGCTGGTAAAATTTGGCTCGACATCAGCAAATATCCCAAATGCGCCGTCAGCACTGATGTATCCGTCGATTAAGCCATAATGTATGGGAAACTCATCTATGTAATCTATAGCCGGAATATAAATACCTAATTTTTCATTACAGTGATATTCCTTAAATTTATTTTTCTTTGGCAGGGCACCGTAGATGTTTTTTATAGTTAACGTATAGAAAGCATAGGAATGGGTTTTATTCTTGGCAAAAGAAATTCTGAAGTCAGCATCTCTCCATTCAGGGTGGACTTCGTGCTTACCTAATGTCCTGCCATAATCATGTTCAACCGTATCTTCCGAAAGGTCAATAATCTTATAATTTTTGCCACTTAAGCCAATATATCTTGCCAATGTTAGTACGTCTCTATTGTTAAAAAATATACAGTATGTACTTTGAGCTTCTGCAACTGAAATATTCCTATATCCCCTCTCATAAATTCTGTCTACTAAATGCTCTACTAAATTAGGGTCAGTGAAAGTAGAAATATCTGTAAGAGAATACATAAAGCTGAGATTGGGTTTTATAATAATTGAGAAATCCTCTTTATTCTTACCTGAGCTTCGTTGAGTTTTATCCAGCAAGTCAAAAAAGCCGGTCTCTTCTAATACCTTATCAAGAGCATTAAAGCGGTCAGGGTCTTTGATAGCTGCTACGAAAGTAATTTTAGAACTTCGGTCAGATTCTAAATTGATAATACTCATATCCTCCTCCAACGCCAGCATCCTTCTGCCAGTAGAGTTTGGAAGTGTCACTACGCGACGTTGGAAGGTTGCAGTGGGATAATGGTCGTTGTTTATCTCAAGTAAATCCTCCTGTGGTACTATTAGGAAATCTGCCTCTTCTGATTTAATATCTTCTTTTTGTTCGTCTTTGACCTGCAGATCCATCCTCACAAACTGCCCAATTACCTTTCCCATAAGTTCTTCAGCCTTGTTGCTAAAAAGGTCTTTTGATAGGGACCGTAAAATCCCAGAACGAATATGTACTCTGAACAGGCCTGCTTCTGGCTCTATACCACAGAAATAGTTATAATAGAGTTTAGGATTTCTCAAGCCTGCCAGTTGACCGATTTCTCCTTCACCGAGGGTTTTATTTTTATATATAGAATAGTTGGTATTATTCACCACGAAGTTACCTGCTATTTCTGTTAGTCGATAGATATTGGTAGTATATCCCAATCCATTAAAATCTTTTCGCCATTTTTCAAGCCTACGCATATCTCTGAACAACTTTATTTTATCCCAAAATCCTCGAGTTAAATTCTTAACCTCATCAAAACACTTTTCGAAAGGTATATTCCTTTTTTCAATAATATCTGGTTTAAAGCGTAATTCAATTTTTACATTAACTTTTCGCAGATGATCGGGCAGTTGATCTCGATGCATATCTTTAAAAGAGACCTGATTACCGGCTGTTATCTCAAACAGATGGCCTTCGAAAGTGTATGTTCCTTCAGTTATCCTTAGTTTAAGTTTAGAGATAGCACGCTCAGTAAGTGCAAAGCGCCTCCAAATATTATCTTCACGTATCAGTAAAGCGACGTCCCAAAAACCGACGTTATCTCCCCATGGGAAGCCCTTATCATGCACTCCCGAAAAAAAGAAGAACTCTATGTCTTTGCTGTCTATTGAAGCAATACCTTTGCACACAAGATTGTTATACTCTGCACGATACATAGGATTGATTTCTTTAAAGTATTCGCTAATTTCCTTGGAGACAAAGGAGAAAAATTTTCTACTCATCCGCAATCTATTTAACAAATTGTCTTTTTTGGGAGTTCTAATAGAAAAGACCATGTCAGCGAAATCTTCAACATGATAATGAATAATTCCCAGTGCTACAATTTTTTCACCACCACCATCAATTTTTCCAATTTTTGCATAAAGAGTCGTCTGGTCCTCCAACATATCAAGCTTCCAGGGTTCATGAACAATTACTTTATAACCAAAAAAATGGTACTCATTTCCTCCTTTATCTTTGAAATAGAAATCATAAGAAATTCTTCTGCCACCTGTTTCTGGATCTACCCAATACAAACCATATTCACCATTATAGATTGGCAATTTCTCACCGAAGAGATTCTTACAGGATACCCAGCCTGTCATGGGTGCTCTCCTTCCGGAAGGAGATTTAAATTCTCGAAAATTCTCTACGTGCAATGTGACCTCGTACTGCAGTTTATTCCCCTTCCTTTTTCCCTCCTCATAACCCTCCTTAAACGAGGATGCCCCCAATGACATAAATCCCCACATGGTTTCTGTCATTTCAAATTCATAAGTTTTTTGGTAATTTTTTGTGTTCATATTTATCCTCACTTCTATTAAAATATATTATTTCTGACTGTTCTAAATTATACGAATAGGCCACTTCCTGCTTAGTTTGAATAAATTGCATCATCCTACCAATAGACTGGAAATTCAAAACTGCTTTGGTCTTGAGAAAAAAGCATTGCATTGAAAATGCACTGTATAGTAATTTCACCATATATATGGAATGGCAATATTACCTTCTTGCAGATAGTAACAAGATTTTGTAAATGCAGGTGCCATATCCATAATTTTTCCTTCTTCTGATTTTACTTTATTAATTGATTTTTTCTATAAAAATACATATGAAAAAACATTAAAAATTAATAAAAATAGAAATCTTTACTTTATATAGCATATTAATTTATAAAAATTTAAGAAATATTACAAAATATTTATAAATTAATTGAACATTCTCTTATAACCATTATTAATCTTAATAAAACAGGTCAGGTAAAGCAATACTTTGGCTATGATTGTATAAAGTTACACGGTTATGATTATTAATAGTTGCAAGAATACTATCTCTTTCTGCCCTAACATATTCATCTCCAGCAAGTTCAATTTTTATCAATTCTTTCAGCCTGCTTATTGCGGTATTTTTTTTTGAAAGGTTCTCAATAGTTTTAATGTTTTTTTGAATTAAGTTATTTCTTATCCGAGTATACAAATCAGGAATAATTGAAATATCCAAATTTTCTAATTCTTACTTATTTCAATAGTTATTCCAATAAGCTTTATCACAAATATAGAAAATTGGCCCGGGAAAAATTAAACAGTCCAACCTTGATTACAGCTTTTCATTAATTTTTGCACGTATATTCTGAGATCTCACATATACAGCACGGGCAACAATTTCTGAAAATGTTTTCCAAGGCTTTTTTGTTGGTTTAATTAAACTATTCAGTCTTTTGTAAAAGGGATTTTTTTCTTGTCCAGCACGTACTGCTTCTTCAATATAGACTTGATAGTCTTCTGGTTTTTCTGTTTCATTATACATTCTCAGAGTTGCAGCATCAAGATTCTCATCTACTAAAACAACAGCTCCTCCGTGTATTGATACCGACTCAACAGATTCAACCACCCATCCACCTGTATTGTATACGTTCACCCATTTAGGATAGTCCTTAAAGTTCATATCCTGTTGAAATGGCTTGTGTGTGTGACCAAAAACGATTGTCATATCTGCAGGCATCTTTTCTTTACGCTCAAGCATTATTTGGTTATAGAGTGGTCCAGTGACATAAGTCCATAAACCTTTTTCAGTTGATTTACTCAAAGGGTCTTCAACAATAGATCTTTCTCTTTTGCCAAATATATCTGCTGCTTTCTTAAAAGCAAATGCTGCTATTTTTTCTTCCATCCAATCTCCCCACCCAGGTAAATCATATTCTTTAGCAAGACCTTTTGCAAGTGAGCGTAAAAGTTTTTTTAATTGCTTTTTGTCTCCAAGATTTTCATAAATCACTTCAATATTTTCGCCCACCTTCCCTGACCTACCCAAGGTTGACCAAAAAAAATCTATCCATGCATAATTCTCTGTTTCAATATCCCAAACTGTTTTGGGTTTTTCTCTATCTGGAAAGATAAGATTCATCACATTAGTCATTAGTTGATACAGAGGTTCTGTGAAATGACCATGATTAAAAACAATAGCTTTACTGAAATCTTTATTAATAACACCAAAATTTGGATAAGCAGTTTTTATTTCAAATGATTTTAGATAAGTGTGGCGCTGCACAACACTTGTTAGCAGGACTTCATTGGGTAACCTTGGGTCTTTTTCTACGAATAGATTAGTCGCATGCCATGGTTTATTAAGTTCTTCTTTTATTTTCTTGCTTTTTAAATAGTTTATATATTGCGTTTCCCTTGCAATTTCCCACAAGTGGTGGTCATGGTTACCTGGAACATATATAATGCGATTAAATAGTTCTTTTCCCTTTGGCATAATAAGTTCAAAAAAACGTTCAAATGCCATAATTGCTTTATCAGTCGTTGCAAGAGCAAGCTCAAGTATATAACCACATAAAATTAACACAGGCTTTATTGGTTTTTCATTCTTTTCTATTATATCACGAAGACAATCAACAAAAGCAGTCGTTGTAGGACTGGGTATAGTGAGATCAGTGTCAAAGCTTGCAGTTTTCAGATTAATAAATAAACTATCTTCCTCTCCTAAATGCATATCTGACATGCATATGTAACTAATATCTGGCATGATATTCCTCTTTTTTATTCGTGTTAAGACATCATTTCAGTGTATTTTAAAAAGTAATAAATGTATCCTTATAATTTATTATTTTTAGTTTTTGCATATCCAAGAAATAACTAATAACCATTTTGTATAAC
>JAUWXV010000169.1 GCA_030616165.1 bacterium | reverse complement strand
AATTCGGGAATTTTTGAGGTTATTGAAAATATTGCTAAAGAATTAAGTGCCTTGAAACTTCAAATTGTTATTGCAGGGAAAATTGAAAAAAAATTATTGTCAAAGTTAACAAAATATAAAAACCTTTATCCTGAAAATTTTAGTTTCTATTCTTCTGATAATGAAAAATTAATGCACATTATTATTGGTGGCTGTGATGTAATTTTACTGCCTTTCTTATATTACCCGAATGAAATAAATCCTCTTAACTGTTTAAAGTACGGGACTGTTCCAATTGTCAGAAATGTGGGAGAGTTTTCCGATATTATAGTTGAATTTAGTTCACAGAATAACTCTGGTAATGGTCTGTTAATTAAAGAATATTCTTCGACTGAAATTTTAAGGCAATTTAAAAATGTTATTAAACTCTTTAATAGAGAAAATACATGGAGAATAATTCAGAAAAACGGTATGAAAGAAGAATTTTTATGGAAAAATACTGCAAAAAAATTTTTAAAAATGTATTCTTCTGCTTTGAGAAATCAGAAATAGTTTAAATTTTGGGATTTTTGTAATAAACAATCCTGTCAGGTTAATTATTTACCTGACTTTTTTTTATTTTGAAACTTTTATCTAAATAATATAATATATAAAAAGCGAACCAGTTAGGAGGAGTTGAATTTGACAGTCAATAAAGAAGGAATTGGTATATTTCTTGATAGGGATGGTACAATCTCCGAAGAAGTTGGTTATATTGATAATATTGAGAAATTTTCAATATACGAGTTTTCGTCAGAAGCAATAAAAAATTTTAATAAATTAGGAGTAAAAGTCATTATTGTAACAAATCAAGGAGGTATTGCAAAAGGATTATACACTGAGGAAACTGTAAATTCTGTCCATAAAAAAATGAAAGATTTATTAAAGAAAGGTGGTGCACATATTGATGCTATATATTACTGTCCACATCATTTAGAAGGAATTATTGAAGGATATAGAGTAAATTGCGTTTGCAGAAAGCCGAAAATAGGGATGCTTCTAAAAGCTTCAAAAAGGTTTAATATAGAACTTGGTAATTCTTTTATTATAGGAGATAAGATATCGGATATTGAAACTGGTTATAATTCTGGAGCTAAATCTATACTTGTTATGACTGGATTTGGGAAAGATTCAATAAAAAAAATAAATGAAAATAATTACAAAAAACCAAATTTTGTTGCTGATAATTTGTTAGAAGCATCTAAAATAATCTGTAAAGAGATTTATAAAATTTAATAAAATTTAGTTGATTTAAAGTAAAATTATAATTATTTTTAAAACTTAAAATGAAAAATAATATATTAAAATTAATTTTATTTATTCCTTTTATTATATATTGTTCAGACAATAAAAATATTATAGGGGATGAATTTCCTTTTATAGGAGCGGGTGATTGGGTATTTTCCAGGACTTTATATCCTACAAAATCTGAAAATATTAGGATTGAAAAATATTTTGGTAGTAAGGATGTGTTATTACTGGGTGAATTTAATGAATATAGTTCAAATATTTTAATTAAATTTAGGACAAGAGGAGATTTTAATTCAATTAAATCTGCTCAAATGGTATTAACTCCTCATTCGAGTATAGGTGAAATTTCAAGTGAATTTGAAGGTTTGATTTATGAAATTACATCCGATTGGAATGAATATGAAATCCCGGAAATCAGTTATAATTCAAATGAAGTTGTTTCATTTTCTGTATATTCTACATCGGATAAACCTGATTCTATTCTTGTTCCTCCTGACTTAGTGCAAAAATGGTATAATGACACTACATCTAATTATGGAATGATGATAGGTTTCAAGAATGCTGATTTTATAAAAAAGTATTTTTCAAAAGAAGTTTCAGGATTCCCATACATGCTAATAAGAGGCAATATAGGAACTACTGAAGATACAGTATATATATATCCAGAAATGGACACCCATCTGGTTAAAAGTAAAGTTGAACCTAATCCAGGGGAATTGACGATCGACGATTTAAGCATTTATCGTTCAATAATAAAATTTGACAGCATCAATATCCCGGAAAATTCTACTATAAATATGGCTCTTTTAGAATTGGTGCTTAAAACAGAAGATTCCTTCATTCAAGGGGACTACGAAGACAGGCTTTATGCGTATAGAGTTGAAACTTCTTCCTGGAAACCTGATGAAATAGGGTTTGATTGGGATTCGTTTGAAAACCAGCAAGCTTCAAATTTCATAGATGATAATACTGTACAGATAAATATAACCGGTATTTTTCAGCAGTGGGTCTCAAATATAAAACAAAATAATGGATTAATTATTAAATCTAAATCATATAATGAAGGCGCTTATGCAGGGAAATATGTATTTAATTTAGATACACTGAGTCAAATTGAACCAACTAAGTTACTTATAAAATATTCTGCTATCAAGACTGAACAACAATTTTAAAATAGGTTTTCCAGGTTTTTTTAGAGGTTTGCTTTATTAAATAATGGATTTCAAACTTTGGCGCAGGAAAAGATTAAATATGAAAATAATTTTTAAAATTATATTATTTTGCTTTGTCTTTTTGCTTATAAGATTTATATCACTATATTCTCAATCAATATTTTCTACTGTGAAATTAGGAGAGATTCGATACTTTATTAATACACGCTCGGCTGGGATGGGACATATAGGACTGGCAACTAATGATGACCTTTCATATAACAGAATGAACCCTGCAATTTCTGCTGAGATAAAAGATACATCATTTAATACTGGTTTTGTTTTTGAAGGTGTTAGAATTTTACAGAAAGATAATAGTCTTTCTTCTAGTTTATCACGATTCAATGGTGCTTCTGTTTCTATAAAAATAAGGAATGGTTTTATTATATCTGCTGGCCTTTTCCCTTTTAGCGATTATGAATATGAATTTTACTCAAGGGCAGACAATGTTGATTATTCCATTGATTTAGTTGGAAATGGTGGATTATCATCTGTTAGAGGTGGTATAGGATTGAGACTTTTAAAAAGACTTACTGTAGGTTTTTCTGTTAACAGACTTTTCGGAAGATTGGAAGAAAAAACAATAATAGATTTCGATGACAAGGATTATACTGATACAAAAGATAGTATAGATAAAATCCTTTATGGAAATTATTTTACTTCAGGTTTTTTATTTAATATTAATGAGAATGCAAGGTTCGGTGGATTTTTTTCCACTGGTTCTAAATTGAATGGAAGAATCGAATATTTACATATATATGGTTCATCAGGTGATTCTCCAAAAATAAATATAGATCTTCCTTATTCCTTCGGTCTGGGATGGGTTTACCAATTAAATCTAAAAACTATTTTAGGCGCTGACTTATTCATATTCAAGGGAAGTCAATTGAAATATAATGGTTCAAATGCCGATTTTGTTCAAGATGCTTATAAGATTTGTTTTGGAGGGGAAATCACTCCTTCTAATAATATATTTGACAATTATATCAAAAGGATGAGTTATAGATTTGGATTTTTCATTAATTCTCCATATATTAGAAATATAGACAATTCTTCTATAAAAGAATATTTTATTGCCAGTGGATTTGGTTTGCCCTTCTACAATAATAACGCCCGCATAGATATTTCAATCGAATTTGGTACACGAGGTTCAGGGAATAAAGACCTTGCTTCTGAAAGGATTGTAAGATTAAGTTTAGGATTCAGTTCTAATGAGAAATGGTTTTCAAGAGATGAGAAATGAATAATTTAATTTTATTGAATATGGTTTATATTTTGTTGATGACCTGCTGTTAAATGGAGGGAAATTGAACATCAGACAAAAAGAAAAATCTTTTTTATACAGTTTGGTTATTATTAGTATAGGGATAGTATATATTTCAATGGTATATTTCAGTTGTGGTTCAACAACTGAGGAGGTAATAAAAGTTGAACAAGATACTGCAGCGGTTAAAGCGGCACAAGATTCCGCTGCAAGGGTGCAAAGAATGCATCAGGTTGATATAGATTTTAACTTTGCCTACCAGTATTATTCTCATAAAGATTTTAGAGATGCAATTCCACACTATTGGGAAGCAATAAAAAATGATAGAGAATTGAGATATCCCGGTCTGTACCGACAGCTTGGTCAGAGTTATATTGAGATGGAAGAGCCAGACAGCGCTCAGATGGTATACGAAATGGGTGTTGAGAAGGTACCAGATGATGTTTATATACATGAAAGATTGGAATGGATATATGAAGCAAAATCAGAATTTGAAAAGGCTATTGTGGAGACTGAAAAGACTCTGAAACTTGGAGGGGACAAACAATACTATTTGACAAAATTAAAAGACCTTTATATTAGAAACAACCAGATTCAGGAGGCGATTAACGTTTATGACCAATTAATAGCACTTAGCCCAGATAATAAAGAACTGCAAGACCAAAAGACAAATCTCATAAAACTGAGTGGTGGCTCTATTATAGAAGAATATAAAAAGATGCACGAGAAATATCCAAATGATAGGAAATACATTGAGGCACTTATGGTAGAGTATCACCAGGAGAATGACAATGTTAATATAATTTCAATGGCAGACAAACTTTTGGTGTTGGAGCCTGAAAATATTTCTGCCTTGGATATGAAGTCGGATGCTTATGCCAACCTTCAGAAATGGAAAGATAGGATAAATGTATTAAGGCAGAGACTTGATATAAAGAGGGATAATCCTGAAACCTTATGTGATATTGCTGAGTCGTATAACATTTTAAAGGAATATGAGACTGCAAGAAGTTATGCGACAAGGGCGATTAGAATAGATGGGAATTATGGTATGGCATACATAAGAATAGGGGAAGCGTATGAGTTTTGTGCAGAGGATATGATTTTAAAGAGAGGAGGATTTTCAAAAATAAGGTTTGATGATAAACTTATATATGAACTTGCTAATGAGCAGTATAGGAAGGCATCAAATTATACTGATTTATCAGGTATTGCAAGCCGAAGGATGAGTGCGATTAAAAACTCTTTGCCTACAAAAGAGGATAGATTTATGAACCCAGATCAGACTAAAGCTAATAATCCAGAATATCAGTGGATTTACAAGTAAATTGCAAATAAAAAAATTTGTAAAGGAGGATATATGAAAGTGACCAATAAAAAGAGAAACTATATATTTTTATTCAGGTCAATTATATTTTGTGGACTGATATTATTTATTATTATGATGTATTTCAGTTGTGTTTCAACAACTGAAGAGGTAATAAAAGCTGAAGAGGGTGATGTTATTTCAAAGGCGGAACAGGATTCTATTAGGAGGCGTCAGGTGGACCTGGATTTTAATTTAGCATATTATGAATATTATTCTCATAAAAATTATAAGGATGCAATCCCTTTTTATTGGAGTGCAATTAAGAATGATGAAGAATTGAGATATCCTGGTATGTACAACCAGCTTGGTCAGAGTTATATTGAGATAGAAGAGCCAGACAGCGCTCAGATAGTATACGAAATGGGTGTTGAGAAGGTACCAGATGATGTTTATATACATGAGAGGTTGGAGTGGATATATGAAGCAAAATCAGAATTTGATAAGGCTATTGTGGAGGCTGAAAAGATTCTGGAACTTGGAGGGGACAAACAATACTATTTGACAAAATTAAAGAACTTTTATATCTGGAACAACCAGATTCAGGAGGCGATTAATGTTTATGATAAATTGATAGAGCTTGAACCTGATAGTAAAGAACTTCAGGATCAAAAGACAAATCTCATAAAGTTGAGTGGTGGCTCTGTTATAGAGGAATATAAAAAACTGCACGAGAAATATCCAAATGATAGGAAATACATTGAGGCACTTATGATAGAATATCACCAGGAGAATGACAATGCTAATGTGCTTTCGATGGCAGATAAACTTTTGGCGTTGGAGCCTGAAAATATTTCTGCTTTGGATGTAAAATCGGATGCTTATGCCAACCTTCAGAGATGGAAAGATAGGATAAATGTATTAAGTAGAAAACTTGAAATAAATAGTGATGATCCACAAGCCTTATGTGATATTTCTGAGTCGTATAACATTTTAAAGAATTATGAGACTGCAAGAAGTTATGCGACAAGGGCGATTAGAATAGATGAGAATTATGGTATGGCATACATAAGAATAGGGGAGGCGTATGAGTTTTGTGCAGAGGATATGATTTCAAAAAGAGGAGGTTTTGCAAAGATAAGGTTTGATGATAAACTCATATATGAACTTGCTAATGAACAGTATAGGAAGGCATCAAATTATATTGATGTATCTGGTATTGCAAGTCGAAAGATGAGTGCGATTAAAAACTCTTTGCCTACAAAAGAAGATAGGTTTATGAATCCGGATCAAACTAAAGCTAATAATCCAGTATATCAGTGGATTTACAGGTAATATTTAACACAATTTTAAAGTGAAGGAAATGGTAATTTCGATAGGAAGTGACCATAGGGGTTATAAATTAAAACAGGGAATATTAAAATATTTTGACAGAAAAAATATAAAGTATAAAGATGTTGGTGCTAATTCAAATGAATCTTCAGATTACCCGGATTACGGTTATATGGTGGCTAAATCGGTTTCAACGGGAGATACAGACCTTGGAATATTAATATGCAGCAATGGAGTAGGAATGTCCATAGTTGCAAATAAGGTGAAAGGAATAAGAGCGGCTTTTTGCAGTACTCCAGAACTAAGCCGAACAGTAAAAGCCCATAACAATGTAAACATTATTGTTTTGGGTGAACAAATGTCTCCTGAGACTGCTTTTGAGATAATAGACGCATGGCTTAATACTGAATTTGAAACTGGAGGTAGACATGAAAGAAGAGTTAAAAAAATTCACCAGTTAACAGGTTTATAAAATATGAACAGATTGTTAAGAGATTCTGACCCTGAAATTTTTGGCGCGATTATAAAAGAAAAAGAAAGGCAGAATAATAAACTCGAATTGATTGCATCAGAGAATTTTGTCAGTAGAGCAGTGCTTGAAGCTGCTGGTTCTGTTATGACAAATAAATACGCTGAAGGTTATCCCGGTAAAAGATATTACGGAGGATGTGAGTTTGTTGATATTGCTGAAGAGCTTGCACGGGAAAGGGCAAAGAAACTTTTTAATTGTGCTCATTCAAATGTTCAGCCGCACTCTGGTTCCCAAGCAAATATGGCTGCTTACTTTTCTTTAATCAAACCAGGTAATAAAATATTAGGTATGAACTTATCCCATGGCGGTCACCTTACTCATGGAAGTCCTGTTAATTTTTCCGGAAGGCTTTTTAATGTTGAATTTTATGGGATAAGAAAGGATGACGGGCTGGTGGATTACGATGAAATACAAAAACTTGCAGAAACAATAAGACCAAACATAATAATTGCAGGATTTAGTGCATATCCCAGAAAACTCGATTTTAAAAGGTTCGGTGAAATTGCCAAATCTGTTGGGGCATATCTTGTCAGCGATGTAGCGCACGTAGCAGGGCTTATTGCCACTGACCTTTATCCTGATCCAATTCCTCACAGTGACATAGTTACAACAACAACTCACAAAACACTTCGCGGACCAAGAGGTGGAATGATACTGCTTGGTAAAGCAGCAGCAGAAAGGGAAATAGTTGACCCTTGGACTAATAAATTGAAACCTTTAAAAAAAGCTATAGATAGCATAGTATTTCCATGTACCCAGGGTGGTCCGCTAATGCATATTATTGCTGCTAAAGCAGTTGCATTCGGAGAAGACCTAAAACCAGAGTTTAAAATTTATTGCGAACAAATAATTAAAAATGCAAAAACCCTTGCTGAGGCATTGATAGAATATGGTTATAATCTTGTCTCGGGTGGAACTGATAATCATCTTCTTCTGGTGGACCTTTCTAATAAAAACATAACTGGTGCTGAAGCAGAAAACGCTCTTGAAAAGGCAGGGATTACTGTCAATAAAAATATGGTTCCATTCGATAAACAAAAACCAATGATAACAAGCGGAATAAGATTAGGCACACCAGCATTAACTACAAGAGGATTTAAAGAAGAGGAAATGAAACTTGTTGGGGAATTTATACATCGAGTTTTGTCTAACAGGGAAAATGAAAT
>JAUWXV010000198.1 GCA_030616165.1 bacterium | reverse complement strand
TTTACGAATATATATTGTTATATTTATAATGTGATATTATTATCAATAACAATTAGAAACTTGTTTATATTTCGATGAACTAAAAAAATTAACCTTCAGAATGAATTGTTAATAAAAAGCTTTAGTACGAAAATATAATACAATTGTAATATATTGATTGGGATTAATTGTAGGGACAACCCTCGGGTTGTCCTCTCTGCTGGCGATGGTGTTCAGCCTTAAACTCAATATTTATGTAAATGATAGGATTTTATCATAGTGATAATCTTTATTGTTCTATTTTTTAACAATTTACACATTTTTCAGAAAAAAAATTGTTGTTTTTTTGATGATAATAAAAAAAATATTTTTTTAATAAATTCGCAAACCCTTGTAATACATAGAATAATGAACAATGCTAATTTTTTATTAATATAAACAAAATGATAAAAATGATAATTTTTAATCATTTTTTATCACAAAATGATAAAATATTCTCTCAAAATGATAAAATATTATCACAAAATGATAAAAATTTATCAAATTTGTAAAATTAATCATATTTAGAAAATATCTTAAATCTCGGACTCAGTGTCGATAACATCGTCTTTAAAATAAATAATTTTATGTATTAATCAGGATAACAAAACTCATTTCCTGATAAGTTCAATCAAACCTCTTTCTTCAAGGTTTTTATAGAAATCTATCACATCTTTAATTTCCACCATTCCGAACTGAGATGAAATGGAGTTTTGTATATCAAGTATAGATAATCCCGAATCGATAAAATTCATAAGTTCCAACCTTGAAAACTGAGATAATCTCCGTGAACCTCCCCTTCCCGAAGCCCCAGAACCACTTTTTGAATCCTTTTCATTAGATACTGGAGTTATGTTTGAGGCATACGGTTCGTCTTCTGTAAGGCGAGGCACATCTGCATCTTGTCCATACCTTTCACACATCATTTTATACAATTCGGTCACTTTTGACTGTGTCTCCTTTTCTGAATTAACAAGGATATTTTTTATATTTGAAATTTCCTCTTCTGCAACAACATCACTTTCAGCCAATACTTTTATAGACTCTATGTTTATAATCTCTCTAATATAAGCAGCATGAATATTATTTTTGACCTCTTTATACCTCTCTCTCAGTTGATAAGGATAACTCATTTGAAGATACTTCAATCCTTTTTCAAGGTCTTTCATAATCCTCACATTAGCCTTCCCAAAAATTAGAGCCAATATTTTTTGTGTATTATCCGCTCCAGCATCGGCGATGACATAAGCAGAAGCAAGAGCTAAAAATACCGCCCTCTTTAACTGGGTAGGATCGGCTTTATCAGGTCTATCCTCATTTGAATGATAGAACATATCAGGCCAATTATTAAACATTACCGCTGGAATCCCAAACTCTCTATCGAGAAAAACAATGTGGTCACTCGAACCGTAATATCTTTCAATATTATAATAAAATGGATCTCTGGAGCCATTGGGATCAAAAATGGGATTAAGCATCTTTGTCCAGCCGCGATCATGAACCCTCTCTCTGTTTGTAATTCCCACATATTCAAATAATTCCTGACATATATCATTCAAAAAACTCCCTCTGGAATCTACCGAACGATAAAGTACAAGACTATTGTGATTTTTCTTGACGTCTTCTCCAACCATATCAAGATTTATAGCAGCTATAATCTTCTTTACCTCTTCTGGATATCTTCGAAGATATTCTCTTGTGCCAGACATTTCTGGTATCCACAAAAATCGGATTGATCTTTTTGGTCTTTCGATTTTACCCTGTTCAATCAACTTAATAAGAGCCCTTCCTGCTTCAAGAATTGCGGCACACCCGCTGATATTGTCGAGTGCTCCCTGTTTTGCTATCCCTTCAAAGAGATGTCCGCATAATACAACTTCCTGGTCTGAAGTCCCGTTTCCAGGTATCAAAGCAGTCGGAACCTCTGAATCTGACTTATAATACGTGGTTTTAACATTTGCACGAACCTTCACATTTTTCTCTCTATTCAAAATCTGTGCAAGTTCGTTTCCAAGTCTTGTTGGAATAGTAAATGCAAACTTTGCTGATGCACCCGGTTGAACTCTAATCCTTGTCCATACAATCTGATCCGGATAATCCACACCTCTTGACTGACCATATCCCACAACACCAACCGCACCGAAACCATTCGCGAGCCGATAAACTCTCCCGGCCGAACCGGATGCAAGAACTATTTTCCCTTCAACTTCATTATTTAAATATTCCGAAGAATCCAATCCTGAGCCAACATATACTAAATCTGCTGATAAATCAACTGTTTCACTGCCCTGAGCCAGACAGGCTGGTACATCCCGATAACTAATTAACAATTTCTCTTCGGGCGTAACTAACCACAATTCTCCTATTTCGGCATCCCACTGATTTCTGCCCTGTTGAAAATGTTCAACATGGACATCCGAAAATCCATATTCCTCAGCCCTCTTTATAATATACTCACTCTCAAAATAAAGTCCCTGATATTCTTCCTGTTTTCGATTATGATTATAGCCAGCAATTTCAATTATATGATTATAAACCAATGTTCCAGATATCTCATTCACTATATCATTGACCATCTTTTTAGGCATTATAGTCTCCGGTATAATCCTCATATCTTGAGAATTTGAAACCGCTGAAAATAATACCAAAAATATCAAAGTAAAAATATGAACTCTAATCTTTAATACAAACTTCCTGTCCATTTCAACCTCCCCTTTTTATTTGTTTTAAAATTCTTACAATTATTATATTATTTTATGATTTTGATTATTATGGGATTAGTAGAGTAAGGAGCAAATTAATCAATATTGATTAAAAAATGAATTAATAGTTTAAACTTTTTGGGTCTATTAAAATTTTTATAATATACATATATTTATAATAAAACAACGATAAGTATAGTAGGTCAGACATTCTTGTCTGACCATATTAATGAAAGGATTTATTTTTTAAGGCATATAAAATAATTTTAAAAAATTACAAATCCACCCAGATTAAAATAGAAGAAAAACTTTAATCCTTCGGTTTAGGTAAAACTCTGGCAAGAACCCTAATAAAATCTTCACAAACTTTGTAACCTAATTCTTCTGCTGCTCTAACCTGATCCCAAGCAGAAAGATACTGCTTATTATTATAATAAGCAATACCCAAATCAATACAAGCCTGAGCATAATAGGGCTTGATTTTTACTGCTTTTTGCAGTTCCCAAATCTGGTTCGCAAGGTTTCCCAGTCTGCCATAAACCATTCCAAGTTGATAATGGGCATCGGCATTTGTAGAATCTATCTCGATTGACTTCTTAAAAGCACCCACCGCATCCTCAAGGAGTGTGTCAACCAATGAATACGATAAGCCAAGATTATAATATATTGTCTCATTATTAGGATTTACCTCACAAGCTTCCTGAAATGAGACAATCGATTTATCGATAATTCCATTTTTTCTATAAACTACACCAAGATGTTGATATGATACAGATAAGGACTTCTTAATATCGACGGCCTTCTGGTAATACTGAATCCCCTGTTCAGGTTTTCCCTTATGTCCAGATAGAATTCCCAAATGTTTATACATTTCAATTAAGTTAATATATTCTTCAACTGCTTTATCATATTCCTTAATTGCACTATCATACCTGAGATTAAATTCATGTTCCAATCCTCTTTCAAATTGAATTTCTCCAGCAGCAGAACCTATACGCAAAGCATCGTTAAATTTTTCTTCCGCTTCATCCCACATCTCCCTTCTCAGTAAAACTATACCCATTTTTATCAAGGACTTAACATTTATTGGATTCATTCTCCAGACCTTCTCATATTCTCCATACGCAGCCTCAAGAAGACCCTTTCTACTGTATGCATCACCAAGGGAAAAATACAACGATGTATCTGCCGGATTCTCTGTTACTGATATCTTTAAATTGTCTATTATTTCATCTATAGTTTTTTCTTCCTGCGATAAGACTGTCTTATTCAGAAAAAATATTAATAATATTATATATATAAAAATAATTTTGTAACTATTCATTTATTCTGATAAAAATAGTATATATTTAGTTTTTCCTTATTGATATAATCGGCATAATTGCCTGATTTATAAAGATTTTTATTCCTTTTTAAATAGAAACAATTTATGATTTATTCTTCAATTTCATCTTTTCTTTTTTCCAAGCCAATACAATGCAAAAAATAAATCCTCCCCATATACCAGAAAGAATTAGAATAATCATCAGTATGGTTCCAAACTCCATTTCTCTATAATATATTTAAATTTGTGTAAATTTGCTATTTTTCTATATTTGTTTTTAACAATGACTTATCCGCAATCCGCCTATTAAGAATTATAAAGACAAATATAACAAACCCCCATTGAAATAAACATGTTCCAACGCTGTAAATATGAAGTGGATTCCACCAGCCATTTTTATCTAATATAGTAATTGATTGATAAAACCACCATCCGATTAGACTAAAAAATTCCACAGGAATAACATATTTTACTATTATATCAAACCATTTACCGAGGTTAATATCGTTGCCTTCGGTATTAATAATATTATTTCTGAAATTTTCTGTTCCGTATTTAATAACAGCGAAAACCATAAAAAAACCATTAATCATTAACCCTAAACCCCAAGTCCAGTCCTGGTTATTAAAAAATCCCATACTAACTGCGGAAGGAATTCCCAAAAAAAATGCTAAAAAAGCTACAATAAAAATGGCTTTACGTCTTTCAAGCCCGAAATCAATAAAAATTCTCACTGCAAGTTCCACCATTGCAATCAAAGAAGAGAGAGCGGCTAAAGTAAGTCCAAGAAAAAAAATCGCCATAAAAAGAATTCCTCCCGGAATATTTTCAAAAAGCATTGGAATCCAGATAAATGTCAAACCAGTATTGTCAGAACTTACCGCCTTCAGGGCTTCATACTCAGGCAGGACTGCAAAAATAGTGCATAATACAGCGATAGCAGATATAAGTGAAGCAGAATTATTACCAAATCCTGTTAAAAAAGAATTCAAAACTATATCCTCTTTCTTTCTGATATAGATAGAATACGTTAATAACAATCCCCACCCCGCACCATTAGACCACGCACTTTGTGTTAAAGCCTCAAGCCATATCTGATGATGAAATAATTTCCCCCACTCAGGATTGAAAAGAAAATTTAATCCCTTTTCCGCACCGGGTAAAAAAATAGCACGCACTGCTAACACAAAAAGAAGAATGAAAAGAGTGGGAACTAATATTCTGTTAACCCTTTCAATCCCTCTAATAACTCCCAAATAGACAATAATTGATACAATAATTATAGATATAAAATGGAAAAGAACAGGCTGAAAACCGGAAGTAAAGTTATTCCAGTATTCAGAAGTATTACTTGCTAAAACTGTATTTGAAAAAGATGCGATGAAATATTTCAGACACCATCCCATCACAACAGAATAATAATACATAATTGCCATAGTGCAGAAGACAACAAATGAACCCATCCAGACATATCTTTTTCCGATAATTTTTCCAAATGCACCGATTACTCCTTTTCTGGTTTTTTTACCTATACCGAATTCTATGATAAGAATGGGAATAGACCATAAAAAAAGAGAAACTATCCATGCAATAATAAAAGCTCCGCCTCCATTTTTGGCAGCAATTCTTGGAAACCTCCAAACATTACCAGTCCCTATAGCCATTCCTAATGCTGCATATATCAAGCCCCATCTGGAAGTAAAATATTCTTTTTGCATTTGTATTATTATATTCTTTTTAAAAAAAGCAGGCAAAGAATTTTGGACAGACAGGAATGTCTGTCCCACTATCCTATATATCTAATTCATCTCGAATAAACGGGATGGTTAAATTGCTTTACTATGGGATATAAAAATATTATTTATTAAGGAAAATATTTTTGATAACATTAACTTTTTTCTTTTATCAGATTCATAAACTCTGACCTGGTATTTACATCATCTTTAAAACATCCAAGAAGAGAACTCGTTGTTATCACGGCATTTAGTTTTTCCACACCTCTCATAATCATACAAAGGTGTCTTGCTTCTATTACCACTCCAACTCCTTGAGGTTTTAAAATTTCATAGAGGGAATTAGCGATTTGTGTTGTCAGTCTCTCCTGAACCTGCAGTCTCCTGCTGAAAACCTCGACTATTCTTGGAATCTTACTTAGACCAATAATCTTTCCATCGGGAATGTAAGCAATGTGACACTTCCCAAAAAACGGAAGGAGATGATGTTCACAAAGGCTGAATATATCTACATCTTTGGAAATTATCATCTCATCATACTTTTCTTCGAACAGCGCTCCATTTAATATCTCAGTTATGTCCTTTTTATAGCCACTAGTCAAGAATTTTAAAGACTTTTCGACTCGCATAGGGGTTTTCATAAGACCTTCTCTTTGAGGGTCTTCTCCAATCTCTTTAAGAATTCCTTTTATATATTCCTGCATCTATGCCTCCACAAAATGTTTTGTACTGATTGAAATCTTCCTCACTTAATATTTTAAGTAGTATTTAATTTCATAAAATACTCAATAGTTTTTTCAAGACCACCCATAAGATTAATATCTGGTCTCCATCCAAGTTCCTTTTCTGCTTTTGTGTAACTTAGAACAGACTTCCTTAGTTCTCCTTTCTTGGGAGAATCATATTGAGGTTGGTATTTATATCCTGTCAAGTTCGAAATTTCCTTATAAATTTTATTAATATCTGTTTCTATACCAGCAGAAATATTATAACATCCTACAATCCGCCTTTCTAAGGCTATCATATTTGCCCTTACAACATCCTCAACAAATATAAAATCCCTTGTTTGTTTTCCATCTCCAAATATCACTGCCCTTTCACCCTTAATCATTTTATCATAAAATATAGCCACAAACCCTGCCTCTACATATGGATTCTGTCTTTGAACATAAACATTGGCATATATTAAAGCGATATATTCCA
>JAUWXV010000299.1 GCA_030616165.1 bacterium | reverse complement strand
AGAAATTATAATATAACTTTTGACATATTTTTTCAAGCAGAAAAATGTAACCTCATTGAATACTGCTGGGAATATAATTCAAGAATTTTTCCCGAAAATTCTGTATGTAAAGACTGCATAATTTTCGAAACAAAATCCCTGAAATGCTATGCATTCATAAAAAAATTTAACGCGGTTAAAAAATTATCTAAGGTTGAATGTCAGGAATGTAATTATTTCCTAAAATTCTGGAAAAAAGAGAAAACAGATTCTCAAGAAACATCAGAAAATGACATCTCTTACTGCTGGGAATATTTTCTTAAAATAAAAGATGAAAATAGAAAATGTGAACCTTGTATAATTTATAAAACAAAATGTCTTAAATGTTTTCTATTATTTGAAAACATCCCCGATACAAAAAATATCTGTGGTATTGATTGCAAGAACTGTGGTTTTTATAATATTCTTGAAAAATATATGACTCTCGATGAGAACCTGAAATCTGTAAAATAATAAAAAAGAGGTATTGAAATGGGAAAAAGAATACTCAAATCATTAGTGGTCTCTTTTCTGCTTGTTGTCTGTTTGATTCTATATCTCACAAACCAGAACTATTCACAGGCAAAGTATAAGTATATAGGCGTGGAAAAATGCGCAAAACTATGTCACAGAGGAGAAAAAAAGGGTTCACAACTTGAAATATGGGAGGAAACCACACATTCTAAATCATTTGTTACACTTGCTACACCGTATGCAAAAAAAATATTAAAAAGTTTGGGTGATGAAGGAGAGCCTCAAAAAAGCGAAAAATGTTTACAGTGTCATTCTACAGGATATGGACTTGATGAATCAAACTTCGATAAGACTTTTAAAATAGAAGAAGGAGTTACCTGCGAGGCGTGTCATGGTCCAGGGTCAGTTTATAAGAGCCTTTCCATTATGAAAGATAAAGAAAAATTCCTTGCTAATGGTGGAATTATCTCAACAGAAAAAGAATGTTTAAAATGTCATAACAATAAAGGACATGAGGTTTATGAATTTAACTTTGACGAAAGGTCCAAAAAAATAGCGCATCTTATTCCGAAAAAGTAAAGTCTTATTCACAATTTAATAATATTTTCGATAAAACCACACCAGTTTCCCGTGTGGTTTTATTATTTTAATGTATATCAAATTTTAAAAAAGTAGAGAATTTAAAAATTCAGCAAAATATAGGAAAATAAATCACTTCTATTTTACACTAACCCAAATCGGGCTTGACCAGGCAAGATTCTCATCCTCCTGGATGACTCTTATGTAATAATAATCAATATTTTTGATTGGTTCATTATCGATAATTTCAAATTCTTCTGAAACTCCCTTACCTTTTACTGTATACCAGTCTTTATTATTTTTCACCACTGTAATATTTCTAATTGGAGCAGTTGCCTCAACGGAAACCTTTAAAATCCTATTTTCATTCGGACTATCAAGGTAAACTTCTTCTCCCATAATGTGGTTATTTAAATTGAAATCGAGAATAATTCTTTCTCCAGTAGTGGCATATACATTGCGATCCCACATAGCATCAAAAATTTCATTTTTTGTTAATTCAGAAGCAATGACTGCGGTTAATCCTCCATGGTTGGAACGCGGTCGCCTGAGCCAGTTTCCATATCCCGGATGTCCTGCATGGTCATCTCCGCTGGCTATTATCCCAACTTTCATTCCCATCTTCAGTGCTTCCTGGATGGAGCGTGACGGGTCTCTTTCAAAAATATACTTTTTCTCCTTTGCTCCTTTATATTCAGCATTTCCCCATACAGAATATATCTCTGCTAATCTTACTATATCGCTGTCAAATCCCTTCCATTTTCCCCCATGCATGTGGGGAGTCAAAATTACCTTCTTTTTACCAAATCTTTCAAGAGGCTCAGTGCTGCCCCCTTCACGATAGGATATATCTTCATAATCCGGGCTGTGGTCCCGAAAATATGATATCGATGAACCAATTTCATAAGCACTAAATGTTATAAACTCTCCCGGATGATTATGCCTTATTGCTGTTTCTCTGATAATTTTTGATACTCCTTGGGCATGGTCGGATATTGCACAAAAATCAAGGAAAGATGCATATCTACCATAATTATAATAATCATCAACTGTACCAAGCCCATCAGATTCAAGTGTATGCCCATGAATGTCACCCCAGTATATATTTTTTGCGCTCCCTGACGAAACGCATCTAATAGGATTGCTCACTACCGTTAAATGATTATCATAATCTTTTATATTTATCCTGTAAACGCCTGTTTTATTAAAAGTGGCAGACTTCCTGAATTTTTTACATCCTTTATCTGAAGAAGTTATAATCAGACTTTTCGGAATTATCGCATTCGAAATTTTAGAGATCTCAATTTCCCCTTCATAATTGACCGAAATATTACCATACTTATCCCTTACTGCGATATTTATATCAAATTGTTTTCCAACTTCAACTACTGAAGGAGAAACAACAATTAATTTTTCTGCTCTTCCGCCAAAAACATCCAGATGAGGAGAATGAGCAATCCGATAATAATCCTCCGCTGCTGATATAAATGATTGTCGCCCAGGAGATTTTATAAATTCTGCTATTTTGTTTAAATTTATCTTTCTAAAAACAATAATAGCAAAGTCAAATTGCTGCGCGAAAAACGGGGAGACAGAGCCAGGACTTCCATATCTGGTATCCCCATATATAAGTGTAATAGTATCCCCCTTTTTTAGAGAGTTCTCTTTTATTATTGCATAAAGGTTCTTGGCTTCGGCAAGCCTGGTTGCATCTTTTTCAAAGTTCATTAATAAATCAATTTTCGTATATGGATTTGAACACGAGACAGTTGTAAAGCCTGCCATTCCGCTAACACCTATCAGATGGTCCCTTGTCCCCTGTTTACTGAGTGGAAGGTTAAGATACTGCGGCATACTGAATCCGTGGGGAATGCAGAATAACACCCCGTCATTAATTCCAAGTCCACCTTCTCCTACTTTAAATCGGATTGTCCATGTATGAACCGTCCCTGCTGTAACTGATGAGGCAGGCTCTATCTCTGCACTTCCAGGACCAATTTTTATTCTTGAGGTTGACAAACGAGTCCATTGCTCCCTTACATTTTGTTCATCAGAAAAACTTATAATATTCAATAATATCATTAAAATAATTAATACTGAAAGAACAGCAAAAAATGACCTTTTTTTCATTTTTCCGCTCCTATATTATTTGTTGTTCTATTCAATTTTACCACAAAAAAAAATAGAAAAATTTACACACAAAATAATAAATCCTAAATCCTAATATCTAACCTGGATTATTCACAAATTCTGTTTTTGTCATTCTGAAACACTGACTGTCATTCCGAATCCTGTGCTGAACTTGATTCAGTATTGTTTCAGAATCTATATTCAGATTTCATATTAGATCCTGAAACAAGTTCAGGATGACAATAGCAGCGACACTCAGCATTGTTTCAAAGGTACTTCTATAGTAACATTAATAATATCAATAATATGCCTAGAAGTTTATGAATTATTCAGGTTATATAATATCATAGTTATTGTATAATATATATTCTTGTCTGTTATATAGTAATTAACTCCAAGTAATCTAAATTTTATGGTTCTTTTATCTTTTCCCTCCAATTGTGACTTCCGCTACTTTAAAAGAAGGACTGTTTACCCAATCTCTTATGTCAAGATCATTAGCCACAACTTCAATATTTTTAAATATATCAAGAGCATTTCCACCGAGGGTAACACCATCCACCGGAAAGGCAATCTCTCCATTTTCTATCCAGAAACCCGAAGCGCCACTGGAAAA
>JAUWXV010000123.1 GCA_030616165.1 bacterium | reverse complement strand
TTTATAGTTATTTTGATATTTGGATTTTGAGCTTGATTTGACATTTGGATTTTGACATTTGACATTAAATATTCTATTTTATACTAATATAGAAGAATTATTAGTTAAAGGATTAAGAAATCACTTCACTAGTGCATTGAGCATAATAATTTATAAATTTCTTTCAAAGTTAGTTCCATTTTAACTTTTTTAAGGAAGGTGTTATGAAAATTTTATTTCAAAAACGGTTATTTAATTGCAGTGTGATACTGCTTTTTCTGCTGCTCGCAGCAGGATTTTGTTTGGGACAAATAGCCCCTGTGATTGGTCTTCATGAAAATACACCAAATGTGGTGGCATTCAAAAACGCCCGCATAATTATTGCCCCAGGCAGGACTCTTCAGAATGGAACCATGGTTATCCGTGATGACCGCATTGAATCAGTTGGAACCAATGTTGTTATACCACCAGATGCAGTTATCTGTGATGTAAATGGAAAAACCATATATCCTGGTTTTATTGACCTTTTTACGAATTACGGCATTCCCCAAATTGAACAGCGGGAGGTTACTGCTGGCGAAGAGGCAAAAGGGGGTCTGCACTGGAATGCAGCGGTGCGTCCAGAACAGCGTGCTTCGAAACTTTTTCGCCCGGATGAGAAGACTGCCCAGAGTTTCCGTAAAAACGGTATTACCATGGTTTTGACTTTTCCACCCGATGGTATTTTCCGTGGTATTGGTGCTCTCACTTTTCTTACTGATACTTCTCCCAACAGGGCGATATTTTCGGATGATGTGGCACAGGCTATGTCGTTCAGTAGAGGACGGAGCATTACGGGTCGTGGAGTTGCTGGCTATCCGGGTTCGCTTATGGGTGGTATAGCACTTATTCGCCAGACATTTCTTGATGCTCTCTGGTATGACCAGGCATGGACTGCATATAAAAAAGCGCCTCCTGGACAGACCGCACCAGAAATCAATCTTTCTCTTGCTGATCTATATCCTTATGCGGTGGGTCGTAAACCAGTAGTGATGGAATTATCAAATGAACTTGATATACTGCGTTCAGATAAAATTTCCAGGGAGTTTGGTCTGGAGATATGGGTGAGGTGCACTGGTTATGAATATCGGCGTCTGCAGGCGATAAAAAACACGGGCATTAAATTGATTGTACCTCTCAATTTCCCGGAAGCACCTGATGTTTCAACGACTGAAAGCGAACTTGATATTAGTTTTAGAGGCCTTCGGCATTGGGATTTTGCCCCGGAAAATCCATCGCGTTTGGCAAAAGCCAATATCGATTTCGCATTGACAACTTCAAGATTGCAGAAAATAGATGATTTTCTTTCAAAGTTGCGGACTGCTGTCAAGCGTGGATTGTCTCCTGATAAAGCATTAGCATCGTTGACCACTATACCTGCTGAATGGTTGAAGATGTCACAATTTCTCGGCACTTTGGAAGCAGGGAAGATAGCAAATCTTATTATCTCTGATGGCGACCTGTTTGCTGACAAAACTAAAATTCTCGAGACATGGGTAGCTGGCAAACGTTATGAAATTACTCCCCAGCCAGAAGTGGATGTGCGAGGTACATGGACTCTCCAGATTGATGCAAAAGGGAAGGCTATTGGCGGTTCCATTGTTATATCGGGTGAGCCAGCAAAGCCTCAGGCAAATCTGAGTATCAACAAAAAGAAAATAAAGGTCACTAAAGTAATTCTGGACAGAAGGTTGCTCTCTTTTGTTTTTCCGG
Organism: bacterium; assembly: GCA_030616165.1. Classification (GTDB taxonomy): domain Bacteria; phylum SM23-31; class SM23-31; order JAUVVT01; family JAUVVT01; genus JAUWXV01. The sequence continues at coordinate 9,088 of JAUWXV010000123.1, read as the reverse complement.
GTGATTCCATAGGTTTCGCTGGAATGGCAAGAATGAGTGGTATAGTTGAAGAAACAAGGATATCTGGCAGCGGTACTTTAGGTGATGGGAGCATATTAACCTGGCAAGCCGAATTAAAAGAACCCTGGAAAGAAAAACAGGAACCTAAAAAGTTAGAATCCGTTCAAATGACGGAATTCCCTGTAGTTTACCCGGAAGGTGCTTTTGGCAGAACCGAACCGCCAGTACTACCGGAAGTCCTCTTAATAAAAAACGCCACTATCTGGACGTGTGGACCGGACGGTATCCTCGGAAACGCAGATTTGATGGTGAAAAAAGGTAAAATAGTAGCAGTCGGTAAAAATATATACGTACCTGAAGGCGCACTTGTAATCGATGCGGAAGGTAAGCATATTACTCCCGGTCTTATCGATGCTCACTCACACATTGCTATCAGTGGTGGTGTAAATGAAGGGACACATGCCATTACTTCTGAAACACATATTGGTGATGTCATAAATAGTGACGATATAAACATCTATCGTCAACTTGCTGGCGGTTTAACTATGTCATATCTGATTCATGGCTCGGCGAATCCCATAGGTGGACAGACTTCCCCTATTAAATTGCGATGGGGTGCGCTTCCTGAAGAGATGAAGTTCGATGGTGCAAAGCCAGGAATCAAATTCGCACTTGGTGAAAATGTCAAACAATCCAGTAGGGTAGGACAATTTACTCCTCGTTATCCACGGACGCGAATGGGCGTTGAACAACTCATCCGTGATACCTTTCTATCAGCGAAAGATTACCGCAGAGAATGGGAGGAGTATAATACGCAAAAAATGAAAAACAAAAACCTTATCCCTCCACGTAAAGATTTACGGCTTGAACCCTTGCTGGATGTACTTGATGGGAAGATACAAGTCCATTGCCACTCCTATCGACAAGACGAGATTCTATCCACGATTCGACTTGCAGAAGAAATAGGCTTCAAAGTTGATGTCCTTATCCACATTCTTGAAGGTTATAAAGTTGCAGAAGTGTTGAAAAAACATGGTTCGATGCCTACCACATTCACCGACTGGTGGGCATACAAATATGAAGTATGGGACGCTATTCCTTACAACGGTGCTCTTATGTATGACCAGGGTCTTTTGGTGAGTTTCAATTCTGATAACTCAGAACTGGCAAGACGTATGAATTTAGAGGCAGCAAAAGCTGTGAAATATGGAAATGTATCGCCGGAAGAAGCCCTGAAATTTGTTACATTGAATCCTGCTAAACAACTGTGCATTGATAATCGCGTTGGTAGTCTGGAAGTTGGCAAAGATGCGGATTTTGTTATCTGGAGTGGTTCACCCCTTTCAACTTACAGTATCTGTGAGCAAACGTGGATTGATGGACGAAAATATTTTGATATAGAGGAAGACAAAGAGCTCCGTGAGAAGATGGCAAGAGAACGTGCAGTTCTGGTTCAAAAAATCCTGCGCGAAAAGTAATAAAGGACTATAATCATAAATATAAAAAATGAAATGTTTTCATTGTTGAAGGATCCGGAATATAGAAAAGTAATATTTATAAAAAATCTCAGGGATTCTTCATTCATTCTGATATTTAAGAATAAAATTCGGAGGGAATTTTAAATGATTATTAAAAAGATATACAAATTGGGATTTTTAATAGCATTTTGTGCTTTTTGGTCAATGATTATTAAAGCATCCGACCAAATCCCGGCACCGCCGCAAAAATATCCCATTGCTCTAATTGGTGGAACCATCCATCCAGTTAACAGTCCAGTTATTGAAAAAGGTATGATTCTTTTTGATAAGGGGAAAATCACCGATATCGGTCTCAATATACGCATACCTTCTGATGCAGTCAAGATAGATATAACGGGAAAACATGTTTATCCCGGTCTAATTGAGGCAAAGTCACAACTGGGGCTGACGGAAATTAATTCAGTTTCTGCTACTCGGGATTTTGCCGAGACCGGTAATGTTAACCCGAATGTGCGCGTAGAAGTGGCGATAAATCCCGAATCTGAGCGTTTTCCAGTAACTCGCGCAAATGGTATAGCCCTTGTCGTTTCTCTGCCGTCCGGCGGTCTGATTTCCGGAAAAGCAGCACTGCTGATGCTTGATGGATGGACATGGGAGGATATGATTATGAAAGCCCCTGTGGGAATGGTGCTGAACTGGCCGAGGATGAGAATTAGAACTCCATTTGGATTGACTCAGAGAATAGAAGAACAGCGAAAACAAATAAAAGAACAGTTAGATGAATTGTCAAATGTCTTTCGGGAAGCACGCGCTTATAAAGCCGCTCGTGAAGCTTCAGGGAAGAAGGGTGTTCCGTTCCATAAAATAGATGTCCGCTGGGAGGCTATGCTTCCCGTTCTGCGTGGAGAATTACCTCTCTGGGTGAATGCCAATAGTTTATTGGAGATTAAATCAGCAGTGGAATGGGCTGACCGGGAGCAGGTAAAAATGGTTCTCATGGGTGGGGCAGATGCATATCGTGCAGCAGACCTTCTAAAACGAAAGAATATTCCGGTGATTGTTACCCCGATTTTGCGACTGCCGTATCGTCGGGATGCCGATTATGATGAACCGTTTAAATTACCTGCACGCCTGTACGAGGCTGGAGTAAAATTCTGTATTGCTGGAGGTTCTGGTTCTGGCAACGAGCGAAATCTCCCATACCATGTAGCCATGGCTTCTGCCTATGGTTTACCCAAAGATGAAGCCTTGAAAGCGGTTACCCTGTATGCGGCGGAAATTCTGGGCGTCGATGACCAGGTCGGAAGTCTGGAGGTGGGTAAAGATGCTACCTTGATAGTGACTACCGGCGACCCGTTGGAAATCATAACCCAGGTTGAAAAACTCTACATCAAGGGACGGAATATTGATTTAAACAACAAACACAAAACTCTATATCTCAAATATCAGGAAAAATATCAACAGATTGGGGAGAGGGAGGAGTAATGAGTAAAGAGATAACACGTAGGGAATTTATGTCACAGTCATGTTCTGTTGTTGGAGGGAGTATGCTGGGAGTAATGATTTCGAATAGAGAATCACCGGTTTCAAGAGCATATAAGAGTCCCCATGACTACATAATTGTAGAAGGTCATCGGGATATATGGGAATTTAACGACAGATTTGATACAAGACGAAAATCTCAAAACTCGCCGCTGAAAGACTTCTTATTACCGAGACTTTTAGAGGGAGGCGTTGATGTTGTAATCATACCGGCTGGTGGAGAGTCTGTGCCAGAAAGGAGTGGACATGAGCGCTTATTTGAAGGTTCGATGCGTGTTGTGGATATGCTTTTAACTGAAATTGAAAAGACAAATGGTAAAGCTTCCATTATTAAGAATAAAGCAGATATCCCTGCCCAGCCTGATAAAAATAGAGTCAAATTCTTTCTGGACCTTGAAGGTGGGGCATCAATTCAGATTGACCCTGAACCTGATTATCATCCCGACCGTAGATTAGCACTACTTCGTAATTTTTATCGATTAGGTATTAGAGGTATGCAGTTGACGCACCATGGAAGAAACCAGCTTGCTGATGGATGGTGGGAAGGAAAGTTCTCGGGAAAATTATCGAAATTTGGTGTGGAGGTTGTTCAAGAGATGAACAGAATTGGTATGATGATAGGAGTATCGCATCTTTCAGCAACAGGCATTTTTCATCTTGCAGAAATTACTACAAAACCAATTGTTTCAACACATACTAATTTAACAGCATTTATTAATACTGAAAGGCAGCATAATGATGAGGAGGTTAAAGCAATTGCATCAACTGGAGGATTAGTGGGTATTCGTTATATAAGTGAAAAAACAACACCTTATGAATTATTGGTGAAAGAAATCGACTACATGGTAAACTTGGTTGGAATAGAACATGTTGCTGTGGGTTGGCTGGGACATGACAAGGGCAATCCATATATCGGCCAATTGCCTGGTGTTACAAAAAATCCGAGGAAACCAACTGGAGTTGAGGCTCAATCTATGTATGAACATTGGAATAATTTCATAGGAGTCCTTTATAAGCACGGTTACACTGATGAACAAATTTCTTTAATATTAGGCGGTAATTTTATAAGAATATGGAATGAAATACTTGCAGAATAGAAAATTCCTTTGCCTGGAATTTCAAACTAATACTTTGTTGAATTAATAGCCAATATTATGTATATCATATATATAAACCTACTAACGCTGAATAACCTCTCTCATTCCCCCACAGGTATTTGTTGCACAACACCTCCGTGTCATTTCGACCGAAGTCCCCCGAGTACTCGGGGGACGTAGTGTCCTCCGAAGGCGGATCCGCCTTTGGCGGAGAGAAATCTCAAATTAGCTGGAGATTCCTCAACCTCGCCCTTCGGGCTTTGCTCGGAATGACAAAAAAGATAGTTCTGCAATATCCGCGCAGGCGGGAATGACAGATTAAAAATACTAAAATCTTTCTTATTTATTGTTATTATTGATAATATAATTTATTTAATACAAATTTATGAATAATCCAGGTTCAGTTATTTATATTATTTTACCTTTGCATATCTAACATAAATAAAATATCTGTAAAAATCTCTTTAGAAATTATTAAATGATTCCTATTTATAAGTTAAAATTATTCTTTGTTAGTTTGTTTATATTATTCGGATTTGGAATTTTATTTGCCCAGGATTATCCGGGGAGAGACTCATATTTAAACAATGCTGAATCATTTCTGAATACGCCCACATACGATGGCTCTGGTGAGGTAGTTCATCCCTCTGTTGTTTGTTTTCCAGATAGTTGGAATAATTATAAATACTGGATGGCGATGACTCCTTATCCTGATGGGAATAATAAATATGAGAATCCATCAATTTTGGTCAGTGATGATGGAATTAAATGGATTGTTCCAAATGGTCTGGCAAATCCAGTTGTTGAGAGATTAAAATATGGTTACAATGCTGACCCTGATATTTTGTATAATCCGAATACTGATGAGTTATGGATTTATTATATTGAATCTATAACGAGGCGTAAATACCAAAGGTACAGTTTAAAGTATTTGAAATCCAGTGATGGAATTAACTGGAGTTCTCCCGGAATAATCTTTGAATATGAACCAGTGCAAATAGTATCTCCATCCATTATTTACAAAGATTCAAAGTATGTAATGTGGAGTGTGAATTCTGGTGAAGAAGGGTGGCAGTCTAATAGAAATTTTATTGAAATGAGGTGCTCAACAGATGGAATTAATTGGACTCCACCAGGGAAAGTATTCCTTTTCCAAAAAGGATATATCGTGTGGCATATTGATGTATTATATAATCCCGCTTTTAACGAATATTGGATGCTGGTTGCGGCGTATCCGGTTGGTATGAATGCTTTATATACAAGGTTGTTTTTTGTAAAAAGCAAAGATGGCATATTCTGGGATGCTCTTGATAAGCCAATTATTGACTGCATATATAAGAATAAATGGGACAGTCAGTGTATTTATCGTTCAACTTTTATATATGATGAATTAACTGATAACGTGAAAATTTGGTATTCGGCATATGACAATTTTGATTGGCATATTGGGTATATTAAGTTTGAATATATGCTTTTTTATCAAAAAATTTCAGACCTTTTAAGTAAAGATTTTAAAGATAAAAACTTTGTTGGATTGCAAAATATACCAAATCCTTTGGTAAACGAAACTACAATAGTTTTTGAATTGAAGGAATCTTCAAATGTCAGGATAGATATTTATAGTATTATCGGGAAAAAGGTAAAAAGTTTGGTAAATTTTTATTATAGTCCCGGCATTCACACTACCTCCTGGGATGGGAAAAACGAGCAGGGTTTGAACGTTGCAAATGGAATGTATCTTTATAACTTCAGAACAGAAAAAATTAAAAAATCAAGAACTTTTATTGTCTTGAGATAAAGTTAAAAAATTCTAAGTCTTTCTAATTTTTTGTGATAATTAACTAATTTCATGTAAATTTTCACATATTTGAGATATCTTTATTAATCTTTATTATTCATAAAATTTGAATTTATAATGAATAAATCATATCATTGCATTATGCTCAGCAAAATTTAAATGAAGAATTAAAACATAAAATTACCAATGAAATTAATAGATTTCTTTAATAATATTGTAAGACATTGGTTGGGCAGACATTCTTGTCTCTCCATTTAAAAATATCTGTCTCTGAAATCCTTTATTTTTGCTTTATCCCTCAAATTCTCTAACCATGCAGTAAAATTAACTTGTCTTTTATTATCAAGGAGGCTGCTGTATATAAAGTTCTTTCTATCATTGGCATTAGTGGTATCTGCGAGGGATTTTTCGGTAAGTTTTATCAAATACCATCCCTTAGGAGTCTGCACTGGTTTTGAAACTTCACCTTCATTTAGTTTAAGGGCTATTCCTGTGAATTTTGTTTCATTCCCCACATCAATAATATAATCAAAGAAACCGAATGAACCGGTTTCCTTAATTTCCATAGAATCCTCTTCAGCGGCTTCTTCGAAAGATTTCCCCAAAAGAATATTATTGTGTACTTTAGAGACTTTTTGTTCAGCAAGAGACATACTTTTTTCTCTTTTCAGGATATTTTCTATTGTAACGCTAACCTCATTCAGTGGATTTGTTCTTTTCGGGAGTTTTTCAATTAATTTTAACACGTAATATTCATTTTCAGTTTTAATCGGCTCACTTATGTCGCCCACATTTCCTCTGAAGGCAAAGTCTGTTGCAATATAAAGCATTCCTATTCCAGGTATAAAGCCTGTATTCTCGAAGAATGGAGTCTCAAAAGTTTCAATATTATCTTCTTCTAATGCTTTTTCGAATCCAATCGATTTTGCAATCTCTGCAAAGTCAACCGCTTTATATTTTACATCATTAATAGTTTCTAAAGATGGTTCTATCTTCAAGAGAATATGACTTGCTTTTACTGAGTCAATCTCTCCTTTTCGATTCACTTTTTTGTCAAAGACTTTAATTATGTGGAATCCGTAATCCGTTTCTATTGGACCTACGACCTCTCCCTTCTTTGCAGAAAACGTCGCTTTTTCAAAGAATTCAACCATATCCCCCTCGGAAAAATAACCGAGGTCACCACCATTTTCGGCTGTTGGGTCTTGAGAATATTGTCTTGCGAGTTCGGCAAAGTCTTCTCCAGATTCAATTCTTTCTATCAATGTCTGGGCTTCCTGAAATATTCTTTGAGTGTCTTGTTTGGTTGTCTCTATGCTGAATAATGCGTATTTTAGTTTACACTTTTCATCTTCCTGAAAATCTTCTGTATGGGAGTTATAGTATTCTTTTATTTCTTCACCTTGGATGTTTATCCTAACATCTATAAAATCTCCAGGTTCGCTTAGGATATACTTTGCATTACATTTAGTCTCTGCTAAAAATAGTTGTTTTTCGACCTCCTGTGATGTTACTCTTACTGTAGAATTGACAATATCCTGGATTTTCCTTGAAGGTTGTGTTAACCTTATAATATTTTCAATTTCCGACCAATCAACATTAGGATTGTTAAGTGCATCCTGGTATTTTTGTGGGTCAAATTTATCGTCAGTTTGAAATGTTGGAATTGATTTGAGGAATTCAGGGGGATTATTTGGATTATTTTTTATAATAAAAATAATTTCATCATCTGAAACATAAAGATTATTTTTTTGGATTTCATGGTCTATTAAAGTCTGACTAACAATTCTTTCCCAGACATCATCCCTTGCTTGTCTCATTCTCATTTCATCGGGCTCACTTCCAGTAGTTTCTCTTATTTCCAGGTATTCCCGTTGAATTTGTTGAAAAAAATATTCATAAGAAATATCTATTCCATTAATACTGCCAATCACCCCTGTCGGTGCACCTCCCATACCGCTTCTTCTGAGGTTCATTCCCCACTGAAAAACTATCATACCGACAAATGCAATAACAAGTATTATTAGTATAATACGCATCTTATCACGCATTTTATTCATTAATCCCATAATAAACCCCTATCTTTTATATTTTTAATATAAAAATTCTTGATAATTAAATAATTATTATTAAATTCTATTGAAATTTAACTTAAATGTTAAAAAAAATCAATATTTATTTTTAAAAGTCTTATTTTAAATTTTGAAAACATTGGGGATTAAATGAAAAGAATCAAGATTAAACAGGTTGATGCATTTACAAATGTCCCATTCTGTGGGAATCCAGCAGGAGTAATTACAGTTGCCAGCGGACTTAAAGAAAAACAAATGTTGAGTATGGCACGTGAAATGAATCTTTCGGAGACGATTTTTTTCTTTCCTCCTACTTCTCCAGATGTTGATCTTACGGTAAGGTGGTTTACACCAACAACTGAAGTTGATCTCTGCGGGCACGCCACTATAGCTGGGTTTTATGCACTTGCTGAAGAGAAAAAATATGGTATGGAAAAACCAGGAAACTATAAATACAGAGTTCAAACAAAAAAAGGAATTTTAAGGGTTTTAGTTAAGATTACGAAAAAGGGGTATATTAAAATTACTTTTTTTATTCCTATTCCCGAATTTTCTAAGTCTGAAATGGATAAAAGTATATTAAAGAAAATTTTTAACTCTTCAGAAGATATTTTTGACGATTCTCTGCCGATAATGAGCACGGGTTATCTTATTGTTATTCCGGTAAAAAAGATAGATGCACTTTTTGGGGTGAATCCCAATTTTTTAAGTATGTTAAAATTAAGTGAGAAGACCGGGATAAAAGTATTTACTTTACTCTCGCTTGAGACTGTTGACCCTATTTCTGCTCTGCACTTAAGGTGTTTTGTCCCTGCCCTCGGGATTAATGAAGACCCGGTAACAGGCTCAGCACAGGGGGAAGTCGGGGTATATATGGTAGAAAATAGACTTATTAGTGGTAAAGATGGAAAATATTCTTACATTGGTGAGCAGGGTGACTGCCTGAACAGACCCGGAAGGGTTGAAGTATCAATTATTGAAAAAAATAATAAAGTCGATTCTTTATCCATAACTGGCAGCGCTGTTACTGTTATTTCTGGGAATATGTATATGTAATGACGTTTCATTAAAAAAATGAAGGTAGGACAGACATTCTTGTCT
>JAUWXV010000334.1 GCA_030616165.1 bacterium | reverse complement strand
CTTTCATTCTTTATTTGATAGTTTCTCTAAGAAAAGTAGTTGGTGTTTTCTTGAATAAATATCTATTTCGGTAAATAAGAATTTCATAAATTTTAATCCGTATCTTGAAATAAAGGTAAAGATATTGATTCTTCGTTCTTGAAGTTTTCCATTCGGAAACATAAAATTATTTATCTCTTCTGTTTCACTTTTTATAATACTATGCTTCTCTTGAATTTTCTTTTCAAATCTATTTTTGATTTTATTAAACTGATAAAATATTTTTCTGAAAGAATTTTCTATACCCTTTTTTAATGTAATATCAATAGGTTCTGCTGTAGAAGAGATTTTCTGATAAACTTTTTTGATGTTATTCTCACTTTCCTGAAAAAGGTCAGTTAATTCTGGCAGGATAAATTTTTTGGTCAATTTATCCTTGAGTATATTTCTCTTTTCCATTAATTCAGAGGGAAGAATGTCGTATTTTTTCAGAGTATTATCTATTTTTTTGTCGATTATGGTTATGCTTGCTCTTGGAAATATCACAGGCATAGGAATTTCCATTAATTTGTAAGCTTCGCTAATTTGAGAAAAATAACATACTTCTGTAGGTCCTGCCACATAGGAGACAGTAGGAAGAAGAAAATCCTGGATAATAGGTCTGGTAAGAACATTCGGGCTGAATTTTTCAGGTTTTTTTGTAATTTTATCAATTAATTCTTGTCTTTTAATTATTACTTTGCTGTTTCCGATTACAATATCTTTATTATTTATATAAATTGGTATTCTCTCCCCGGAATTGTGGTAAAAGAGATTTAAAGAATTTTCCTTAATTTTTACTTCTGGATGATAACCAAGTGTAATTAATTTCTGATAAGTTTGGTCGAAACCGGCGCTTAATTTTTCCCGATTTCCTGCAATTTTTAAGAATATATCTGTTGCTAAATTTTTTAGTTCCGAATCGGATGGGTCGAGCAATATCAATCCCGTTCCCTTAAACATAACTGTCATGACCATTCTGAATGCAAGGGATAAGGATGTAAACTTTTGATGATATTTGTTTAATAGTTCTATTATATCAATTTTAAATTCATTATCTGGCAAAATATCATAAAAATTTTTCAAAAATTTGTCAATTTCATTATCAAAAGTGATTTCTCCGATAGGTTTGTTTAAAAATTCTTTTTCAGGTTGATATTTCAATAGTGTTAGGGATTTATCTTTCGCAATAAGATTTACAGCCCTCACCTCTTCAAAGTCATGGTCATTTGTTTCAATCCAGAATATTGGAACAAAATTGTGATTATATCTTTTTTTGAGTGATTCAGAAAGTTTTATAGCAGTCAATGCTTTATATATAGTATAAAGAGGGCCAGTAAAAATTCCTGGCTGTTGTCCAGTGACAACGGCAAAACAGTTCTTTTCTTTAAGAGAATTTATATTTTCAAGAGTTTTTGGGTCATTTTCTGAAATATTATTCTGTTCTTTAAGAATTCTGCAAAGAGGCTCTCTTTTGTATTGGTGATTGGTTACTGAGTGTAGAATTTTATCCCATGATTGTTCAGAAAAAGGATTCCCCGTATAAAATTCGCTTAATTTATCGAAGTTGCTTATATAATCAATAAACATTTTAGAAAAACCAATAATCTTTGAGAAATCAATATATTCTTCCAATTAATTTCCTGAATTTAATAGAATGACTTTGGATTTTTTCTTTATAAATTAATTTAAATATATATTTTTTATTAGCAATTGCAAATAATTTTTTTAAAAATTTTTCATTTATATATATTTTAATTGAACCTTTTGTAATGTAATGTGTTTAATATTTAATGATTTGTAAATTTCCATAATAAATTATTACTTTTTTTTCCAAAAGGAAGTAATCTCCGCCATAGTCCACTGCAGCGGGCCCGCCTGAGGTGGAGAAGAAAACTTAAAATTATCCTGAGCGTTTGGGGATTATTGAATTTCTCCTCAATGGAGGAGAAAGATGATTTATTTAATAGTTATATTGAGTTTTTGAAAATTTACCAAAATTCTGCTAATATAATGAAGTTAAATCTTGGCTGCAGTAGTGATGTAAAAGAGGGATATGTTAATATAGATATTTGCAATCCCTGGGGATTGGATATAATAGTTCACGATTTGAATAAGACTCCATATCCATTTGAAGATAATACATTTGATGAGGTATATGTCAGTCATATAATAGAACATTTGAACGATTTTCACAAGACAATAATTGAACTTCACCGAATTTGCAAGCCTCATGCCAAAATCATCATTAAAGCTCCCTTTTTTGTAAGTACAAAATATTTTGGTGACCCTTCACATAAAATCCCTTTCAGTTATAGAACGTTTGATAATTATACAATAATAGAAGGGAAGCTCCCTTTTTATGATAAATGGAGATTGAAAAGGAGAACAAATTTCGGCGAAGAGAGTAAGTTCAGAATGATTAAAAGAAAATTTATTTTTTCAAATTTTAAAATACTGAAGTGGATAGGATGGTTTATTAATCTTGCTCCCATGTATTATGAAAGATTTTTCTGCTTTATTCTTCCAGCAGAAGAACTTTACTTCGAAATAGAAGTAATAAAAACAGTATAAAAGAAGTATTCTTTATGATTTATTCTGAAAAATAGAATATATTTTTAAATTAAATGAATATGAATATTTTAATTATCGGGTTCGATAAATCAAACCCCTACAGATGTTATCATTATAATTGTAGGGGCTTGATTTATCAAGCCCTTTATGTTAATTTTTTTAAATTTGCACTTACATAATTAATCCAGAAAATAGAATATATTTTCATGCTTCGTGGAGCTCCAAAGGAGCATAAACGTTTATTCTGAAAAATAGTAGATTATGAATAGAGAAACCAAATTAATCGCTTTAGCAGTATTTATTATTTCTTTGACGGTTTATATAATAACTATTGCCCCGACAGTATCATTCTGGGACTCCGGAGAGTTTATCGCATGTTCATATGTTATGGGAATACCCCATCCTCCCGGTGCACCTCTTTATATAATGGTTGGAAGATTTTTTACCCTT
>JAUWXV010000076.1 GCA_030616165.1 bacterium | reverse complement strand
CTTATATTATATTAAATCGGTGGATAATTTTAAGAAGACAAAATTTACTTGAAAATTAAGTAAATATTTCGTAAATTATAAAGTTAAAATTTATTATTATATAATAAGTTTGGAGAAAAATATGAGGTTTTCTGTTAAAAGTAGCGATTTAAGAAATGTTTTGTTAAGTGTTATAAATGTGGTTCCTGCTAAAACTACACTTCCAATATTAGGAAATGTCCTACTTTCACTAAAAGATAATAAACTTTGCTTAAGTGCAACGGACCTCGAAGTTACAATAAGGACATTTGTAGAAGTTAAAACTGATAAGGAAGGAGGAGTTGCTTTGCCGGGTAAGATTATTGGGGATATAATAAGGCAACTTCCTGATGTAACCCTTGATATTACAGTTGATGAAAATTATAGAGCAAATATAAAGACTGATATTGGAGAATATGTAATATCAGGTGAGAATGAAAGCGAATTTCCCTCGGTACCCAAAGCAGACATAAAACATGAAATAGATGTTGAAAGTGACGTATTAGAGAGAATAATTAGTAAAGCTCTCTTTGCCATTTCTATGGATGGGGTAAAATCGTCAATAATGGGTGTATATTTACAATTTTTAAAAAATGAATTCAGAGCAGTTTCTACAGATGGACATAGATTGGTGAGAGTTATAAATAAAAATGTTAAGATAAAAGAAGATATTGGAGGATACATCACTTCACCCAAGGCACTTGGTCAATTCCTTAAAAATAGGTCTGAAGGTGGAACTGTAAAGCTGTCTATAAGTGATAATTATCTTATGTTCAATTTTGATAATTTTGTTGTATATTCAAGACTGATTGAGGGAATGTATCCGGATTATGAAAAGGTTATACCGAAGGATAATAAAAACAGGCTTATGGTGGATAGAAATATGATGGAGTCTTCGGTGAAGAGAATTTTAGTTTTTGCAAATAAAGTAACACAACAAATAAAATTAAAGCTCTCAGAAAATTCTGTTGAGATATCTTCCGAGGATGTGGATTATGGAAAAGAGGGAAGAGAAAAAATCACCGCTGATTATAATGGAGAAGAGATGACTATTGGATACAACGCAGGATATCTCCTGGACATACTTGGTCATATCGATACTGAAAAGGTGGTATTTGATTTTGGCTCGTCGACAAGTGCCGGTTTAGCATATCCATCAGAACAGAGAGAGAATGAAGATATATTAATGCTTGTTATGCCCATAAAACTAATCGATTGAGAAATTTTACTGTATATTACCACTGTATTATGAGAAAACTTAGTAAGAAGCCTGTACCTGTAAGAGAAGTATTAAGCAAACTTATCTTTAATTTGGATATTGAAAAAGGGATACTTCAGGGACGGGCTTTTGTTTTATGGAATGAGGTCGTAGGGGAAATAAATGCCAGAAAAACAAAGCCGATTAAAATTGACAGAGGGATATTATTTGTTAGAACAACAGACAGTACATGGAGACAGGAACTTTTTTATCAAAAAAACGAGATTATTAAAAAATTGAACATAAAACTCAGGAGTGATGTAATCAAGGATATCATATTTAAATAGAATCTAAAAGGTGAAAGTAAATGGAATCGTTGGAGTATAATGCAAAGAGTATTCACGTATTAAAGGGACTTGAGGCCGTCCGCAGAAGGCCCGCAATGTATATTGGCGACCTTGGACATCGCGGTCTCCATCATATTGCTTATGAGGCTGTGGATAACAGCATAGACGAGGCTATGGCAGGCTACTGCACAGAGATTACAGTCATTATAAACAAAGATAAGAGTTTAACGGTAATTGATGATGGGCGCGGAATTCCGGTTGATATTCACCCTACACAAAAAAAACCGGCTCTGGAAGTAGTTATGACAATGCTTCACGCTGGTGGTAAATTCGATAAGGGGTCATATAAAGTGTCTGGTGGACTTCATGGAGTCGGTGTATCGGTTACGAATGCACTATCCGAATGGATGGAGGTTGAGGTTTACAGAGATGGAAAAATATATCGTCAGAGGTATGAAGCTGGGAAGAAATCATCTGGTGTTGAAGAGATAGGGAAGTCTACACGGAGGGGAACAAAAGTGAGATTTCTTCCCGATGAAAAGATTTTCAAAGAGATTGAATTTGATTTCGAAACACTTGCCCAGAGATTAATGGAACTTGCATTTCTTAATAAAGGTTTGAAAATTACTCTAAAAGATGAAAGAAATGGAGAAAAGAGAGAGTTCAAGTATAAAGGAGGGATTTCTTCATTTGTTAAATATCTTGACCATAATCGAAGCCCAAGACATAAGGGTCCTGTTGTATTTGAAAAGGAAAAGGATATGGTTTATGTAGAGATTGGACTGCAGTACAATGACTCCTATACTGAAAATATTTTTTCTTATGTGAACAATATTAAAACGATAGAAGGTGGAACTCATTTAATCGGGTTCAAGTCCGCACTTACAAAATCTCTGAATTCTTACGGTCAGAAGAATAACCTGCTTAAGAATAATAAATTCTCGTTAGGAGGGGAAGACACGAGAGAAGGTCTAACCGCAGTAATAAATATCAGGGTTCCTGATCCTCAGTTTGAAGGTCAAACAAAAACAAAACTCGGGAACAGCGAGGTCAAGGGAATTGTAGAATCGGTTGTCAATGAAAAACTTGGAGAATTTCTTGAGCAGAACCCACCGATAGCAAAAAACATAATTGAGAAGTGTTTACTTGCAACAAGAGCAAGAGAGGCAGCAAGAAAAGCGAGAGAATTGACCAGAAGAAAGGATGCGCTCGAAGGTGGAGGTCTGCCGGGGAAACTCGCTGACTGTTCAATAAAAGACCCAAAACTCTGTGAATTATACCTTGTAGAGGGTGATTCTGCAGGGGGTTCTGCGAAACAGGGGAGAGATAGGAAGTATCAGGCGATTCTTCCATTAAGAGGTAAAATTCTGAATGTAGAAAAAGCACAAATGGACAGGATTTTGGGTAATGAATCTATAAGGACAATTGTTACTGCCCTTGGAACAGGGATTGGTTCTGATGAGTTCGATAGATCAAGAGTCAGGTATGGAAAAGTGATAATTATGGCTGATGCAGACATTGATGGCGCTCACATTAAAACTCTTCTTCTCACGTTCTTTTTCAGACATATGCGGGAATTAATAGAGTTAGGCGGAATTTATATCGCTAAACCGCCTCTTTATAGAATAAAAAAAGGGAGTGAGGAGATTTATGCTTATAGTGAGGAGGATAAAGATGAGGCACTTAAAAGGATGGGAGAAAACGGTGTTATGATTCAAAGGTATAAAGGACTCGGAGAGATGAACCCGGAACAACTGTGGAAGACAACTATGGACCCTGAAAAAAGAACAATTCTGCAGGTTACTCTTGAAGATGCTGCCAAAGCCGACAGGCTTTTCAGCACTCTTATGGGGGATAGGGTTGAGCCAAGGAGAGAATTTATTGAGAAAAATGCAAAATATGTTAAAAATTTAGATGTATGAGAGAATTATTAATAAATAATTGATTTCTATCAGATTTTCTTTTATATATAACCCTGTTGGTTAAAGTTCTTCCGGCAGGGTTATATTATTTGTTTTTGTTCAATTGTCCTACTTTCTTTGAAAAGAAAGTAGGCAAAGAAACTTTATAACTATAAAATGAAAACAGAGGATACAATAGCAGCGATATCGACTCCAATGGGAAAAGGAGGTATCGGGATAATAAGAATAAGCGGGGAAGATGCATTCATTGTAGCTGAAAAGGTGCTAAAAGGGAGTAAGAGAATTTCTGAGTCGGAATCTCATAGAGTTTATCACGGCTATTTCATCAATCAAGAGTCAGGCGAAATACACGACGAGGTAATGTATATTGTAATGAGAGCCCCCAATACCTATACCAGGGAAGATATGGTTGAAATAAATACGCATGGAGGCGTTTATTTGATAAAGAATTTGCTTGAGATTGTTTTGTCTAAAGGTGCACGGATTGCTGAACCGGGTGAGTTCACATTTAGAGCATTTATAAACGGGAGGATTGACCTAACACAAGCGGAGGCTGTGGCAGATTTAATAGAAGCAGAATCAGAGAAGGTAATGAAAATTGCCGTTAGACAGGTTGTTGGAGATTTGAAAAGTTCTATAAAGGAAATAAGGGATAAAATCATTGATATTTATTCAATTTCTGAAGCAGAAATAGATTTTGTTGAAGAGGATATTGAACTGGAAGATAAAGACATACTAATAAAAAGATTAAATGGTATATCAGACGGGATAATAAAGATGATTGAATCTTATAAAATAGGCAGGTATTATAAGGATGGAATTAAGATTGGGATTTATGGAAGGGTAAACGTTGGAAAGTCCTCGCTCCTTAACGCATTGATTGGCAAGGACAGGGTAATTGTTAGTGATGAGCCTGGAACAACTCGCGATATTATTGATGGAGAAATTACTCATAATGGGGTATTATTAAAAATTGTAGATACTGCAGGGCTCCGGGAAAGCGTCGTGTATGTTGAAAAAGAGGGGGTAAAAAGAACAGAACTTACTATGGAGGATTCTGATATAGCAGTGCTGGTAATCGATATGTCTGATATCCAGCCAGATGAGGATTTAAAAATATATAATGATTTGAAGAATAAATTTTTTGGAGACAAAAAATTATTTATAGCGTATAATAAAATTGACCTTATAAAAGACATAAATAAATTTAAGCCAATAATTAATGGCAATGAGGGGGTAAGTCTTTTGGTTTCTGCAAAAGAAAAGATTGGCATTGATAAACTTAAAAATGCATTCACTGAAAGCACAATATCACATAAATCCATAGAAAACAATGATATATTAATTGTGAATATTAGACATCAGGAGCTGTTAAAGAAGGCTCATGAAGGGATTGGGAGATTGATTAAGGGTTACGAAAATAATGTTCCTAATGAGTTTTTGGCACTTGATTTCTCAGAGACGATAGAATATTTGGGTAAGATAACAGGTGATGCTGCAGGAGAGGACCTTCTCGATAGGATATTTTCCAAGTTCTGCATAGGCAAATAGTTACTTTCTTTGAAAAGAAAGTAACCAAAGAAACTTTTCTATTATTTCTCATCCCAAAGTTTCGGGATGAGGAATAATAGTCCGGCAAAAAGTGAAAATTAATAAAGGACACGCCTCGGCGTGTCCCTACAAGGTCGTGCAGATTAATTTAAGTCAATATATTAAAATTGTATTTATTTCAAAAGAAACATTCATGCTCTTTAAGAGCACCACGAGTTATGAAAATAATTGTAAGGACAGAACAGTGTTCTGTCCCTACATCTAATTTCTTTAATCTGTATAATCCGTGAAATATGGGGTTCTATTTTCGGAACAAAGATTTAAAAACAAATTTTTTAGACTTTTTGCCGTGTCATCTTTCAAAAGAAGTAAGAAAATTTATAATTAAGATTTTTAAAATGTATGATATAATCGTGGTAGGTGGAGGACATGCCGGGTGTGAAGCGGCGGCAGCATCTGCGGGAATGGGATGTAAAACTCTGCTGATAACAATGAATGTGAACAGCATTGCCTGGATGTCCTGCAATCCTGCAATTGGAGGGCTTGCAAAGGGACATTTGGTGAAGGAGATTGATGCTCTTGGTGGGGAGATGGCAAAGGTGATTGATGCAACAGGTATTCAATTCAGGATGCTTAACAGGTCGAAGGGTCCGGCAGTGTGGTCGCCGAGGGCTCAGGCTGATAGGGTAATGTATTCTTCGGAGATGAAAAGTAGAGTTGAGAAAAAAGATAATCTGACCGTAGAAGAGGGTATGGTAGTGGAGATATTGGCGGACGGGAAAAGGGCAGCCGGAGTTAAAACCGGCATGGGAATTGTATATGAAGGCAGAGCGGTTATAATCACTGCCGGGACATTTTTAAACGGGCTTATACATATTGGTCTTAAGAGTTATCCCGGGGGAAGGGCTGGTGAGATTCCATCAAAAGGATTGACCGAGAATTTGAATAAGTTGGGGATAAAATCTAAGAGATTTAAAACAGGTACCCCCCCGAGGATTGATGGCAAAACGGTTAACTGGAAACTCCTTACTTTTCAGAATGGGGATGAAATCCCTGTCCCATTTTCTTATCAGACAGAGAAGATAGAAATAGTGCAGGTGCCTTGTTATCTGACATATACAAATCAGGAGACACATAATATACTTTTCAGTGGATTTGACAGGTCGCCGTTGTATTCAGGTGTAATAAAATCTTTAGGTCCGAGATACTGTCCTTCTATTGAGACGAAACTCGTGAGATTTAAAGATAAAGAGAGACACCAGATATTCCTCGAACCGGAAGGATATAATACTTCGGAATATTATGTAAATGGATTTTCGACATCCCTTCCTGAGGATATTCAGATTAAGGGACTGGGGTCAATAAAAGGGCTGGAGGAAGTTGAAATCACGAGGTTTGGATATGCTATAGAATACGATTATTTTCCCACGGATCAGATAAAACTAAACCTTGAATCAAGAGCAGTGGAAAATCTCTTTCTGGCAGGACAGATAAACGGAACATCTGGATACGAAGAGGCGGCTGGTCTTGGTATGATGGCGGGAATTAATGCTGTATTAAAACTCCAGAATGAAAAACCTTTTGTACTTGGTCGTTCGGAGGCATATATAGGGGTTATGATAGATGACCTTGTTACCAGAGGAACAGACGAACCATACAGAATGTTTACATCGAGAGCGGAATACCGCCTACTTTTAAGACAGGATAATGCCGATGAAAGATTGATGAAATATGGATATGGATTTGGTCTTATACCCGATAAAGCGTATGAAAAAATGAAAAAGAAAAGAGAA
This sequence comes from bacterium, assembly GCA_030616165.1. Classification (GTDB taxonomy): domain Bacteria; phylum SM23-31; class SM23-31; order JAUVVT01; family JAUVVT01; genus JAUWXV01. The sequence goes on along the minus strand of JAUWXV010000076.1, from coordinate 7,293 downwards.
GAGCGTGAAAAGATTATTATTTCGTTGTACAAAAAGAAAGTGAAACCAAACGAAATCAATCCTGTACTCGAAAGAGTTAATTCGGCAAAGGTAGATAACGCAGTAAATATTGCTCAGATATTAAAAAGACCAGAGATAAGGTTTTCAGATATAAGTGAATTCTTAAGAGGGGATGAGAAAAATGAATCCCTTGACAGCATTGCCCCTCAGGTGGAGATGGAAATAAAGTATAAAGGATATATAGAAAGACAGATTTCCCAGATAGAGCGGATGAAAAAACATGAGAAAAAACTTATTCCCGATGATATTGATTATTATAAAATAATGTCGATTTCGACAGAAGCAAAGGAGAAGCTTTCAAAAGTAAGACCGCATTCAATTGGACAGGCTTCAAGAATTCCAGGCATAACACCTTCAGATATCTCGGTTCTTTTTATCTACCTTAAGAAGATTGGATGCAATGTATAAAAAACAATGTATCTCTTAAGGAAAGCAAAAAATCTTTATGATATAATACATTAATATTAATAGACTTATTTCAATGTTTCACGTGAAACATTTTTTTTCTGAAGAGATTAAAAGGATGGGTGAAGTTTTAATGGGGTGGGGAGTAGATATATCTGAAGAAAAGATGAGGATTTTTTCTATTTATAAGGATTTTTTAATCCAATGGAATAAGAGGGTACATCTGGTTTCAAGAGGTGATGAGGAGAGGATTGTCAGCAAGCATTTTATCGAATCGCTTGCTTTATTGAAGATTTTTGATTTTACAAAGCCAAAGAGAATGATGGATTTAGGTCCCGGTGCAGGTTTCCCTTCAATTCCTTTGAAGATTATCTTCCCTGAGATTCTTCTTTTACTTGTAGAGTCGAACAGGAAAAAATATCTTTATCTGAAAGAACTTATAGATACTTTGGAACTGAATAATGTCTCTCTCGCTTGTGAAAGGATTGAAAATATGGATGATAGTCGTCTTTTGAACTCTTTTGATATTATTACTGCCCGGACTGTTGCTCCAATTGATAAAATTATATCCTGGACTATTCCTTTTTTAAAATTATCTAATAAAAATAAAAATGGGGGAGTCCTTGTTATTCCTTATTCTTTAAAAAAGAAATCTATTTTTAGTGATAATTCTTTTAGAAATACTAATATGCGCGAGGAGATTGTATATGTAGATTCTAAGAAAAAATTAAGATTTTTATTATTTTATAAAAAAGAAATATAAAAAATATCAAAGTATAGTAAATTTTCAAATTTTATTAAAATCTCTACTTTCTTTTGAAAAAGAAAGTAGCAAAGAAAACTTTAAATTATTTTTCTATGTTAATCGATTCAATAAAGAAAAAGGTAGCAGGAAGTCGGATTACAGAGAATTTTCTGAATAAAGGGGGGAGAGGGGAGAATTTCGTCTTAAAAGGTGTATGTGGTTCGCTGAATAGTATATTGATATCTTTATTGTACGAGAGGATTGGTGGAAGCTTTGTAATATTTGTTCCTGAAAAAAATTCAGCATTGAGCCTGAGAGATGACCTTGAAAATCTTAACGACATAGATATATCTGTCTTTATTTCGTATGACCCATATTTTTTTACCGATGCAGTTCAAAATCAAGAGATAATCTCCCAGAGACTGAGGGTATATGAAAAACTTTTTTATGAGAGAAAGGGAATATTCATAATAGATTCGAGTTCATTGATTTATCCCTTGAAACCGCCTTCAGAATTATCAAATTATTTTTTTGAGTTTAAATTGGGAGGTCAAGTAGAATACGATATACTTCTTGAGAGAATCCATAATATGGGATTTGAGAGGCAGAGTATGGTTGAAGAGCCGGGAGATTTCAGCGTTAGGGGTGGAATCATAGATATTTTCCCGCACACTTTTGATAATCCCTTAAGAATGGAACTTGATGGGAATTTTATACATTCTATTCGCTTATTTGACGTATCTACCCAGAGGTCAATCAAGAATCTTGATAGTACATTATTTATCTCACCAGTGAATGACCTTTCAGGGGAAGATGAAAGAATTGATAAAAAGTCAGGATTTCAGTTTTTTGATTTTCTTGATAAGGATGTTAGGTTTTTTAAAATTGAACCCTTTCTTTATAAAAATAGAATGGAGAATCATATTAAGGAGATAACAAATAATCTTCCATTTGATTCCTATGATTTATTTTTGGGTTCGAGTTTAGAAGATAATTTCTATAAACCGGATGAAATAATAACCAGAATGAATTCACTTCCATCGATTGATATATCATTTGAGACGGTTTATGGGAAAGATGAAATAGATTTTTCTTCATGTGAGCCCCCGTCATTTAAACGAGACCTTTCTCTTTTGAGTAAAGAGATATCAAGGTTATATTCCAGAGAAAATAAATGCTCTGTTTATATACTCTGTGATAATAATGGTCAGACTGAAAGATTAGAGGAGTTTTTTGAGGATGATCCGAATATTGTTGAAGAGCCGTTTGTGGGGACAGGTTCTTTATGTGATGGTTTTATATTTCCGGATGCAGGATGTGCGGTATTTATAGACCACCAGATTTTCCAAAGGGAGAAATGGAGACCTGCAAGAAGGATTCGGGAGAGTGTTAGAGGGTTGTTTTCTGACAAATCTTTGAGTACAGGAGATTTTATTGTGCATGAAGATTACGGTATAGGGAATTATTTTGGTCTGAAAAAGATAAATGTGGGAGGAAGCCTTCAGGAATGTCTGAAAATTATGTATGATGATAGGGATTATCTATATCTTAGTATTGACCGATTGAATAAGATTGAAAAATATTCTGCACAGGAAGGGATAAAGCCTAAACTCAGCAAACTTGGGACAACTGACTGGGAAAAGATAAAGAAGAAGACAAAAAAGTCTGTTCAAAATATTGCGAAGGAACTGCTTGGGATTTATGCTGAAAGAAAAATAAGGATGGGATTTTCATTTTCATCAGATACTCAATGGCAGAGGGAACTTGAGGCTTCGTTTTTTTATGATGAAACTCCTGGACAGCTTCAGGCGTGCCGTGAAATCAAATATGATATGGAGAAACCGCTGATAATGGACAGGCTTGTTTGCGGGGATGTAGGATATGGGAAGACAGAAGTTGCCCTTCGCGCTGCTTTTAAGGCGGTTAATGACTCAAAGCAGGTCGCCGTCCTTGTTCCGACTACTATCCTTGCTCAACAGCATCATGATACATTTAAAAGCAGGCTGTCAAAGTATCCAATGAGTATAGAAGTGCTTTCGAGGTTCAAAACGAGAAAACAGCAGAAATATATAGTCGAGAGAATGAAATTGGGGATTGTCGATATTGTCATCGGAACACACAGGATTTTGTCAAAAGATGTAGAATTTAAGGAATTAGGTCTTTTGATTATTGATGAAGAACAAAGATTTGGGGTAAGTCACAAAGAAAAGTTGAAAAAGTTTCGTAAAGAAGTAGATGTTTTAACTATGACCGCTACTCCAATTCCGAGGACTCTGAATATGTCTCTTATGGGGATAAGAGACCTTTCTAATATTGATACCCCTCCAAAAGAGAGACTGTCGATTATTACAAAAATTATCAAGTTTGATGATAATATTATAAGGAACGCAATTTTGAGAGAAATAGACCGCGGTGGACAGGTTTATTTTGTTCATAATCGTGTTAAGACTATTAACGGAATAGCAGCCAGGATAAAGAGGATTGTGCCCGGTTTAAGGATTGCTATTGCACACGGGCAGATGAAAGAGAAGGACCTTGAAACAGTTATGATAGATTTTTTAGAAAGGAAGTTTGATTGTCTTGTTTCGACAATGATAATTGAATCAGGTCTTGATATTCCGAATGTTAATACAATAATAATAGACCGAGCAGATAAGTTTGGATTGTCTCAGTTATATCAATTACGCGGCAGGGTCGGCAGGTCAAATGTTCAGGCTTATTCATATCTTGTTGTTCCTTCCATTGATACGCTTGATGATATTTCTCTAAAGAGACTTTTGACTATAAAGAGTCATTCTGAACTGGGAAGCGGTTTTAAGATTGCTTTAAAAGACCTTGAGATAAGAGGAGCAGGAAACCTGCTCGGAAGGGAGCAGAGTGGATTTATAAATGCAGTAGGATTCGATTTGTATAATAAGATTTTACGGCAGACGGTGAACGAACTTAAAAAGAAGGAGTTTGAAACTGAAGAGGCAGAAGAGGTAAGTGATAAAGATTGGGAACTTAAGATTATTTCTGATATTGATGCTTTCTTTCCCGAAGATTATATAAATGACAGCGAGCAGAGAGTAAATTATTACCGCAGACTTTCCGAGGCAAAAGAGTTAAACGAAGTTTTTGATATTGAAGAAGAGATGAAGGATAGATATGGTAAATTTCCTGATACTGTTTATAATTTAATGCAGTTAATATGCATTAAAATCCTTGGTAATAAATTAGATATTAATCATATATCTATAAGTAATGAATCATTGACTGCTGAATTTGATGAAGGTGTCAAAAATGAGAGATTTAAAGAAAAGATATTTTCCTTTTCGAAATTTGCTCCTGAAGAGTTCACATTTTTTCAAGGTAAGAAATTCGGTTTTAGAATTATGTTTCAGGAAAAGGATGATACAAAAAAATTGGATAATATCAGGAATTTATTTAAAAATGTTTTAACACAAGTAATTACAGTAGAAAAAAAGAATATTATTGAAAATTAAGTATCTCTGAGGTTTTTTACACAATAATTTTTTTATTGAATCATTTAAAGATTTTACTTTGTTTTTTTCATAAGTTTTCATTAATTTGATTTTAGTAAATTTTTTAAAAACTTACTTTCTTTGAAAAAGAACTTACTTTCTTTGAAAAGAAAGTAAGCAAAGAAACTTTTTACTTATTTCTAATTCATCCCGAAGAGTCGGGATGAATTAGAAATGGTTAAATTTCTGCTTTTAATCGCAGGAATTTAAAAATTTACCGAAGTTTTATTAATGATTTTAAAATATAATAAATTTTTTTAAATTTAAATTACGGCTTTGATAAAATGAAAAGATTATCCATTATAATTTTTTTGCTCTTATTTTTTTGCTCTGGCAAAAAGCAAAGTGGTCCACCTGTAGCAAAGGTTGCAAATAATGTCCTTACCCTGGAGATGATAAATGATGTTTTTGGCGCTGATAATTCTCAAATAATCGGATTTGATGAAAAGAGAGATTATGCAGAGAGATGGGTAGAAAGGGAACTTCTTTATAAAGAGGCGGTTAAAAGGGGATTAAAGGAAGATCCTTTTATTAAGAGAGAACTGTCAAATTTACAAATGGAACTCGTTATAGACAGATTATTGGAATTGGAAATTGAAAGAAAGTTGGAAATTACAGATGATGAAATAAAAGATTATTATGAGAATAATTCACAGTATTTTCAATTCTTAGAAAATAATTATAAATATGAGCGCATAATGGTAAAGAGTTCAAATGATTCGAGAATAGTGGAAAAAGAACTTAAAGGGAATAAGACATTTACCGAGATATCAAAGGAAGTAAAAAATGTTTTATCTGTCGATAACCATACGAGTAATATTTATATAAAAGAGAGCCGAATTCCCACTGAACTTTTAAAAACAATTTCTGCTATGAAAGTTGGCACCTGGAGAAGGATTAAACTAAAGGATGGTTATCATTTTTTAAGGTTGACAGATAAGAGGAATAAAGGGGATGTTATGGATTTGAATTTAGTGAAGAATGAAATTATTACCAAAATTATCGCTCAAAAGAGAAAGGAAAAATATAACCAGTTGATTAATAGTCTTAAAGATAACGCAGTTGTGGAGATTAATTATTCAGAACTTGGCTTTTTAGGGGAAGAAGGATTACCTGATACATTGGAGTCTCGGCAAAATAGATAAATAATTTGGAGGAGTTTTATGAATAAAATTTTATCTTTTTGTGTTTATTTTTCATTAGCAATTTTTTTAATATTAATATTCCCTAAATTTTTAAAATCTGGTGAGATTGTTGATCGGGTTTTAGCAATTGTGGAAGATGAGATAATACTGCAGTCGGAGGTTGAGGTGTTTGCCCAGATGTATGCTATTCAATTAAAGATTGATCCAAGAGTTGAACCAGAAAAATACGATGAGATTAGACGACAGTCACTGGAGCAGTTGATCGAACAATATGTTTTACTTGCAAAGGCAATAGAAGATAGCATCGAGGTAACAGAGGAAGAGGTGGATATGGTTTTAGAACAGCAAATAAACGATTATATCCAGCAGTTTGGTTCACAAGAAGAAATGGAAAAAAATTTGGGTTTCTCTGTAAAGAAGTTAAAAAATTTATATAGAGAAGATGTAAGAAAGAAAGGGATGGTTGATAAATTCAGGCAAAAGAAAATGGAGGAGGTAAAGATTACGGGAGAGGAACTGGAAGAATTTTACAATACTATGAGAGATAGTCTGCCTGAGATGCCTGATAGGTATGAGATTTCGTATATTCTGAAAGCTGAATTACCTGGTGATAACTTAAGAAGGAGGGCATTAGAAAAGGCTGGGATGATCCTTCAGAAAATAAAGGAGGGAGCGGATTTTTCCGAAATGGCAAAAGAATACTCCGACCATGAGGTAACTAGTTCTAATGGTGGAGTTATAGGATTTATTAAAAGGGGGGACTTAATGAAGTCTTTTGAAGAAGCCGCTTTTGCTCTTGAGCCAGGCGAGATTTCTGATATTGTGGAAACGCCACTCGGATTTCATATAATAAGGGCACTGGAGAAAAAAGATGATACAATGAATGTCCAGCATATTTTAATCGAGATTACCAAGAGTGAAGAAGACGATGCCGAAATTGCTAATTTCTTAATGGAAATTAAGAAGAGAGCAGAAAGTGGAGAACCATTTGAAGAACTTGCCAAGGAATATTCTGATGAACCTGATGCCAAAAAGACAGAGGGAAAATTAGGGTGGATTTACCTTGAGAACATCCAACCTGAATTTGAAGCATTTAATCAAATTCTGCCATACCTGACGGTCGGAGAAATCAGTGAACCTTTTAAAACTAACTTCGGTTACTTTATTGTTAAACTCAATGATAAGATAGAAAAGCATATACTGACACTTGAAAAAGATAGAGAGACTATCGAACAGATTGCAAGGGCCCAAAAAAGCAATGATGAGTTTCTTAGGTTCCTTGAAGATGCGAAAAAAGAGGTTTACATAGAAATCAAAGACCCACTTTAATGAATTGCAATACAAAAAAATTTATATTTTAAAATCTGATATATTGTTTTTATAAGTTAAATCTTTACAATATTAACCAGTCGTG
>JAUWXV010000183.1 GCA_030616165.1 bacterium | reverse complement strand
GAAAAAGGAGGGTGAGGAACTTTTAGAGGAAAAGTATAACTGCCTTGTGAAATATTTAAATATGATGCACAGTACGGCGTAGTTTTAATTTATATTATAATTTAATTTCCATTCCCGACTGCACAGCATAACATTCTAATGAAGATTTCTTACTTTCTATAATCCCCATACAATGATTCACAATTTTATCAAGTTCGGAGTCCGTTCTTTCATGATTATGATGAAATAAACCAAATTCTTTTACATTTGCCTCCAAAGCCAATTGAAGTGCATCGGTATAAATAGAATGTCCCCAAGTCCTTGTCTTAACATATTCATCTTCTGTAAATTCAGTATCATGAATCAGCAAATCTGCTCCTCTGCTGAACTCAAGATAATCCTTATAAACTAACCCTCCAGTATGGGTAAATGTAAGTTCATTATCCGTGAGAAAAACAAATTTTTTATTTTCAGGATTTTATTCATATATTATAGATGAATTCCAATTAAAAAATTCTTTTTCATCAGAAAATATACCGCTGTTTTCAGATTCTTCAAACAGATATTTTCTTCTCCAGTAATATTCAAATTCCTCTTTAATTTCTTGAATGTATTTTGATCTTCTGCATACCTCTTTATCTGTTTCAAGGTCTTTAACTCCATATTGATTATCCTCCTGAAATATGATAACTGTCCCTTTTTTATTTATAACTTTCATAATTCTTTAATATTGTTTATTAATGTTTTTAATAATGACAATTAAATATATTAGATAGGGGAAAAAAACTATTAACTGATTTATTATCTACTTTTATTTATTATTAAAACAAAATTTACAAATATTACTCTCTATATGCAATATTTTAAAATTAATAAAATATTCAAGAATTTAATTTTATATAAAACTTTTTTAAAGAATCAACAGTCTTATAATTAGAAGTAATTTTAAAGAAAATTTTATTGGAGTTATATTGGGGATTTCTCCAGAACAAGAATATATAAGTAGATTTCTCAGTGGAGATTCATATGCTTTTAATCTTCTCGTAAAGAGGTGGCAAATTCCCGTATATGAAGTGGCTTACAGGTATATTGGGAATGAGCAGGATGCAAAAGACATCTCTCAGAATACATTTATAAAGGCATACAAAAATCTCAAAAAACTGAAAAATAATGAAAGTTTTTCAATTTGGATTTACAGAATTGCTGTTAACCTCTGTAAAGATGAATTGAAAAAAAGAAAGAAAAGAAAACACTCTTCTCTTGACCAGATAAGCAGTAAAAATGAACCTGTTTTAAAAGATACAGCTGACGTTAAGCCAGAATTTGAAGAAAATATAATTAAAAAAGATATAAGAGAAATTATAAACAGTGCAGTAAACAGTCTGTCCGATGAACAGAAGGAAGTTTTGATTTTGAAAGAATATCAGGGCTTAAAATTCAGGGAAATAGCAGAGATTCTAAAAATTTCTGAAAATACGGCAAAGTCAAGGATGTATTATGCACTCAAAAACATTAAAACTACCTTTAAAAAATTAAATTTAGATAAGGAGGTATTTTAAAATATGAGTTGTTCTATTAATAAAAAGGATTTAATCGCTTTTATTTATAATGAACTCGACGAAAATAAAACCAAAATTTTAAAACAACACATTAAAACCTGTCGGGAATGTAAAAAAGAAATCGGTTTATTAATACGTGAGAGGAATATTCTCAAAAAATGGGAGGTAGAATCTCCAAAGATGGAATTTGTTTTTGTTGAGGGAAAACAATCCATTATTTCAAAAATAAAAGAATATTTCAGACCACAATCGCTTAAACCGATAAGAATAGGATACATTCTGGCAGGAGTGGCGGCTGCTGTGATGATAGTTTTATCTCTCGTAAACTTCGAGTTTAATTATGACGAATCCGGAGTTTCAATAAGTACGGGCATTTTTGGAAAGGGAAAAGTAGATAAAGTTGAAAATGAATTCCTGGAAAAACTTATGCAGAACCAGCAGGAGACAATAAACCTCATACTGCAAGTAGTTGCAGCAAGCGAGGATAGGATAAAACAAGAAAGAGATATTATGCTTGCACAGTTGGTTCAGGAGATACAGAGACAAAGAGAATCAGATATGCTGTTCGTTGGGGAAAATATTGAACTTTTCAGCACTGTAACCGCTCAAAAATTCAGAGAAAATGATGAACTTATTGGAAGATTAGTTTATCTCGCAGAAGAGAATCTTATGAAATAATTTTTTTAAATAATCTTATTAAAAAAGTCAAAAAAATTTTAAAATGGGAGGATAAAATGAAAATCTTAAAAAATATTAAATTCTTTATCGTAATTTTAATTTCTTTATCTATAGTAATATTTTCAGTTATCTCGGCAATGCAATATGAAAGGAATGTCGATTATATTAAAATGCGGAAGAACTTAAGGATTATGGAGAACATATTAAATACAATTTTAACAGAATACGATAAAGAAATTTTACCAATAAGAAGCACCAATACTTCAGGAATATTCGTTGATGGATATGGTGTGGTTTTTATTACTTCTCCTTCTTTAGATACTTACCCATATTTTGCAATTTATAAATCTTTTAATATTGATTTCACAAAACAATACCAAGGAGAAGAACTCGAGAAAGAGAGAGACAAAAAGAAAGAAGAGATATTGGAAGAATTAACTAATTCAATAATCGGATTTCTGACCGATTATGCAGGAGCAATTAAAGGGCTTGAATCCGATGACCGCATTACCGTTGTCTGTAAAGTTCCAAGCGGATATAAAGAAACGCTTGAAAAAAATCTTGGCGTTGAAGATTCAAACATTATTATAACGGTTGAAAAAAGATGGCTAAATGATTATAAAAGGGATTTATTAAATTTTGCAGAGTTGAAAGACAGAATTAAAAATACTTCAAAACCGCAGTATGCTCTCAAAGAGATGTATAAAAGGATAGATATTCTGAAATCGATTATTGAATCAGAGATTGGAAATAAATACAATAGAATATCAAGAAATCAAACTGAGGGAATTTACATAAATGGTCTGGGGACCATTTTTACAATCAACCTTGATAGATTAGATTTTTCCAGAGTTAATGTTATAATAAATAGAAAAACTGGTGATGCTGTTGAATCTTATATAGAAATCGAATACGATAAACTACGAGAACAACTTGAAAAGTCCAGGGAAGAAATCGAAAAAGCAAAGGAAAAATTGGAAGAAGTTAAAGAAAAGATTAAATCTGAAGTTAAAATATTCCGAGCTGTGCCGAATGCACAGGGTTTTTCTACTATAAATACTCCAAAAATAGAAGAAAAAAGTGTCGAAGAAAAGGTTAAGGAATTAACAGACTTAATCTCGGAGATTTTTGCGGACTTTGGTTCTACATTGACGGAAATGAAGGATAATGAAAGGGTTGAAATATTGATAATATCAAGTTCTCTTGCTACAAAAGAAAGAAAAGTAGGGAATGTTCAGTTTACTATAAACAAAGGTGATATTGATGATTATGACAGAGATATAATCGACCTTGATACTTTTAAAAACAGAATCAATATCAAGATATATTAAAGAAAAGTGGATTATAAGAATATTTTTTCTAACTTGATTTATTCATAAATTATTTTTCTGTTTAATACTTTCTGCTATTCTAAAAACTTGATTTTTATATTGCTCTTTAGTCATTGGATTGTATCTTCTTGTTGCGTATATGATGATATACTTCTTAATTTCATATAATAGATAAAAAACATTTCTTAACTGCACACTTTCAGAGGTGTCTCTCTCTTTACCGTATCCTTTCCAGAATGGAGGTTCGGAAATTCCGCAGTAATCGAGCACAGCAAATTCGATTTCTACATCCCCCCAGAGTGCACGGTCCCAGTCAACTACTCCCACAACTTTTCCATTCCTGTCCAATATTATGTTCTGGTGCCAGATGTCCATGTGAAGAAGAGAAGATGGAGGATTATGCTCAAATATTTCTATGTGTTTCTCCAGAAGTTCAGTAAAAAATTGCCCCTCCACTTTTGAATATCCTTCAACATCGACGATCTGATTTGCCATCTTATTCCACATTACCATAAAGGCAGAAGCCCAATCTTTTTGAGATTCCATAGGACGATGTTCACCGAGATAACCGTACTTTTCTGCTGTTATTGAATGAAGTTCTCTCAGATGTTTACCAACCTGGTAGAGAACATTATCCCATTGATTTTTCTTAAGAAAATGAGCATCTGTCGCCGTAATCCCATCTATTTTTTCCATTATAAGGTAATCCGAACCAATTATTGAATGAGAAGTATCGTGAACATAAATTTCAGGAACCGGTATACTCGTTTTTTCTCTCACAATCCGATGTATCTCGGGCTCCTGCGCCATCATATTCTTCTCATAAAAAATCAACCCTATGTCCTGTGGAGGCGCAATCCTTAAAACTAAATCCCGACTTCTACATTTGACTATATAACTTTCATTAAATTTGCCAGTAGTAATTGGATAAAATGTTATATTTGATTTTTCCGTGGGAAAATGTTTTAAAATAAGAATCTCAAGAGTATGATTGTCAAAGTTTTTCAGCATATTAGATAAAATAATTTGTGTTTTTCTGAATTTTTGTGATAATTACCTGGAAATTGATAGGTCATAAAGAAAGAAAGTGTCAGATATTTGACTTCGTTAAAAGTTAGACCTACTATGATATATTTTTTTATTGTAGAGACAGAACACTGCCTGCACACTGTGTTCTGTCTCTATATTAAATACATTTCGATAATAGCAGGAGATATCTTTTATTATTAAAAATAAATTTTTTAAAAGAATTAATAAAAAAAAAGGCATATCCCCAAATGGATATGCCTTTTGCCCCTAATTTAAAAATGTTAAAGATTTCTATTATGTTTCAAATACTCAACATAATTTTTTAAACATCTGACAACAACTTCATTTTCATCATTTTCTTTATCTGGATCTGGATTAAAAAGAAAATTTCCCCTTTTTATCACTGGTGATTGATAGGGGAATAAAAAACGAATATTCTTATTCTTCTTAAAAGAAAAAGTTCTCATTTTGATTTGGACTTTTTCTTTAGTAATCTCAACAGTTTCCGTAGATGTTTCGTCAGCCGTAATTGTAGAGTTTAAAAGATTATCAATCTCATTTTGACTCAATAAATCAGCCATATCAATCCTTTATAATAACTGATTTTAAAATGAATTAATTATATTATTTAATGTATTCCTTTAAATTATTTTCTTTATTTACAATAATTTATCTCTGTTAACAATATAATACAAAAATATTGTTTTGTCAAGAAATACTTATTTTTATTTAAATTTTTTAAATATATAAATAAAATGATTTATTTTAAAATGATTTACTTAAATTTTCATCTATTTTTTTGATGATTTCATCAAAAGTTCACCTATCGAAATAACCTACCTTTAAACAGCATAACAATTTTATTTGCAACAGTAAAAGCGCTCTTAATTTCATGTGTAACAACAATAATAGTCATTTTAAATACCTTATCAAGTTGTAGGATTAGATTGTCAATTCCAGCAGCGATGATGGGGTCTAACCCAGCCGAAGGTTCATCACAAAGAAGTATTTCAAGGTCCATAGCAAGTGCTCTTGCCAATCCTGCCATACGAAAATGTATAATTCTCTAACCATATTGTCAAGAAATAAGTGTTGTGTGCCTGAATTTTTAGATTGACTTTATTTAATGGGCTGTGAAGCCCACTTATTATGTGCCTCGGGTAAGATACCCGAGGCAATCAGGTTACGTATTGTAACATTTGCATAACAGTCGGAATCTAATCAATATTTCGAGATGAACTATGTTTAAATGGATTCCCCCGAGTACTCGGGGGAATGACAACTGATGCTAATGATATTTTTGATTATTCATAAAAAAGTATTTTTGTGAAATCATATAAAAATAAAAAGGCAGTATTAATATAAAAAACATCAAAACTGCCTTAAAAAGTAGCGGCACAGGGATTCGAACCCCGGACAGGTGGATTATGATTCCACTGCTCTAACCACTGAGCTATGCCGCCATTATTGTTTTATATACACTTATGTAGTGCATTGGCAAGAAAAACCACTGCTCAAGAGCTGACCTTGCCAATTCTTGCCACATTTTCTCTGATATTGGGTAGTTTTTCAAGTAATTTTCCTGCTGTTAATGGAGATAAAGTCGTATACCTATCAGTCGTTGATCTGTCTTTATGTCCTAATAGTATCTGAAGTATATCTCTGCTTACTCCCTCATTGCTTAACCAGGTACAGAAGACATGCCTAAGGTCATGGAATCTAAGGTCACTATCTCCTACCTTTAGTTTTAACTTCCTTACAGCTTTAGTGAATGATTTAGCAATATTGATATACCTTGTTCCGGTTTTAGGATTAATAAAGACGTATCCTTCTTCATGATCTCCTATGGCTCTTTTCAGTACGTTTACAGCCTGTAATCCTAATGGAAAAATTTCCCATGTACCTCCTTTAATCTTTAATTGTATCTGTCCTGTCTTTGAAAGGTCGTGAAATTTAATCTGATCAATCTTAAGACTAAGGATGTTCTCTTTACGGATCCCAGTACAGATAGCAAACTCAACTATATCTGCAAGAGAAGGAGTTAGTTCATTAAGGAGGTTTCTTGCTTCTTGAACTGTAAGACATACATTCCTTTTACCAGATTCCTTAAGAAGTTTCAATCCCTGAAGTGGACTCTGATTAAAGTAGTTACGTTGAACAGCAACAGATAACATAATTTTAACAAATGCGGTTTCCCTGTTAACTGTAGCCGGAGTAACTCCATCATTTTCCATTCTTGAGAGCATATAATCATGCATCATGGATTTAGATATAAGGCTCATGGGAGTATTAGAAATCTTGTAACGGCAGATATTTTTTAGGCAGTACTTATATCTTCTTTGCATAGACTCACTCTGCAATTTACCATGTACTTTCATGAACAAAGGATAGAACTCTTTAATGGTTATGGATTGTACTTTATCGCGTTGAACTTGTTTAAATGTTTCCCTTTTAGGATCTTTACCGTCAAGAAGCAAACTTTCAAACCTTATCCTTAATCTTTCTGCACTCTGGTAATTGGATCCAACTGAGAGCCTTCTCCTTCGACCAAGATGGTTTGCAAAGTGTAAAGCGTAAGTCCCATACTTGGTTTTAACTACCCGGACAATTCTTATTTTTGCCATGTGAGACTCCCTTCTATACACATGGCTGCTGAACAAATATAGTTAGAATTAAGGAAAGTATCAAGGTCTTTTTTTCTTATTAGGATAAACCTTCTATTTCCTTTTCCACTTCCTGGTAGATCCTCAAAAGGTAATACACCTAAAGCTATCCAGTTCTTTATAGTTCCCCTGCTTACACAGGCATACTCTGCGGCTTCAGCTATTGTTAATGCTCTTTTTTCTTTTAATTTATTTGTTTCCATATCATCTACTTTTATTTTCTATAAATTAAATATATTATATCTTATTCACTTTTATTAAATTCCTTCAAATTTACCCCGTTTCCGCTTAAAATTAGGATATTCCTGCAGCAAGTT
>JAUWXV010000031.1 GCA_030616165.1 bacterium | reverse complement strand
ATATCAGCTTCAGCAAGAGCAGGTGCATCGTTAATTCCATCTCCAACCATTGCAACAACCTTACCATCACTCCGCAGTCTCCTGACCTCTTCCGATTTACGGTCAGGAAGAACCTCTGCTATTACCTTGGATATCGACAATTCTTTTGCAATGGATTCCGCTGTCAATTTATTATCTCCGGTTATCATAATAACATCCATATTTGAATCCTTTAAAGCAGAAACGGCCTTTTTCGAACTTTCTTTAATCGCATCCCATAACGTAATTATTCCAAGTAACTTACTATCGGTTGAAACATAAACAAGAGTCTTCCCCTTTTTTAAAAACTCTTCGACCTCATAACCAAATTCATCTATTGATATATTTTCCTCTCTCATAAGTTTTTCATTTCCTATTACTATCTTTTTCCCATCAAATTTTGCCTTTATCCCCTTACCCGTTATACTGACAAATTCTTCCGGCTCAAAAAGGATTATATTTTTTTCTTCCGCAAACTTAACAATCGCTTCACCAAGAGGATGTTCTGAAATTTTCTCAACGGATGCCGCTGTCTTAAGAACTTCATCTCTTAATTCTTCATTTAAAGCAACAATATCCGAGACCTCTGGTCTGCCTTTCGTGATTGTTCCGGTTTTATCAAGAACAATAGTATTCAATTTATAAGCAGTTTCAAGACTTTCACTGTTTTTTATTAATATGCCATTTTGTGCCCCCAGCCCTGTTCCAACCATAATTGCTGTTGGAGTGGCAAGCCCAAGCGCACAAGGACATGCAATTATCAGGACCGCCACAAAGTTTAAAACAGCATAAGTGAGTCTTGGTTCCGGTCCGAAAATATACCAGATTAAAAATGTAATCACGCCAATCAAAATAACTATCGGAACAAATATTCCGGATATCTTATCTGCTAATCTCTGGATGGGTGCTTTTGACATCTGGGCATCTTGAACCATCTTAATTATCTGTGAAAGGAATGTCTCCTTGCCAACCTTCACTGCTTCAAATTGAAAACTCCCTGTTGTATTAATTGTCCCTCCAACAACTTCACTCCCTGCCTCTTTTAACGATGGGATACTTTCGCCGGTCACCATTGACTCATCAACCATAGAACTCCCCTTTTTCACAACGCCATCCACCGGTATCTTCTCTCCGGGCTTCACCATAATTATATCTCCAGCCTTAATCTCTTCAACGGGCAAATCTATCTCTTCATTATTTCTTAATATATGTGCAGTTTTTACCTGTAGATGAAGAAGTTTCTTAATCGCATCAGAAGTTCGACTCTTTGCACCTGCCTCAAGAACTCTCCCAAGAAGTATCAAAGTGATTATCATTGCAGTCGTATCAAAATATACATTCAAACTATATCCCGATTTCAAAAAAAACGATGGAAAAAACAATGCCAGTGAACTGTAAATATACGCAGCAGATGTCCCGACTGCAATCAGGGTATTCATATCGGCTGAAAAATTCTTCAATGTTTTCAAGAATCCTATGAAGAACTGCCCGCCGCAATAAAATAACACTGGGGTGGTTAAAACAAAAAGAATAGCAAATATAGTCTCTTTGGGAATTTGTGATATTATCGGGAAAAATTTACTGAAACTCCCTAAAAGTATAAAAAATGTTAATACCACACTAATTTTTAATTTTCTTTTCAATATCCGATATTCTTTTTCCTTCATCTCCTTCTCTGCTTCTAACACATCTTTTTCCTTCTCATCGCTGATTAATTTATAACTGCCAATCTTCTCAACCGCAGTTTTAAAATCGAAAAATCCGGTGACTGTGGGAAAATACTTGATATTTACCTTCTCTGCGGCAAAGTTTACAGAAGCATCTATCACACCTTCTAAACTCTTTAATCCGTTCTCGATTTTCGCCGCACAACTCGCACAGCTCATACCACCTAAAGAAAAAGTTTTTTCTTCAATTACTGCATCGTATCCCAGACTTTTTATCTTTTCGATAAACATGGATTTATCCGCAACTTTCGCATTGTATTCTACCATTGCAGTTTCAGCAGCAAAGTTTATCTTTGCTTCTTTAACACCATCTATATCAGAAAGTCCCTTCTCTATCTTTGCAACACACGAAGCACAACTCATCCCTTTTACAGGGATTCTTATTGTTCTTAATTCTCCTTTAGAAAATTTCGAATTGTTCATAGATTTTTACCTTATTTTAACTTTATTTAGTGTATTATAACGCAAATAACATGGATATAATATAGACATTTTGAATATTTGTTTAAAAATAAAATTATATAACTATAATCCAAGTATTGTCATTCCCGTCTCCCCTGTCATTCCCGCGAAAGCGGGAATCCATAAAATACAAAATTAATAACATTTTATTTGTAGGGGCAAACGGCCGTTTGCCCTTCTGCTGGCGAATGTGTTCCCACAAAATAACCTATAATAATCTCTTTATATCACTGTATCATTAATAATAGTTAAATGAGTTACAATACATTAGTTTCCCTTTTATAAACAATTTATTTAATATTATATGTTCCAATATATTAAATTTTTTTTAAACTAGTAATAATAATAAATTGCGATAGAATAAAATAAATACCATTTAGTATGGGCCAACGGCCGTTTGCCCATACTAAACAAAATTTCAAAGAGATTCCTCCACTCTCCCGAATTTTCTGGGTCACTCGCAATGACAAATTAACTTCATGTCATTGCGAGGAGTCCCGAGAACTCGGGACGACGTGGCAATCTTGTTTATTATAGTCAAGAATATTTTTTAATATTTATCTCAACAAAATCATCTTTTTATATCACAATTTTTGGGTAATATTAATTTCTTACTTGTATAAAAAGATATAAATAGATATATTATAATTTATAAATAATATAAATTCTAAACAAATCTCAGAAGACACTAATGAAAAAAGTCTCTTTTACACCCAAAACAGAGATTAACTCAATAATAAATGGTGAATATTCAACACCGTCTGATATATTAGGTCAGCATAAAATTAACGACAGGGAGGCAGTTATAATAAGAGGATTTTTCCCTCATAGTAAAGAAGCATGGATTATTCGAGCTCCAAAAAAAGCAGTAAAAATGACTAAAATTCACAGGGATGGATTTTATGAGGCAGTTTTTAAAAATTGCGATGAATACTTTCCTTATCATTTTAGGATAAAAGAGGGAGATAGAAAATATAAGGAATTTAAAGACCCGTATAATTTTACTCCGATTTTAACGGACTTTGACATTCATCTTTTGATTGAAGGAACGCATTATCAGTCTTATGAAAAGATGGGTGCACATTATATCGAAATTGAAGGCACATCTGGAGTGCACTTTGCTGTTTGGGCTCCTAATGCAGTAAGAGTAAGTGTTATAGGTAATTTTAACAGATGGGATGGCAGAATTCATCCTATGAACAACAGGGCAGGTTCGGGAATATGGGAAATCTTTATACCCGGTCTCCAAAAGGATCTCATTTATAAATATGAAATAAAATCTCAATATAATAATACTATTTCGATTAAATCCGACCCTTATGCATTCTTTTGTGAAAAACCTCCAAAATCTGCTTCAATTGTTCATAATATAGACAGATATGAATGGGGAGATGATACATGGATGGATGCCCGAAAAAATACTAATTGGCTCGAAAAACCTGTATCAATTTATGAAGTTCATCTTGGTTCCTGGATGCGCGTCCCCGAAGAAAGCGACCGACACCTGACGTATCGGGAACTGTCGGAAAAATTAGTCCAATATATTAAAAATATGGGATACACACATATAGAACTTCTGCCAATTACTGAACATCCTTTAGAAGAATCTTGGGGCTACCAGACTATAGCCTATTATGCTCCGACAAGCAGACACGGGAAACCTGAGGACTTTATGTACTTCATCGATAAATGCCATCAGGAGGGAATTGGTGTTATCATCGATTGGGTCCCGGCACATTTTCCCAGGGATGCACATGGTTTGGCATTCTTTGATGGTACTCATTTATATGAGCACGCTGACCCAAGAAAAGGAGAACAAAAAGACTGGGGAACACTTATCTTCAATTACAGCCGTAATGAAGTGCAAAATTTCCTTATCAGTAACGCACTCTTCTGGCTTAAAAAGTATCATATAGATGGTTTGAGAATGGATGCTGTGGCTTCCATGCTTTATTTGGATTATTCAAGGAGTCCGGGCGAATGGATTCCAAATAAATATGGAGGAAATGAAAACCTCGAAGCAATAAATTTCGTTAAAAAATTTAATGAAGTAGTTCATCTTAATTTTCCGGGAACTTTGACAATGGCAGAAGAATCTACCGCCTGGGCAATGGTCTCAAGACCCACATATGTGGGAGGGCTTGGATTTTCGATGAAATGGAATATGGGATGGATGAATGATTCTCTCGAATTTATAAGTAAAGACCCTATTCACAGAAAATTCCACCACAATAATTTAACTTTCAGCCTGCTGTATGCATTTACCGAAAACTTCATTCTTGTCTTATCCCATGATGAAGTAGTTCATGGCAAAAGGTCAATCATTGATAAAATGCCGGGTGATTATAATCAAAAGTTTTCAAATTTAAGATTATTTTATGGATTTATGTACGGGCATCCGGGAAAAAAACTCCTGTTTATGGGCGGAGAATTCGGTCAGTGGATTGAATGGCAGGTAAACAAAAGTCTTGACTGGCATCTGCTTGAATATGAACTCCATCTAAAATTGCAAAAATATGTCAGAGATTTAAATCTTCTATACAAATCACAACCAGCCCTCTACGAAATCGATTTCGATACCAGTGGCTTTGAATGGATAGATTTCCGCGATGTCAATCACAGTGTAATTTCCTTTATTCGAAAAACAAAAAATCCAAAAGATTTCCTCCTGTTTATATATAATTTTACTCCCGTTCCAAGATTTGGCTATAGAATAGGTGTTCCAGAATATAGATACTATAAAGAAATACTGAACAGCGATTCAGAAATCTATGGCGGCACCAATTTCGGGAATATGGGAGGAGTTATGGCTGAATCAATACCATGGCAGGAAAGACCATTTTCTATTAACATAATTCTTCCTCCATTAAGTGTCATTATATTTAAGCCAGTAAATCCATAGTATTATCATTAGATGAGTTTGTCTCACTTACAAAGGAGACCTTAAAAACGATTAACGATTATTTAATAACCAAAACCTTGGCAAAAATTAAATCAATGCTTAAAAATCAAAACAATTAGTTTTATGTTTATATTGTTACCAACATACTATTGCAGCCGTAAAGCCAATAAATACATGTCATTGCGAGCGGAGTCTCCGCCTTTGGCGGAGAGAAATCTCTAAAAAAACAGAGATGTCTTCTTGAGTATTCGGGACTCGACCTGACAAGTTCAAATACACTTAAATGTATGTAATGATAAGGTTTATTCAAAATAAATGTAAATTTTATGAATAATACATATTAACAGTGTTTATATTACTTTTTAGGAGAATCAAAATTATGCCTACGGGTAAAATAAAGTTTTTTAACAAGAAGAAGAAGTACGGATTTATTATTAAAGATGATGATGGGAAAGACATTTTTTTTCATCTCACAGGGATAAGCGATCCAATACTTAGAAATGATATATTTTCTAGTCAGAATGTAAATTTTTCAATTATGAGAGAAGAAAAAGGCGAAAAAGCAGTTAATATTAAATTAGAACTGTATAAAATATGAAAAAATGAGTTATGTTCGTAACGAAAATCTTTTCAGGAATCTAATCCTCTATGTATGAGTCAATAAGCACCCACACGTGGACTTAATTGACAAAAAAGAAACTTTAAACAAAGTAGAGGAAAGAAAATGGCGATGAAGAAACAAGTTCTATCAAATATTTTTATCTTTACATTAATTTTGCTTGTGGGGATGGGGGCTGTCGATTGTGGAGCTGAAGCCGACCGCGCAGATAAAACAAATGAACAAGACTATACAAAAGAATATACCCCGCCTGTTCCCGCAGGGAATGAATGGAAATTAGTATGGAGCGATGAATTCAACGGTACAGAACTCGATGAATCCAAATGGGAAACCCCGGTCGGAAAGCGAAGAGATGGTTATTGGTTGAAAGAGGACAGCTATTTAGATGGCACTGGAAATTTGATAATCAGAACAAAAAAAGATGGTGACCGATACACTTCTGGGGCTATACGGACATTGGGCAAATTTGAACACAGGTTTGGCTACTGGGTAGCCCGGTGCAAGTTTCATACACAAGAAGGACACTGGCCCGCTTTTTGGCTCTTCTCCAGGCCCGGAGTTTTCACTGTTGGAAACGAAGGTAGAGATGGCACAGAGATAGATATTATGGAAAAAGCCTGGTCGAAAGAAGACAAAATAAACCATGCATTACACTGGGACGGCTATGGAAAGGACCACAAAAGTGTGGCAAAACAGGTCATAATACCAGGCTTGAGCAGTGGATTTCACACCTTTGGACTTCACTGGAAAACAGATGAATACATCTTCTATGTTGATGGCAAAGAAACATGGCGCACCAGTGAAGGAGGTGTCTCGCAGGTACCTGCGTATATTAAACTTACCGTAGAGATTGGAAAGTGGGCTGGAGATATAAAAAAAGCAGCCCTTCCTGATTTCTTTGTTGTAGATTACGTACGTGTGTATGAAATGGCAAATAAGAATAGATAATATCCAAATCAATAATTAATAGTGCTTCATAAAATACTTTTTTAAAAATAATCAAAACATCATTAACACAAAATGTCATTCCCCCCGCATATGTGGGAGGAATCCATACGTTGTTTAGCCCTTAAATATTACTGGATTCCCACTTTCATGAGTGTTGCACAACACCTCTGTGTCATTTCGACCGAAGTCTCTCCCCCCCCGCAGTATGCGGGGGGGGGGAGACGCAGTGGAGAAATCTCAAATTAGCTGGAAATTCCTCGACTTAATCCTTCGGTCTTTGCTCGGAATGATAAAAAAGATAGCTCTGTAACAGACACGAAAGCGGGAATCCAGAAATGATACGGCTTATTAATTATGGATACATATTTTAAAGAAAATAAAATTCATTATCCATATTAACTATATTATTTATAGCATTATTCTCGTGAAACTCTACTAGCCATAAGCAATTGATTTATTAAGGTAATATAGTTATTATTACAGCCACCGAAAACAGAAATATAAGAAAAATTTAATTTTACATGTAACATTTTCCAGTTTTATTTCGTTTATATAATAGACAATGAAACAATTGCAATACACAAAAATTGTTAACAAGTATAAAAACTCGATTTTCAATCAGGCATACTACTTTATAGGGAATAGACCAGATGCTGAAGATATAACTCAGGAAGTTCTCATAAAACTTTGGCATAATCTCCATCAGGTAAAAACGAAGGCTGTCAAGGCATGGATATTCAAAGTTACGCGAAATACATGTATTGATTATGCAAGAAAAAGAAAGGCACATATTTCAATATCAATTAATAACAATGATGAGAAGGTTTCAGTTATGGAAAATTTGGCGGATTTGAATCCAAATCCTGAACAGAAGGCAATATCAAATGACATAACGGAACAAATTAAACAATTTATTAATCGTCTTCCGGAGAAGATAAGAAGCGTGGTAATTATGCGTGACATTCAGGATTTAAAATACGATTTCATTGCAGAAACTATTGGGACACCGGTAAATTCCGTTAAGACATATCTTCATCGCGGAAGAAAACTTTTATTAAAGCAATTATCAAATTACTCTAAAAACGATTTTAATTTGGAGTAAATAATTATGACATGCCAGGAATTTGACAACATAATTGCAGATTACGTGGAAGGCGAAATAACTGCAGAGCAAAAAATTGAAATAGAGACTCATTTAAAAGAATGCTCAAAATGCCAAACCGCTTTTAATTATTATCAAGAAATTGTAGAAAAATTACATACCCTTCCACAAGAAAAATGTCCTGATACGGTTATTGAAAAAGTATTTCATTCTGTTAGGGTAGATGATTCAAAACCATCTTTTCTTACAAATATTTATAATACAATCTTAGAAAGGCATTCTTGGAAAATCAGTTTCGCACTTGCGGTAATTATCTTGGGTATTTTTGTTATTTATCCGCATTTAGAGTATCAAGAACCTGTTCCACCACAATACACAGCCCAGGAAGTCGAAAAGGCAAAAAAGGATGTTGAAACAGCCCTGGCTTACTTTCATTATTTCACTGCAAAGACTGAACAAATAATGGAAACCCAGATTATACAAAACTATCTTATTAAACCAATAAGAACAGCATTTAAACCAATTTTAAACGGAGGGTAAATTATGAAAAGATTAATTTTTCTCTTTATCGCTTCTGCTTTTATCTGGTATAGTGTGCCCTGCTCATTAGCGCAGGAAAATGAAGATACTAAAGAAGCTCCGGGATATGTTGATTTTGAAAACTTTGATTTTTTTAAAGATATAGAAAAAAAGGTCGAAGTTTCTATCAAAGGATCCCTTTTGAGATTTGTTTCTAAAGCGGCCGAAAAAGAAGATCCAGAATTATCACGGTTATTGGAAAACCTGAAATTAATTAAAGTAGACGTTTTTCCAATGGATGAAATAAGTTTCGATGAAGTAGAATCTGTCATTAATAGAATATCAAAAGAATTAGAATCAAAAAACTGGGAAAGAATGGTTCGCGTTAAAGAGGCAAAACAACGCGTCGAGATTTATAATCAGTTCATTGATGACATACTATCAGGATTGGTCGTTATGGCTATAAGTGATGATGAGGCGGTATTTGTAAATATTATTGGCAACATTGACCCTGCTCAATTAGGGAAATTGGGAGATAAATTCGGCATCCCCAAATTAGGTGATATGAAGTACTAAAATAAAAAGAGCTTCGTAGCCGACCCTGTCCACAGGGTCGGGAAATATAAATTTTTTAGGATAAATAATGAAAAAATCATCTTTGCTTTTGTTTCTACTCGGGATATTTATAATGTGGAGCAGTGGATGCACAACAAACGAGTTCAATGACGTTCAGCACGCAATTGAAAAGCAGATTCAACCTGCAAAGACGAAAACATATCTCAAATTAAACCTTGGTCCTGTTTTACTTTTTCCAGTTAAGACAATTATTAATTTAATAGACACAGAAGACGAAGCAAGCCCATATTTAGATGAAATTATGAAGGTTCAGGTCGGTGTTTATAAAATAAAGAAGACTAATCAACCAGCCGAATTAAAAATCCCTGATACTGTCAAAAAGGTATTACATGAGTCAGGGTGGGAAGTTTTTGTTCGGGTTAGAGAAAAAAATGAGATGGTTGAATGTTATTATAAACAAAAAAGTGAAGACATTATTGGCATCTACACAATCGTCCTGAATGACGATGATTTGATAATAGCCGAAGTCAGGGGAAGATTGGACAGAATTATCGAAAAAGCCATTCAGGAACATGGCTTACCCTTAAAGGACATTTTTTAAAATTGATTAATATTGAAATTATAACAGGATTTCATAAAAATACTTTTTAGAAATAATCAAAAAAAGCATTAGTAAAAGTTTTCATTCCCACGCCCACATGTCATTCCCGCGCAGGCGGGAATCCAGTATTATGCTTTAAATCAGTTTTAGCTCTGGATTCCCCCGAGTACTCGGTGGAATGACAAAAAGTATTTATATTTATAATATCTGATAAATTCCCGCGTAGGGGCGAAATTGCTTGTCCTTTGGGTTCGCCCTTATAATGAGGGCGGGTAAACCCACCAGAGGCGGACAAGCCCGCCCTTACGCAATTAATAACTTACGAATTTCGTGAAATCCTCTTGAAATTATAACATAACTTTGGTAAAAATTAAATCAAGGCTTAAAAATCAAAACAATTAGCTTTATGTTTATATTGTTACCAACACACTTTTGCAGCCGTAAGACCAATAAATACACGTCACTGCGAGGAGTCCCGAGACCTCGGGGCAATCTCATATTAAAAATACCTAAATTAACAATGTTTATGCTAACAAATTAAAATCTGCCAAATTTCTATTATATAAAAAAAATCACATCTTTTTAACTAATTTGAAAGAATTATTACCTGAAAGGAGTCCTATTATTGAGTGAAAAAAATTAATAATAGGACTTGATGAGACACACCTGAAAAAATAATCTGTAAATCCATAGAGACTCAACGCACTGCGTCTCATTTTATTAGAATGTTTATTAACCTACAACACATCTAATTAAAAGGTAAAAATAAATGAAAAGGTTTTTTAGAAATTTGTTCGATTTGACTTTTTACCATAAAAATATTTTAAAAAATTGTCTTTCCTGCCTGATAATTTTCTTAATATTCAATTTTCACAGTGTTTTTGCCTTTTCACCAGATTCTTCTTATTATTCTTTGGATCTTGCAATCAAAGGGTATGGTCTAAGTTTAGGGAATTCAAAGGGAATAAATGGAATACGCATTAATCTCGTTGATAATAACGTCGAAAGAATAAACGGCTTAAATATTACTCTATGGAAACCGAAAAGAAATCCAAACGCTGTGATAAACGGAGCGTCGATAGGATTAATTTCAACAGCAGCGAAAGAGATAAACGGAATTGGAATCGGAACAGGTGTTGCTGGAGAAAAACTGAATGGTGTTTTTTGGGGATTGCTTGGATTGGGCAGTAATGAATTGAGAGGGATTGCCGTAGGCGGTCTTGGAACTGGTTCAGGCGGGAAAATGACCGGCATAATGTTGGGGGGACTTGGGGCTGGAGCGGGTGGTGAAGTGAGAGGGATAGTTGCAGGCGGTCTCGGTGCCGGTGCGGGTAGTAATATGAAAGGAATAATATTTGGCGGTGTGGGTTCAGGTGTGGGAGGAGATATGACAGGTATATCTGTTGGAGGGATTGGAACAGGTGTGGGTGGGGATATGAAGGGAATAGCATTAGGTGGTGTTGGAGCAGGAGTCGGGGGAGATATGACAGGTATATCTGTTGGAGGGATTGGAACAGGTACGGGAGGAGATTTTAAGGGAATTGCAGCCGGTCTTGTCGGTGTTGGATGCGGCGGAAAAATGACGGGTTTAGCTTTAGGGGGTTTTGGAGCTGGGGCAGGAGAAGAAATAAAAGGGATAGCTTTTGGGTGTCTTTATGTTAGGACTAAAAAATTAACAGGTGTTGGAGTGGGAGGTTATGTAAAGGTGAATAATGTAAATGGACTGTCTATTGGAATTGTAAATGTTACAAAAAAACTTAATGGAGTTCAAATCGGTATTATTAACTATGCTGGGAATAATCCCAAATTTTTAAGAATATTACCCCTTGTCAATGCCCACATTGACCTATCACATTAGATATTACCCCTAGGAGTATTCAGAAATGAAATGGACAATGCCAAGGGTGAAAGTTTAAAGGTTGGTCTTGACGGAAGTATAAAGCTTGAATTTCATGGTGCTAAGGTAACATCTGACGGTGGTTTACTTGTCTATCGTGACCTTGATGATGCACTCGGATTATTTGATTCTGTTGCTACTATTTTTAGCGATAGACGAACTGGACGTAATGTTCAGCATGAATTGATTAATATTGGAGCGAAGGTTGTGAAACATAGTCGATATGTTACGTTTCAGATGGCAGAGGTTACAATAAGTAAGAAGATATTCACTGAGATTATAATTCAAATAAAAAAGTGAGTAATCCCAAAAGGAAGTCTATTACCTTAGTTGTTAACTTTTCAAGAGGAGGAAATATAAATGAAATTTATATGTAAATCTTTAATTGCAACGGTATATTTTTATTTATTCATATTTGGTATTGAAACCACAGTGTATGCAAACACAGAAGAAGATATAGGAAAAAAAGTAGATGAATATATTAGTCGATATGTAAAAATGAAACAATTTAACGGGTGCATTTTGATTGCCCGTAACGGTCAAATACTCGTGAAAAAAGGATTTGGCATGGCAAATTACGAACATAATATACCGAATGAGCCAAAAATTAAATTTAGATTAGCGTCACTGACTAAACAGTTTACGGCTATTGCAATACTTCAGCTTGAGGAAAAAGGATTATTGGACGTTAATGATACTTTAAGCAAATATATACCCGATTATCCAAGAGGTAATGAAATCAAATTATATCATCTTCTAACTCATACTTCAGGAATTCCGGATCATGCCGAACTTGATGATTTTAACAAAGAGAGAAGAGCTTTTCACTATGACATTAAAGAAACTATTAGCAAATTTAAGAACAAACAGTTAGAATTTTCTCCGGGGGAAAAATTTAAATATAGTAATTCCGGTTATATCCTATTAGGATATATAATAGAGAAAGTTACCGGTGAGTTGTATGAAAAGTATATTGAGTTATCCATTTTAAAACCCCTCAATATGAATAATTCAGGATATGAACATCCTGAGGAAATTATCATAGATAGAGCATCCGGTTATACTATAAAAGGAGATAAAATTAAAAATGCAAAATATCGGGATATGTCGAATGCACATGCATCCGGTGCTTTATACTCTACAATTGAGGATTTATATGTCCTGGATCGTGCGTTGTATACTGAAAAACTGTTAAAGAAAGATGCTTTAAAAAAAATGTTCACACCTTTTAAAGATAATTACGGATACGGATGGGGAATTGTAGATATATTCAACCGCACATTTGTGGGGCACAACGGTGAAACTGAAGGATTCAGAACAAACATTACCCGATTTATTAATGATGATGTTTGTATCATTGTATTAAGTAATTTTGAACAGGCACCCGTAGGTAAAATAAGTATTGATTTGGCAGCTATTGTATTTGGTGAGAATTATACTCTGCTCCGCATAAGAGAAATCATTGATGTTGATCCTAAAATTTATAATGATTATATCGGTGACTATGAAATTCAACCAAATTTTATCCTGACAATTTCCAAAGAAAATGATGGATTATTTTGTAAAGCTACCGGTCAGGACAAACTCGAAATTCACCCGGAGTCACAAACAAAATTTTTCTTTAAAGAAGTTGATGCACAAATCTCCTTTATTAAAAATAAAGAGGGTAAGGTAGAAAAATTGATTCTTTATCAAAGCGGCAGGGAAATTCAAGCAAAAAAAATTAAATAACCTCTCGATAACAAACTAAAATGTAATATAAACATACAATTTATTTCGGTTACTAAAGCGGCAAAATAGATATAAATATACAAATATCAAACCTCAAAATTCTCCCATTCGTATTTGGCTTTTTTCATGAGTTTTTTGAATTTATTAATGAAAATTATTTTTTACAAATGTAAAACCATTTATTACTTCTTTGGCCTGCCTATGAAGTCTATTTGAGTCTACTTCAGGGTCAACAAGAAATTCATCAGTGAGTTGTTCCCTTATTTTGCGAAGTACATCTAGAATTACAATTTAAAATTTAGTTCATCAGAAACTGATGCTCATATATTTATGAAATTAGAAATCTGCAAATGGTTAAAAAGAATTTAATTCTATTTTTTGATTTTTAATTCTATTTTTGTAAATTTAGTTATGTAAATATAATTTCGTTAACAACCGATAATTAATATTGATAAAAAAAAATTTTATTAAAAACAGTATTAAATTAAGAATATGACCTTTGATAATATACACTATTACTGTGGGGGAATTGTAGGGATTCGATTTATCGAACCCGTCCCATTCATCGAATTTAAACATATCGGGTGAAATAAACGAGTCCGCTCTAAAAACCGCTAATTACGCGAATTTCATTAATTTAATATTACACAATTTAATAAAAATCAATTAGTTTTGATTAGCGAAATTCGCGGTTTTAACCTTTTTAAACTTGAATCATGAACACTTAATAAAAATTGATAATTAATATCTTATTCTCCTTATCCCAGACATATTTACCTCCAAGCCCTTCTATAAGATACTTTAACGGTATGAAATACCTGCCAGACTTTTTGAACGCATCACTCTTTTCCTCACCCATCCTAAACATAACACTCAAATCATCTTTAAACATAACAATTTCATCTTTATTTACCTTCGCTTTCAAACCTCCATGTTCTTCAAGGTAGGAAGATGCAATATAAATTTCCTCATCCTCAATCCTTATTGACTTTAACGAATATGGAGCAGTTTTTCCATTTATTTCAACATCATATACATTCTGGTAAATCGTCTTCTGTGCAAAAATTACAACTATTATTATTAAAACTATAATTATCAGTAAAAAATACTGTCCTCTAATCATTACGACTCCTCTTTCTGCTGGCGAAGGGTTCCCTCAACAATATAATAAAACTTTCAATAAAAAAGTAAAAAAACTATTCCCACCGGGGCAGAGAATAATTAGTCCTGTAATTTGACTCGTTATAATGAGGATTCCTTACAGGTTTATAAATTCTTTCAAATTGAACTGACTTATCCTGTGTATAAATCCAGATACTTTTTTGGTTCCACAGCACAATTTCATCTCTTGGGTCGCCGGTTATGTCCATAACATTAAAGCATAAATCGGGATGCCCGTCATCTGGAAACTTTACTACCATTCTGCCCCAACCATCCATAAGACCACCCTCTTTAACATTTCCGGATATCATTACAAACTCCTGTCCATTTCCTGTCCAATTCACCGGAAGTATTGGGCTTGCATAATTTACAGGTTCAATCGATAGAAGTATATTCCCTTCACAGTCAAAAAATGTGATAATCCCCGGATTTCCCCAGAAATTTATCTGGCAAATCTCGAGACCTGCAACATCGGGTCTATAATTCCCTATACTGGGACTCTGGGCATGACCTATTCTTACATGCTTTTTAATATTACCATTCTTATCAGCAGTCAAAAATCCTTCATCACTCGCTGATATCACAACAATTGGTTCAGCAGAAGGGTCATCCGAAAGTTTCCCAGCAAACACCCCATCCGCATGGTCGTTGAGTTCATTATCAAGCGACCAGAGAATCTCTCCATCATCATCAAACATCGTGTATCCCATCATTATTTCATCTCTACCATCATCATCAATATCAAAGGAATAGGGAAAATGACCTGTTTTACATTCACCAGACCAAAGGAATTCAAGGTTCTCATTATAAACCCGGAATGTTGTATATCTATTCTTCAGAATAATTTCTTGAGGTGCCTTTCTACCTGAAAGATTAGCAAAATAAAAGCAGTCTCCAATCATCCGATAAAATGCTGGTGCGGCTTGTGTCGAATATGGAGTAGGGCAACTTTTTTTAATCTTGCCTGTTTTTCCGTCAAGGATTAAAATTTTAAAATCTTTTGTTAGAACTACCTCATTATTCCCATCCTGGTCAATATCATAAATCTGAAATGCAATATCACTCGTCAAAAGCCCATGGTCTTTGTTCGGCTCACCAAACTGCCATAAAATGTCCCCATCAAGGTCAATTGCTGTAAGACAACTTATCATAGTATAAGCATCACCCTCTCCCGGAACCCTTCGAATATTTTGACCGATTAGAATATCAAGTTCATTGTCGCCGTTAAGGTCGCCAAACCTAAACGCTCTTCCTGCACCAAAGTCAGGTGTATTTATCTTTTTCCATAGTTTTGGTTTTGGATATTTCTCTCGAAGTGCATTCAATTCTTCGGTCTCTTTTCTCTTCTTTTCTAAAAAAGAGCGTTCTATATCAGGAGTGGTATACACCTTTATATATTTATATCTTACTGGAATATTTGCCATAAATCCAACTTTACCTGTTCCGAAAGTCTCATTATATAAATCAAATACAGGTTGACTGTTGACATAAACTTTTATTCCGCTCCCGAAAATTTCAACATTAATATGATAATAATTATTGCAGTCATATTTAAATTCTTTACTCGCGAGTATCGTCCAGTTCGCAGCATGAAATTCAAGTTCGTGCTCGATTTTTCTCAACTGAATTTTGTCTCCATTATCAAAACATAAATAATAAAAATTCCTGCTGTTTTGGTAGCGGAACATAACTCCCACCATACTTTTAACTGAAAGTGGCCTTAATTCACATTCTAAAGTATAATCCGTCCAATCAGCATCACCAGTAATAATCATCGGAAATGTATGTCCTCTTCTATTCACGGAAGATTGTTCCATTTCGTGGTGTTCATCAACTTCTATAACATTCCACGTCCCAAGAGGAGTAGGAATCCCTCCAATTGACGCCTGAAATGTCGTTGCTTCTTTCCAATTACCGCGATATTTTTCCTCAGGAATAAAATGATATTCGTAAAGTGGAGTCCTCATCCTCGAAAATGAACCTGTCGGAAGGTCGGAAAAATCTTCATCTGCTAATATCCCATCCTTTAAAGGAATTCTTATACCCTGCTCATCCATATTTAAAACGCCGACAATTATTAAAATTAATAAGAGACTTAAAAATATAAAAGTGCTTCTGAATCTTTTAATCATCGCTTTCCCCTTCCGTATAGTTGCGTGATAGACTAATTATTTTTCGCTGGTGAAGATGCTCTGCACCTTCACCCTTTTTTTGAGAGTTCCAATCCTCGTTCTCGTTCCCAAACTCTGTTCCTATTCTCATTCTCGTTCCCAAACTCTGTTTGGGAACGAGAATGATTGAAAAACTCTGTTTTTATACCCCCTGCGTGCCCTTCGGGTTGGTATTGTCACCAACAGAGCGTAGGGGCGGCGGGCTTTTCCGCCTCTGGCGGGTTTACCCGCCCTTTCTGTAAAAATATAATATATTTCCATATTTCGTTGCACTCTGAAATAATATATCAATAGGTTAGATCGTCCCTAACTCCGCCATCCCTCTAAGCCGGTTTATAACATCTTGTCATCCTGAACCCTGTGCTGAACTTGATTCAGTATTATTTCAGCATTTAAAAGATTAACAAACAATACATTCTGTCCCGTTGTAGGGGCGGTTCGTGAACCGCCCTTACCGCTTCTTTTGTGAATCAAGAAGCCCAATATATTCACAAAAAATAATGGTTTTTCAAAATTTACCAAAGTTCTGTTATTAATGTGGTCTCACGAAAATACTTCCCTCAAATAAATTAATTTTCTATAAATTACCTAAAAACATCATCAACCACATTTGTCATTCCCGTGAAAGCGGGAACCCACTTTTTTGCCCAATCATCTTCAAATCTAATTCCCTAATATTTTAATAATATAAATAAGTTTCCTGATAAAATAAAGAATTTTGTGAATTTCTGCTGGCAAAGATGTTCTTCACCTTCACCCTCATTACTCAATCCCACATTTATCTTTCTGGTCCTTTTTACCTCTGCGTCTCTGTCCCTCTGCGGTTCAATATCTTTAAAATTCGTTGCCACAATACTTATTTCTTGACAATATAATTATAAAATCATAAATTTTCGCATGACACGATTGTAGGGGCGAACCCCTGTGCGTGCACTGTGTGTTCGCCCTCTTTAAAATAATAATTTTTCATTCTATGTTATAGGGGTGGTTCGCGAACCATCCTTCAAAATATCATTAATCCCTCGATGAATCGAGGGTATTATCCATGATCGCCCCGGGTATCTCACATAATAAGTGGGTTTCACAGCCCACTGAATATAAAATAGAAAGGAATACTTATGCGAAGAAAAATTACATTCATGGCTGCATTATCTATTTTTTTCACACTCATCTGCACTCTCTTTTCATGTAGCATCTGGAAAGGAGAAGTCATCGACAGGAGAGCGCCCGTCTCTCCGCCTTCATTTGTCAAGAGGGCTCCGGCAGTCAAACCGGGTATTGAGGTGCTTATCGAAGACCACCTCGACCTTATCAGGGGTAAACGCGTCGGGCTGATTACTAATCCCTCAGCCGTTACCTCAGATTTGCGGAGTGATATTGATGTTCTGGCAGAAAATCCTGCCGTTAATCTGGCGGCACTTTTTGGAGCAGAGCATGGTGTCCGTGGGGCAATGCAGGGCCGAATTGACAAGGAAGGTGAATTAGACCCAATAACAAAAATTCCGGTTTACAGCCTATACGGAGAAAGTCGTGCCCCGAAAAAAGAATGGCTCGAAATGCTCGATGTTCTCATCTTCGATATTCAGGGCGTAGGAACACCATGGTACACCTTTAAGTATTCAATGTTTTTATCCATGAAAGCATGTGCAGAAGCAGAGATACCGTATATTGTATTGGACAGGCCAAATCCACTGGGCGGTGAAGTTGTGGAAGGTCCTTTTCTTGACCTTTGGAAATCTTTACAGGAACCACTTCCCCTTCGCCACGCGATGACCTATGGAGAATTGGCAGCGATGTGGAACGAGCGGGAAGGTGTAGGTGCCGCTCTAACCGTAATTAAGATGAAAGGATGGCGAAGGAATATGACGTGGGATGATACAGGTCTGTTTTGGGTAATGACTTCTCCTAACATGGATACTTATGAGACAGCGGTTGTATATCCTGGGCAGTGTCTTTTTGAAAGAATGAACATATCTGAAGCACGTGGAACTACAAAACCATTTCTTATAACAGGAGCCCCATGGGTCAACGCCATAAAAGCGGCAAAAGACCTAAACAGCAGGAACATCCCCGGTGCGATATTTCGCCCCGTTTACTTTATTCCAAAAAGTGCGACCCGTCAGTCATCCCGGCGCACCAGCCGCCCATATACAAAACCGTGGAACCAGATGTGCGGCGGTGTTGAAATAATGTTAACCGATTACAAAGCATACCGTTCCGTTGAAGCCGCCCTTCATATAATTGATGCATACCGTAAAACAAGCCCGGATTCACTAATATGGTTTCCGCCGGAACCCCTGAAAGATTTGGACAAACCCGGAATGACCGTCGAAAAAGTTGTCCAGAGTTACAAAAAGAATACTGAAGAATTTAAAGCAATGAGTAGAAAATACTACCTCTATGATTAAAAATTAATGCACACAACACCTATTCCTTGACAATATGGCTAAAAGGGCTTTTTTATTTTGTTTTGTGGGAAAAAAGTGCCAAAATTCCCATTCTTCCCATATATGTGAGTTTTTGGGAATTTTGTGCCAGGGGTTAATTTATTTAATTTCAAGGGTTAAAGCAAGAATTTATTCGAAAAAAGTTGGATATTTTCTTTAACCATCCACAGGACAGGCCCAAAGGGCAGGCAGAGAACGCCCATAGGGCAGGTATTCTTTCTGTTAAATCCATTTTTTACACCTACTTAAAATACTAAATTGCAAGATAAAAGTTATTATATATTATAACTATATATTAATATACGGAAATATTTTCGTTTTGTCAAGAACTTTTTTAGTTTTTTTGCTAAAAGAAACCACCCAAAGGGCAGCCAGAGGGCACCCACAAGGCAGGCCCACAGGGCAGGCAGAGAAAGGATAATAAAAATATGATAAAATATTAATTGAAAACAGAGAGGGCGAATAAATTCGCCCCTACATTTGGTAAAAATGAAAATAGATTAAAACAATTATAAAAACATTGCTGTTAGCTATTAGCTTTTAGCAGGATTTAAATGCAAAAGCAATTAAAATAAGGATTGGAAAGAATAATAATAGACCGCAGACCCGCCAGAGGCGGGCAAGCCCAGAGGGCATGGACGCAGACCCGAAGGGCAAGCCCGAAGGGCAGGGAAGAAAATAAACAAGGGCAGAACAATGCCTGCACACTGTGTTCTGCCCCTACAGTTTGTAAAAAATAGATTAAAAATAGAAATATGGAGACGCACTGCCGGGCGTCTCTACCCATCTGCTGTTAATTATTTTCATTCTACATTCGTAAATCGTTCCTTAGACTCATGCTTTCACCAAAAAACAACCAATTATCATCTCCCCCAATTTTCGCATATTTATAATAAACTAACTTAAATTCCAAATCTAAAAATTATTAAAAATTTTTTTATTTTTCCTTGTTTTTCGCTGTTTTTCATAATATATTTAAATAAAAACATTCTACTATCGAAGTTCCTCTTCATCTTATTCTTCAACACATCTCGAACGGTTTATCGGACTCACGCTTCCACCAAAAAAAAACGGGGAAGAAAACTAAAATAATAAAAATAAATAAGTATTGTTTCCCCAAAATTTCCACAATACTTTTTTCGTAAACATTTTAAAAAATTTTTTATAAACCAACATATTATATAATATAAATAAAAAATTATAGCTTATCTTTACTTTTACACGAAACATTATATATATTTAAATGTAGAGGTTCAAATGCATTCAAAACACTAAACAAAAGGCACGGCAGGATTTAATTTTTAAATCCCTATTTTAGAGGATTATACAGATTTAATTCAATAAAATACGGTTACTTTAAAAATTGAAATCTATAATGAATATATATTTATTAAAATTTTTAAAAAGTTTCAGCATCATCTTGCCTTGTAATAAATATAAATTTTCTTTATCTTAAATAGAAACATTTTATTAAGGCAGTTTTGATGAGAGTATATTTCAAAATAATTAATAAAAAATAGAATTGGATTGAATTATGAAAATTTTCACTAAAACTAAAAATATTGTTAGAATGATAAAGAAAAATAAATTTGTCTTTACGATAACAACTGGAGTGATAGTTGCAATTTTAACGTGGGTTATTATTAATCATTTAGAAGAAAAACAAAGAAAAAAAGAATTTAGAGATAAAATAGATTATGCTGGGAGACTAATAAAAGAAACTAAACTTGAAGACGCATTAAAAGTGTACGATAATTTATTGATGGAAATAACAGAAAAAGAAGAACCTTATTTTTATGGCGAAATAAATTCTCAATTAGGTGTATGTTACTTGGATTTATCTGAGAAAAGCAATAAGGAACAAAACCTGGAAAGTGCCATATATGCCTTTTTGGAGGCTTTGAAAATTTATACTATTAAGGAATACCAACTCGACTATGCAAAGACAAAGAATAATCTGGGAACTGCCTACGGGGATCTTTCCGAAGTTCGAAATAAAGAAGATAATCTGAAAGATGCAATTAGTGCTTATGAAGAAGCTTTAAAAATCAGGACTATTAAGAAAGACCCACTCGATTATGCACAGACACAGAATAATCTGGGGAATGCCTATTGGGGTCTTTCCGAAATCCGGGATAAAGAGGATAATCTGAACAAGGCAATCAGAGCTTATAAAGAGGCTTTGAAAATTCTTACTATTGAGAAAAACCCGCTCGAATATGCAGGAACACAGAATAATCTGGGACTTTCCTATAGTAATCTTTCCGAAGTTCGAGATAAAGAGGATAATCTGAAAGATGCAATTAGTGCTCATGAAGAGGCTTTGAAAATTTTTACTATTGAGAAATACCCGCTCGAATATGCAATGACACAGAATAATCTGGGACTTGTCTATCTTTCTAAAGTTCGAGATAAAGAGGCTAATCTGAACAAGGCAATTAGAGCTTTTGAAGATGCTTTGAAAATTTATACTATTGAGAAAGACCCACTTTATTATGCAGGAACACAGATTAATCTGGGAACTGCCTATAGGAGTCTTTCCGAAGTTCGAGATAAAGAGGCTAATCTGAACAGGGCTATTAGAGCTTCTGAAGAGGCTTTGAAAATTTACACTATTGTGAAATACCCAATCAACTATGCAGGAATACAGAATAATCTGGGAATTGCCTATAGAGATCTTTCCGAAGTCCGGGATAAAGAGGCTAATCTGAATAAGGCTATTAGAGCTTCTGAAGAGGCTTTGAAAATATTTACTCTTGTGAAATACCCAATCAAATATGCAGGAACACAGTATAATCTGGGACTTGCCTATGGAGGTCTTTCCGAAGTTCGGGATAAAGAGGATAATCTGAACAAGGCTATTAGTGCTTTTGAAGAGGCTTTAAAAGTTTATACTATTGAGAAATACTCACTCGAATATGCAGGAACACAGTATAATCTGGGGAATGCCTATAGAGGTCTTTCCATAGTTCGAGATATAGAGGCTAATATTAATAAGGCTATTAGTGCTTATAAAGAAGCTTTAAAAATAAAAACTATTAAGAAATACCCACTCGAATATGCAAAGGCACAGAATACTCTGGGGCTTGTCTATGCAGGTCTTTCCGAAGTTCGGGATGAAGAGGCTAATCTGAACAAGGCTATTAGTGCTTTTAAAGAAGCTTTAAAAATAAAAACTATTAAGAAATACCCACTCGAATATGCAGGAACACAATATTATCTGGGGCTTGCCTATGAAGTTCTTTCCGAAGTCCGGGATAAAGAGGATAATCTGAACAAGGCAATTATAGCTTATGAAGAGGCTTTGAAAATATTTACCCTTGAAAAATATCCGTTATATTATCAAGAAATTATATCAAACTTGGAGAAAATAAGATAAGGGAAAAGATAAAAAATATTTTAATTGTTTTTGTTTTTAATAATTTCTAATATTTCAAATCTAATGATTCGCAAATAGTAATATTCTGGGACTCAAACAAAACTCAAACCACATCACTTCCTTGACCATCCTTACATCTTTTTCTGTTAAATTTCTTTACCTCCAAACTGCTTAGGGTCTCTTGAAAAAAGAAATTATTTATATTAAATCCCTTTTCACACAAATTATCAATGCCAAATCCGCCTTTGGCGGATAAATCCACCAGAGGCGGGCAGGCCCGCCCTTCTTGTTGAATAATTAATTAATACGGTCTTAAGCAGTGCCTTATTAAATAATAAATGATATATATTTTTTTGACATTTTTTGAAATGGAGAAATAATAAATGACATAAAATTAACTTTTATTTTATACAGAAGGACAGGACAATGTCCTGTCCCTACAATATATTTAATCATAAATGATTGTTATGTAGGGACAGAACACAGTGTGCAGGCAGCGTTCTGTCCGTTAACATATTTTTGAAGATTATACAAATATAAAAATTAAGGAACTTTTTTTATTTTCTCATTAAAAAAATGCTTAACTCCAGTCAAATTTTTTTGTAAAAATTACAAAAAAGAACATATGTTATTTAACATGGCACTAGTAACAGTAACAACACAATGAATTTGGGAGGATAAATCCGCCAGAGGCGGACAAGCCCGCCCCTACGATTTTAATTAGGGTCAAAATTACTACTTCGTATGGCACGATTGGCAGGATTTTTTGCACCCGGCTATCCTCATCTTTCAAAATTCAACTATATTTGAAAATAATTGAAACATGGATTGAAGATAAACAACCCCCTTAATACGCCGTAAATATGGCGTATTAATCCCCCTTTGCTAAGGGGGA
>JAUWXV010000255.1 GCA_030616165.1 bacterium | reverse complement strand
CCTCGCAATGACATAAAGTTAATTTGTCATTACGAGCGGAGTCCAGAAGCATCGGGACAAAGCGTTGCAATCTCAACAATTGAATATATTATTGACTAAATAAAAAATTTTAACTTTCAGAATTTTCCATAGTCCTGTAATTTATTTAAAATAAAATTTTGGATTATCTATTAAAAATTATTAAATTAAAAATGTAAGTTTTTTGCGAAACTTTTTTACAGAAAATGTTGATAATACTAAATACTAAATTCTAAACAAATTCCTGTCTGCCGACAGGCAGGCAAACGGACAAAATCCTAAATTCAAAACAACGTAATTAGAAAGATAGAACTTTTATATTTACAAAAGAGATTTAATTCACAATAGAAAAGTTAGAATATGTATATAATAATTGAAATTTGAATTTTGGATTTATTTAGATATTAGAGTTTAGGATTTATTATTATGTTTATATTTTTCTCTTTTTTTGTTGTAAAATTTAACAGAAAAGGTATAAAAATTAGGATAAAAGTATGAAAATAATAATTGGAAATGGAGAGATTGCTGTAATTCAGGGAGATATAACGGAACAGGAAACCGATGCAATAGTAAACGCAGCCAACAATCATCTCTGGATGGGAGGAGGAGTTGCAGGAGCCATAAAAAGGAAAGGTGGAGGTATAATCGAGAAGGAAGCAGTTTCACAGGGACCAGTAGAAGTTGGCAAAGCGGTAATTACAACTGGAGGAGATTTAAAAGCGAGATATGTCATTCATGCGGCAGGAATGGGACAGGACCTCAAGACCGACCAGACAAAAATTAAAAACTCAACATACAACAGCCTCAAATTGGCGGAAGAAAAAGGGCTCTCATCGATTGCATTTCCTGCTATAGGTACAGGAGTGGGAGGATTCTCTTCCCAGAAATGTGCTAATATTGTGCTGAAAGAGGCGGTTGATTTTCTTCAAGAGGCAAAAAACTTAAGAAATATAGTGTTTGTTCTTTATGACACCGGCACATTAGAAGCTTTCAAGGGCGAACTTGAAACTATGTTCAGTGCTAATAAATGAGGAATTAATGCAAAGCGACAAAAATTCAAGAAAAAAGGAGTTTATCGGGATTTTATTTAAGTGCTGTAAGATTTACAGCAGGATTTACATAAACAAAGAGCGCACCGCTTTTGTGGGATGGTGCCCCAAATGTGCTAAAAAGGTCGAAGTAAAAATATCTCCCACAGGCTCACCAGACAGATTCTTTGAGACTGAGTGAAGTTAAATTTTATTTAAAATTATTTTAATTCCAATTCAGAATTATGTATAATTAAATTTTAAGGTGTATTTTATGAATAAAAGGAAAATAAGGATAAAGAAGGAAAGGCCAGTAAAAATGTATCAAGAACTTTACTGTGCATCTTCCATTTTAAGAGATAAGTCTAAAAAACAACTCAAAAAAAGAGTTTTTTATGAATACATGGCAAGCCTTCTATTCTCTGCTTTTACGTTTGAAGCATACTTAAACCATTTAGGAGATAAACGATTTAAAAAAGATTGGCATGATCTTGAAAAACTTCATTGGTTAGAAAAACTTATTGTTATAGAAAATAATATAGGTTTAAAAATTGATAAATCAAGAAGACCTTTTCAGACTATAAAAAATCTATTTAATTTCAGGAATAGCATCGCTCATGGAAAATCAGAGTTTCTAACTGAAACGAAAATTAAAATCAATGAATTTGATATTTATCGAGAAGAACTACCAAAAACTAAATGGGAAAAATATTGCACTTTAGAGAATGCTGAGAGGGCTAAAACAGATGTTAAAAAAATGATTACTAAACTACATAAGAAAGCAGGTTACGATGAAGATACACTATTTCATTCTGGCATATCTACAATGTCAGGGACTATGTTAAATGATGAATAAACAACGGTTAACTGTCGTTCTGAACTTATTTCAGAATATATTGTTTATTTATTATTTAGATGCTGAAATAAATTCAGCATGACGACTATGTTAGTAACTTAGATGGAGTGGTAATATTGTACTAATTTACCAAAGTCTTATAGATAAAATTAAAATCAGGGAAAAATTTTAAAAAATAAAGCGGATTATCATTTAGAAGTAACGGATGATTTGTATGAGGAGGAGTAAAAAATGGATTATAATTGGCTTTTAATCACGCTCGTAATTATATCGTCTGCATTTTTGTTTTTTAGAGTTTCATCGTTTATTCATCAAAAAAATAATCTTGAAAATAAAGTATTAGAAATGAAAATGGAATTATCCAAACTGGACTCAACGCATTTTTACGGGTCAGTTGATAATATTCCGGATTTCATTCCTCAAAAAGCATTGTATATTGAGACAAAAAATAAATTAGAAAATTTAAAATTTCCCAAAACTTTATTTATAGGATTATTAGGAATTTGTGGGCTAATAGCCGCAGTTTGGATTTATCTTATTTCTCTTATTTCTCAATCAATATTATTTATAAAAGCTACGTCATTACTTAAAATTGAATCTTACATCGGGGAATTTTTATTGTTAGTCTATTTGTTTTCAGAGATAATTTATATTGTTTTTTCTCGATATAAAGGAAAAAAGACATTGGGAGGAGATGCGAAATAAAAAATGAAAAAGAAAAATCTCACTGAATAACAAATACAACAAATATGGTATTAAGAGAGAAGAATTTGATATGAACGTGAACGAAGAACAAATAAAAAACTATTTAGGATTATTTAGAATATTGTTTTCTGAAGAAGAAATAAAAGAAATTATTAAAGGTGAAGATTCAGAATTTGTAAAAACAGTTGTAGATAAAATTGATAAATTCCTTGCTCAAACGTTTAAAGAAATTAAGATGAAGGATAAATGTAAGTCTGTTAAGATTTATTATGTTATGGATATGAAGGAATTAAAAGGATTGAAAAAAATCATACTTGATAATAAAGACTATGAAATATTAAACAATCCAGAAATTCAAGACCCACATAAAAAAATTTTTGATAAATATCTTGGATTATTGAGCAAGGACGATAAAAAAGAAGGTTATTATATTGGAGTGTTTGAGGATGTAAAAGGTTCAACCGTTCGGACTTCGTCGGGAGTTATTAATTGACATAAAATAATTTGAAGAAATAAGTCAATCAATGGAAAGGACATTTGGAAATAAAAAAGAAGAATGAAGGCAGGGAGTAAAAAATAAAAATGGCGGAAAAAAAGTTAGCAGAAAAAGCACTTTCCGGTGTAGATACTGTAAAATTATTATTGTACGAAACATTCGAAGAGAGTTTTAAAATAAAATATCAAGTAAATAATAAAGAACACAACGGTGAACTCGCTGAGGCTTCAGCGAATGAAATATTTGGCAGCCATACAGAAGAGAGCCTGCGAGTGTTTAATGAAAATAGAGAATTGATAATTGATGAGATAAAAAATTTAGGTGCGACCTATCCAGAATTAAAGAGAATTATCACAGACAGCATTAGAATTTATATGATAGCCAAGTTTAGGTTATATGGAAAATATCCAGAGAACTATGAAGAGACATTTAATAATGCTATAGAAAGGGGCATATTCATAAAAGGAGGTGAAGCACCTGAAGTAATACCTTTTTTAATATCTATTGAAGATTCGTTAAGAAGAAGGAAAAGTTAACCGAAAAACAAATACAACAAATCTGGTATAACCTAACTTAAGGAATACTTTTGGAAATTATTTTTCCAACATCTCCTTTTTCTTTTTATACTCTTTTATTGCATTAATAAATTTTTTTCCGTAAAGTTCCATCCTTGTTTTTCCGACGCCCTTTAATTTTTCCATCTCTTCTTCTGTCTCCGGAAGGTATGTAGCCAACTCCTGTAATACTCTATCAAGAAATATTTGAAATGTTGGAAGGTCTAACCTTTTGGCGACTTTTCTTCTGACTAACCTCAGTTGTTCAAATAGAACCGGGTCGAATGGTTTATCAACTTTTCGGTCGATAAATTTCGGAAGTTTTATCTCAAATATTTCTTCTTCCTTTATTACGTTTTTCCCCCAGTGTGTCAATTCAAGCGTTGGATATACTCCTCTCCTGACGGAAATATATCTGTCAAGGATGAGGCTGTTGATATTTTCCTTTATTATCTTTCTGTCGAGTTCCTTAAGCATGCCGAATGTGGAAGCTCTGTTGAGATTAAACTGCTGGATTTTTTCCCCCATTTTTCCCCGCAGCACATCAACAACCGTATTTATTCCAAATTTCTCCCTCAATTCTGTTATACATTTAAGGATTATCTTTATTAGATTTATGTCATATTTCTTTAACATTAATTCCCTTTTATACCCAACACAAACATCACAAATTCCACATCTTTCCTTTACCTCCTCGTCTCCGAAGTATGAAAGGATATAACTCTTTCTGCAGGCGTTTGAAAATATATAGTCTTCCAATACTTCAAGCATAGAAAAAGCAAGATTTCTTTCTTCAGAATATTCTTCAGGGAATTTTTCTCTTATCTTCTCTTCACATTTATACCTGTCTCTTGGATGATAGAGTAAAATGCAATAGCTTTTTTTCCCATCCAATCCTGCGATCCCCGACTCAAAATAGTATTCAGTCAAGGAAAAAGGAAGAGAATAATGTATCACATACCTTATATCTGTCTTTTTGATATTATTATAAAATTCTCGATTGGTTATCAGAACTTTGGTCTTTCCTTTATGAAAATTTCCAGCAATTTTCTTTAAATTTTCAGCGTCATCAGCATATATTTCTGAAGATATATTTTCTTCTTTCAGGAAATCACGTATCTGGTAAGCATCTTGTTTTGAATCCACGAAAATCAATCCCGACCCGCTGACCTTATTTATTACATCGATAATCTTTTCCAGTTTATCTTCACCTTTAATGACCATATGACAAAGGTTTGGTCTATCAAAGCCTCTGACAAAAACCTTCACCCGTTTTAGATTAAGAGTTTTGATTATATTTTCTCTTATTTCCGGAGAAGGATTGGAAATAAGAATAACAATTGGAATCTTACCAGAATAATTTATTAAATCCTTTATATATAGAAGGCCATTTTTAAAATCGACACTTTCAATTCCTAATGTTATGTACTTAATATTTTCAGATGGAAAAGATTTCAATTTTTCTAATATTTTAATATTTTTTAATACTATAAATTTAAAAAAACCGGAATTTATTTTTTCAATAATTTTTCTACCATTTTTTAAATCTTTATCCTTGGCGATAGAAATATAAG
>JAUWXV010000056.1 GCA_030616165.1 bacterium | reverse complement strand
GTATCATAACCATTCATCTGTAGATAACATCCAGCAGATAATCCTGCGATACCTGCACCGATAATTTTTACTTTTTTCCCCATTTTATTTTATCCTTTTTGTAAATGGCACATAACAGCCGGGTAATCAACTGTCGCCGTCGAGTCTAATTAAAGTTAGAATAATGGTTAATAATGTCAAAGATTAATCGATACGTGAAAATCACCATAGAGCAAAGCAGTCAGGTGCATGACTATGTTATGCCTATATAACTAACATGTTGATTTTCTAAATTGTGATTTCCAATTTTAAATATATTGCCGCGTTCTCAGCGGTTCAACCGGGGTGTTTTAGAGTTTGGTTCCAGGTCCCTTTTTTTATTTTGCCGGAGGAATCAGAGCGTCACGTATTGGCTCAACCCATTTTTTATTCGGTATGTCGTAAACGATGAAATCTGAATCAAACTGCCAGTACGCCCAACTCCAGCCCAACCTTTCGGCCTGCCGTACTACAAAGCTCGTGTAGCGAACACGCGAAGGCATATCCCCTTTATCATATGCACCAAATTCACCGAGGAATAACGGTCTGTTATGCTGTTGCGCCCATGTTT
Source organism: bacterium (assembly GCA_030616165.1). Taxonomy (GTDB): domain Bacteria; phylum SM23-31; class SM23-31; order JAUVVT01; family JAUVVT01; genus JAUWXV01. The sequence goes on along the minus strand of JAUWXV010000056.1, from coordinate 16,685 downwards.
GAGCCTTCTCAAAATCCTGAACGATAGCCTGCTTTTCCCCGGGTGTGGCATTCCATTCAATGCCGACTTTATCTTTATGACTGGACCAACTTGCACCCTGATGTGTGAATTCCATGGGACTGTAATAGTGGACGGTAACTATGATATTAAGATCGTCTTCCGGGAGTTCAAGTTCCTCGAGATAGTTGATGTTATTATAAGAAGCTGGCCCAATGATAACGGCCCTCGCAGGATTTGTCTCACGGATGATTGTGAGCACTTCAATGAGATACTGATTCCATAGTTCTGGGGTCAATTTCCTGCTCGGTTCATTAAGAATTTCAAAGATGACATCGTTTGGATAATCTTTATAATGGTCGGTTAACTGTTTCCATACCGCAAGAAACCTCTCTTTATTGCCTATCGGGTCCCTGCCCATGGCACTGTATTCATGAAGGTCCAGAATGACCATAAGTTCATTGGAAAGTGCCTGCTCAACAGCCCAATTCAGTATCTCAAGCCAGGTTTGGCTGATCGTATAGTCTTCTTTAGAATCCATTTGTCTAAACGGATGCATGTTAATGCGTACATTGTTAAAACCAGCTTCCTTTATTAATTTGAAATGCTCGTCCTGTATTCGTGCTTTCTCCCTGGAACGCCAGATAGGATCATAACCAATGATGTTTACTCCCCTCCCGAGTCTTTTATTCTGCTCAAATGCATCCATTTTACCTGCTGAACAGCCCTGCATTAAAAATAATGCAAAAAATCCCGAAAGCACTAACAATAAAACCATAGTGATAGAGTAAATTTGTATTCTCTTATTATTCATCATATTTTGCCTCCTTTAATGGAATTTTCATATTTATTATATATCCTACTACTACTCGGGATGTATGGGTATTCTTAGCATATGGCTCAGATTTCGGAGAAAAGGTATACCTGATGTTCCTTTGAAAATGTGGTATTTGCTTCTTTGGCATAACCTATAATTAACTTCCTTTTGGAAAATTATCATATGGAGTGATATGAGTGATGACTTAAAAATTTTCAAAGTGAAATTACACATTTAGATTTTAAAAATCAAAGACTAACTTTATGGATTTTATACGTAGTTGAGCCCCAGATATCCGGCAGTGATTGGCCACGGACAACATACTTGAAAACTATCTCAGTTCTTTATTAAGACCAAACTCAATTACTTGCTCTTTTTTTATATTAGTTTTTTTGGATTCAATTTATTCAAACAGATGACACAGCAAAAAGTATAAAAATTTTGTTTTTAAATCTTTTTGCTGAAATAAGTGAAACTGTAATATATTGATTTGGTTTAACTTCCACAACCATGTGGGGACAATCCAAGGGTTGTCCCCACTAAATTTTCATTTTTTGCAGCTTCATCTTATCAGGGATATCAGCAAAAACGCCATCTTCAACTTTTTAAGTTGCCATGTTGTTTATCTGCTTTCAGTCTTCTAAATATTTTCCGTTAAATATTGAAACCTACCACGGCAGAGGTTTAACCTTTATGTTCTTGTAATAAACAGTGCTGCCGGGGTCGTGCCCCTGCAGTGAAAAGGTTCCCATATTAAGCACTCGTCCGGGATTCCCTCTGGGCGGTACGGGAACATCCGGTTCGGTATAATCAACCACAGTTTTACCATCAACTTTAACAATGATGCGTTTACCGTTTATAATTATATGTTCAGTAAACCAGACATCATCTTTGGCAGGAGAATCATCCATAATATCCAGGACGTTGTAAAGACCGCCTGTTCTTTTTCTGTCACTACCTGAATTGTTTACCTGTATCTCAAAACCTTTTGCAGGAAAGCCTACCTCCTGATATTGGGTATGAAAATATACGCCTCCATTTGATTTTGGTTTTGTCATAACATCTACTTTCAATTCAAAATTTTTAAAGAGGGCGTTCTGCACCCGACCTACATAAAAGCAATGGCTGCGTCTGCCATTTGCGACAATTGCTCCGTCCTTAATTGTAAAAGTTCCCTGTTCCTCCTCGCTGATTTTCCAGCCATCAAACGTTTTGCCGTCAAATAAATTATAAAAACCTTCTTCATCTGGTACCGGTCGTGCCTGTCTGGCTTGTCGTGCTTGTGCAAAACAGTTGTTTTGGCCGAGCGAAAGTAGTAGTGCTAAAATCAAGACACTAACAAACAAACCAATCAGAATAGTTTTTCGCAACATTTTGTTTTCCTCCTTTTTTTAATGTTTTTAACGTGAAATGAATTATGAAATGGTTTTTAAATTTTTTCTATTCGCGCCTATAAAACGTTTTTTAAGTTCAACAATCTAATTTGGAGATAGTGAAAGATTATTCTATTTTATGAGTGGTTGATTTTTTCAAATTTCATAGTAACAATATAAATTCTCAATTATGCAAAATCAAGCATAATTTATTTCAATATTAAAAAGATATAATAATTCAGTTAAAAATTACTTTGAATTTAAAATAGTTTTCATTATTATATTTAGTGATAATCCGTCGCTAATTCTGTTTGTCATAAAATTAATTTTAATGATAACTCAATTAGTTTAATATAGTAAAGTCGAATCGTTTAGAACAAATAAGAACTCTGCTATAATATAAACACTATAGTCGTCTCACCGAGAAAAATACATATAAAAATTATGTCACTTTGAAATAATAAAAACATCCATCTTTAATAGGAGAAAATGAAATAAGAAAATATGTTATAAAATGTGGATATTCAATTGTTAATTAATAAAAAAATTTCTTTTTTCGCCTTGTGCCGGATTTGTGATATTTTGGGTAGTGGTTACTGGCAGTTTGATAAATGATATGGATAATTATCTTCAATTATAATTTTTCTTATGATAGGACAGAGCATAGTGTGCAGGCAGTGTTCTGTCTCTATGATTAATGCAAATGCGTATTATGGAAAAGTAAAACTAATTTATTGACAATAAACATACTCGAAATATTTAAGACACAAACAAGATATAAACTAATCCTTTAATATATGAAAGGAATTGGGGAAAGTGAAAAATATATCACTATTTTTTTTCTGCTTTTTGTTTGCGACTTTGGCAATTATCGGTGCCGAACATATAAGAGAGATCGATTTGTTCGTCAGTGGTCAGGAAGATGTTGCTTATTACCGAATCCCTGCCCTTGTGACTTCAAACAAAGGAACCCTGATCGCAGTTTGCGATGCACGTATAGATAGAGTCAATGACGCTCCCAATAACATCGATCTTGTTATGAAGCGAAGCTTTGATTATGGCAAAACCTGGACCAGAATGAAAACGATCATAGATTTTCCCGGGCAGGAAGCAGCAACCGACCCATGCCTGCTTGTTGATCGAATTACTGGCACCATCTGGCTTTTTTACGATTATGCTATTCCTCAAGATGGCTTACTGAGAAACCGTAAAATCTGGTTATATGTGATGAAAAGCGATGATGAAGGAGAGACCTGGTCCAAGCCAGTAGATCTTACTCCAATACTAAAGAAACCTGAATGGAATTATATCGCGTCATCGCCGGGCATGGCAATTCAGTCTCGAAGCGACCGTTTAATTGTACCTACTTATTCAGTTAGATCAGAAGGGAAACAGTACAGTTCCCATTTGGTCTATAGCGATGACCATGGTAAAACATGGAAACTTGGAGCTGAAGTGGGGTTATCTCAGAACGAGCCGCAGGTGGTGGAACTTGTTGACGGCTCGTTGATGATTAATATGCGCCAAATGCACAAAAAGGGATGCCGGGCGGTTGCCACAACGAAAGATTGGGGAGAAACCTGGTCGGATGTTATCGATGAAACTGTTTTGATTGAACCTCGCTGTCAGGCAAGTTTCATAAGATATACAGTTCAACAGAGTGGAAATTCCAAAAATCGGCTGCTATTTTCCAATCCTGCCAGTACTTCAAATCGGATTAATATGACCGTTCGTCTCAGTCACGATGAAGGAAAAACTTGGCCTGTTTCAAAAGTGATCCATGACGGTCCTTCGGCTTATTCATGCCTGACTGTTCTACCTGACGGAACCATCGCTCTCCTTTACGAGCGGGGTTACAACAGTCCCTATGAAACGATCACCTTTGCACGATTCAGTCTTGAATGGCTAACTAATGGTAGGGATAAATTTTGATTATCAGAAGTAAAAAAAGCAGTTAAATTAGATTTTGGTAATTAGCTCTTAGATTAATATGAGAGTCAGTTCGTGGTTTTTCTTCCAAACTTTTAAATGATTTAAAACGTAAAGTAATTTTAAATGAATCTTTATGAAGTGGTATATTAATAAAAAGATAAGAAAAGGCAAAGTGACAGATATCACTCGCCGGAACTTTTTGAAAACGGGATTATCGGGGATTGTCGGTCTGGTGACATTGCGTGCCGGGTCTGCTCCATGGAATAGTATCACGGAAAATCAGCCGAAGAGACGCCTCATCCAGACTGTTACCGGTACTATTTCTCCAGATGCGATGGGTTTAATCCTGCCTCATGAGCATATTATGTGTGATTTTGTCGGTGCGGATCAGGTCAGTAAAGAGCGATACAATCCGGATGAAATCATCAAGACTATGCTCCCCTATTTACATGAGATCAAACAGCTCGGCGTCCAGACCTTCGTCGACTGCACTCCAGCTTATATAGGGCGAGATCCGGAAATTCTCGCCCGACTCTCCCGCACAGCCGGGATTTACATTCTTACAAATACTGGTTTTTACAAAGAGCCATATTTGCCGAAGTATACCTGGAAAGTTTCAGCAGAAAGGTTAGCTGAGATGTGGGCAGCCGAAATCCTCGAGGGGATTAGCGAGACCGGAATCAAAGCAGGTTTTATAAAAATAGCTGTGAATCCTGGACCATTAATTCCCATCCAGAAGAAAATCGTGACCGCTGCAAGCCGGACTCATAAAATGACCGGCGCTGCCATTGCCTCCCACACGGTCAAAGGCGTCGCAGCTATCGAGCAGCTTGATATTCTGGAGCATGAAAAGGTTGATCCCGCATCGTTTATATACGTGCATGCCAGTGGGGAACCTGAGCAAAAGTATCATTTTGAGGTAGCACAACGAGGGGCATGGGTGGAATACGACACTATTCGTAAAGAGACCAGCGAGAAACATATAGAACTGATTTTTACTATGCTCGACAAAGGATTTGAAGACAGCCTTCTCTTATCACAGGACAGCGGATGGTACAGGGTCGGGGAACTGAATGGTGGAAAAATCAACGGATATTCTTATCTTGTACGTGAATTTCTGCCGATTTTGGAAGCGAAGGGTGTGGGGAAAGAACTCATTCACAAATTGACTGTATTGAATCCAAGTCGTGCTTTTACTATGCAAAGGTAGTATATTACGTTCAACCTAAAATTTTGTGCAGATTTTCCGGAGCAATTATATCACATAAAATAGCACAGCAACCTGAAATCCACAAATTAAAGCGCCACTCCAGAAGGGGGAAAAATTTTATGATTGGCTTTGCGATGAGCGAAGGTACCAATAAATTTTTAGGAGTGAAGAACTTGGAGAAATATTTTGAAAAGTAGGAAGAATTTTATTGTAAAATAAATTTTGTCAATTTAAATTAAAATTAATAATAGACGAATAATTACTAATAAAAAATGAACCCAAAGTTTTACTCAATAGAAGAAGCATCTAAAATTTCTGCTCTTAGTATTGATGTAATCAAAAAATTCATAAAATTAAAAGCTATTATTCCAGTAGAAAATAATCATAAGGATATTAAAATAAGTTCATATGGCTTGAATCGTCTTAAAATGATTTCAGAATTATTGGATAAAGGATTTCCAAAAGATGAAATCATAAGGGAATTGGATAAATAATGATTTCAAAAACCATATTGAATCATAAACTTATAAAAAATATAAGATGTTTTATGGTTAATGACTTTTAATAACCTTTTAATTAACATAAATAAAAAAATGCACATTTCAAAGAAGGCTAAAAATTTTGCTGTTAAAATATCCTTTCTAATCTTGCTGTTAGTTTGTGTCGGGATATTGAATCCGGGTTTTCAATGCCAGCCCTATAAATCACCATTACTCTATGATAATTCGAATTTAAAACTATGGTATAAAAAACCTGCCCAAAAATGGACCGAAGCCCTACCAGTCGGAAATGGCAGGCTTGGTGCTATGGTCTTCGGCAAGGTCTATTATGAGAGAATACAACTCAACGAGGAGAGTCTCTGGGCGGGCAGCCCGGTTAACAATAACAATCCCGAAGCGTTGAAAAATTTACGAGCCATTCAGGAGTTGCTCCTTCAAGAGAAAAATAAGGAAGCGCATGAACTGGTTTCTAAAACTTTTATAGGGACACCGCCGCGGATTCGCTCATACCAGACCCTGGGAGATATCTTGCTTACTTTAGATAGCACATCTGCTATTAAAGATTATCGCCGTGAACTATTTCTGGAATCGGGTTTGTGCAGAATCACCTATGTATGTGAGGGTGTTCAATACTCTCGCGAAGTTTTCGTCTCTGCACCTGATAACATTATTGTAATTCGGCTGACGGCTGATAAAAGTGGAGCAATCAATACATCTATTCAACTAATTCGAGACAAAGACGCTCAGGTCAGGGCTGAAGGCAACAACCGACTCGTCATGACCGGACAAATCATTGATGAACCGGATCCTTTGCATGGCCCAGACGGTCCCCATATGAAGTTCGCTGCAAGGCTGATCGCATTAAATGATGGAGGCAATGTACATGCAGCCGGTGATACCCTTATAGTAAGAGGTGCAAATTCCCTAACTTTATTATTGACTGCGGCAACAGATTATTGTTTGGAAAAACTCAATTTTGACCGCTCTATCAATCCGGAGAATATCTGTAAGGAGATTTTGGCTCGTGCAGAGAAAAAATCTTTCGAAAAATTGAAGAAAAATCATATAGAAGAGCATCGGTCTTTATTCAGCAGGATGCAGCTAAATCTGGGAAAATCTCCCCTTTTCAATCTACCAACCGATGAACGATTAAATGCTGTCCAGGAAGGAGAGGAAGATCCTGGGCTAATTGCCCTTTATTTCCAATATGGACGCTATCTTTTGATGGGAAGCTCGCGACGTCCTGGTGTGCTGCCTGCCAATCTGCAGGGCATATGGAATGAACATTTCAAAGCACCATGGAATTCGGATTTCCATACCAATATCAATCTACAGATGAATTACTGGCCAGCCGAGGTCTGCAATTTGCCTGAGACTGTCACGCCCCTGACCGATTTTCTCAATATATTGAGAATCCCCGGGCGAGTGACTTCAAAGGAGATGTACGGTGCCGGGGGATGGACGTTGCATCATCTTACCGATCCGTTCGGGAGAACCGGTGTTGCCGATGGTCCGTGGGGTGTAACACCTTTAAATGGTCCATGGATGACATTCCCTCTCTGGCGGCATTATGAGTTCACTGGAGATCAGGCTTATTTGAGAGAAAAGGCATATCCTGTCATGAAAGGATCTGCTCAATTTGTTCTGGATTTTCTAATCGAAGATAAAGAAGGTCACCTCATAACGGCTCCATCCCATTCTCCTGAGAATCAATTCATATTACCAGGCACCGGAGAGAGATTTACACTTACCTATGCTACGACAACGGACATTCAGATTATCAAAGCTCTTTTCTCAAATTGTATTGCGGCTGGTGAAATTCAGAATGTTGATTCAGAATTCATGACCAAATTAAAGGCAGCGCTACAAAAACTTCCGTCCATTCAGATAGGCAAGGATGGTACCATCCAGGAATGGATAGAAGATTATGAAGAAGCAGAACCTGGTCATCGTCATATGTCACATCTGTTGGGATTGTACCCGTTGGCTCAGATAACACCCAGAACGCCGGAGCTTTTTCAGGCAGCCAAAAATACGATTCAGAAAAGATTGCAGCATGGGGGTGGACATACCGGTTGGAGTCGGGCATGGATCATCAATTTCTTTGCTCGATTGTTAGATGGTGAAAAAGCCTATGAGAATGTATTAGCATTATTAAGGAAATCGACGTTGCCCAATCTTTTTGACAATCACCCGCCATTTCAAATCGACGGAAATTTTGGCGGGGCAGCGGGTATTGCGGAAATGCTTCTCCAATCACACGGCGGAGAGATAGTCCTTCTGCCTGCACTTCCTGAAGCCTGGCAGGAAGGTAACATTAAAGGCTTATGTGCACGAGGCGGATTTGAAACAGATATGACCTGGAAAGACGGAGTGCTGTCAGAGGTGAAGATATACTCAAAACAGGGTAATCCTTGTCTCATAAAGTATAGGGACAAAATAATCAAAATAGAAACGAAAAAAGGGGAAACCTATACTTTATCTGGTGAATTGAAATAATTAACAGGATTGAGAATTTGCCGATTTAATGAAAAAATTGTTTATGATATTAATTGTCTTTTAAAGTAAATAAACGGTTACTTCAATCTTTTCTCAAGATTTAAAAAGGAGATTAAATAATGAAAAGTGCAAAGTTTATTTTTTATTTTATTTTTGTTATTATATTGTTAATTGTTTCAGAAATATCTATAACTGAATGTCAGATGAATAAGTCAGAAAGGAAAGAGTCATTAAAAAATTCATCCTGGTATGTAGTTGAACAATACTATGATGAGACTCAAAGGATATTGAAGGATATAATGAATAGGGAAAGAGAAAATATTGAAAAAGCAGCAGACCTCATGTCGGAATCGATTAGAGAAGGGCGACTAATTCATGTTTTTGGAACGGGTGGACATAATATAATGGCTGCTATGGACATTTTTAAAAGGGCAGGTAGTTTGGTACCAATAAACCCTCTTTTCCCTCCAGGTTTATCTGTGGCTGATGCCCACCCGGCAACTGAAAGATTACTTGGATATGCGAAAATGGCTCTTATTCATTATAATGTTCAAAAAGGAGATGTAATTCTAATTATAAACTGTAATGGTATTAATTCCGTAACAATTGAGTCTGCAATAGAATCAAAAAAAATGGGTTTGAAAGTGATCGCAGTTACATCCAGAGAGTTTTCAAAAGGTATACCACCTGGAACATTGTCAAGGCATCCAAGCAATAGAGACCTTTGTGATATTGGGGATATCGTAATTGATTCACATGTACCACTGGGTGATGCTGTGGTAAGGGTGAATAATTATTACCAAAAAGTATCATCAATCTCTACAATGGCTAATACATTTATTGGGCAGTCATTAGTGGCAATGACGGTGGATAAACTCGTTAAGATGGGTGTAGAACCAGAAGTCTGGGCAAGTGCAAATGTTAAAGGAGGTACCGAAAATAACAGAAAATTTAGAGAAAAATATAGAGGGAAAATTTATCATTTAGCCTTTTATTGATATTTACTATTAAAGATTCCATTACTTCGATTTAACTTTCTCAGGTGAAAAGAGAGAAGTTCTCATTGAAGTTACTCAAGATTTGAGAAAAAATATTGGGTATGGATATGAATAGATACGAAGAGCCCAAAAGGTTTTGAAGATATACATTCGGGCATAAACCGACTCTTGCACTCCACTTAATTATTATGAGTAAATATCCACTTTATAAACGGGAATTTTTCCATTTGATGCTTGATTCTTTTTTCTCGGATCTAAAACAATAACATTTTCAGCTTTTATAATTGGAGATTTATATTCATATCCAAATCTGAAAGAGTTATTTTTGGTGTACTTAAATGTTTTTATGTTTGGGGATAATATTTTATCTGTTTCGTTATTATTATCTTTTTCAGAAGCTTCCAATATCTATTCCTCCGTTACTTTTCGCTTCATAATTTATTCTTTTTTACACTATAATATAAAAAATTTTCAGGAAAAAATCAACAAAAAAATACAATATATTATATAATTTATTTTATATGTCACTATATGTTGTGTTTTGGGGGAAATTTAATTTAGCACCGCAGCATAATAATAATTTAAATAAAACATTTGAAATTTCACTCATAAAGGGGATTTTACATTAAATATTCCTAAATTGCCTTTTTATTTTTTTGTTTACCATACCTTGTAAATTATTTAAATATAAATTATTTAAGAATAGTGTATGTCTTCAAAACTTTCGGATACCTTGCTAATTTTGATTTAAATTTATTTTTTGAGTGCAAAATAAATGAAAAAAATAAATGTGTCTATTTGTGGCAGCAATGGTGCCAATTGTGACATTTTGGACTGTATTTGCAAGTTACAGTTAAATAAACACTCGCCTGCCAGTTTCAGGTAAAAATCTTAACCCTCACCATTACTGACTCAGCGGTGAATAGTCACAGTATTTTATTACTATTCAGACTTATTTAATAGCCAATCGCACAGCCGTCTTTTCTTGGGTCGGAACCACCGAAATAGCGGCGTGGATTGGACTGCCGCCAGATACCCTGATAACCGCCGAATACTTCTACTTCAGATTTGATATTGTGTCCCATATCAGCCAGTTTTTCTTTGACTTTATCAGATATGTGACGTTCAAAGATTACAGTCCCTCCACCTGACATTTTGCTTCCAGTGGGCTCGGAACTTCCTGCATGCCGAACCCGCGGCTGTTCACCTGACTGTTGAGGAGACATACCAAAGTCAAGTATGTTTATCAAAATATGTACATGACCCTGTGGTTGATAATCGCCATGCATCACTCCAAACGAAAAGAGAGGCTTACCATCTTTAGTCAAAAAGGCGGGAATAATTGTATTGAACGGTCTCTTATGAGGTTCCAACTTGTTAAGGTCATTCGGGTCGAGCGAGAAACTTGTACCCCGATTTTGCATACAAAAGCCAAGACCGGTCGGTACCAGTCGCGAACCCCATAACCAGCAAACACTCTGGACAAGAGAGACCATGTTACCTTCTTTATCCGCGGCTGTCAGATAGATAGTGTCAGAGGAATCGCTGAATCTTCCGGGTAAAACTTTTTGGGAAGCACGTCTGAGGTCTATCAGTTTGGATCGCTGACGGGCATACTCTTCAGAGATAAGCTGTTTTAGCGGTACGTCAGCAAAATCCATATCCGCATAGTAAACAGCACGGTCTTCGAAAGAGAGTTTTTTTGCTTCTATAAAAAGATGAAGATATTCAGGAGAGTTGGGATTTAGAGAAGGGATATCAAAATTCTCTAATATATTCAACATCTGTAAAGCCACGATTCCCTGACCATTCGGAGGGAGTTCCCAAACGTCATAACCTCGATAGTTTGAACTTACCGGGTCAATCCAACTGATTGTATGGTCACGAAAGTCGCGCATTGAAAACCGTCCGCCATTAACCTGGGAGAACTTTACTATTCTTTCGGCAATTTCTCCCCTGTAAAAAGCATCAGCACCATCACGGGCGATAATTTCGAAAGAACGTGTCAAATCATGATTCTTGAAAATATCTCCGAAATGCAGGGGTTTGCCGTCGGGGATAAAAATTTGTGCAAGAGAAGGGTCTTCCTTTGGATTAATTGACCATCCTCTGGCGATTACCGGTGAAAGAGGAAAACCTTCACGAGCATAAAAAATTGGTGCTTCCAGAACCTTTGCCATGTTGAACCGGCCGAATCGTTCCATCAGCGCTCCCCATCCACTGACACATCCCGGAATGCTCCAGGATAGTGGACCGGATACGGGAACATTCTTGAGTCCAAGTCCACGAGCCGCATCAATATTCCAATTATACGGTGAACGTCCGCTGGCATTGAGACCAAATAATCTCTTCTCCTTCTCTATCCAGACAATGGCAAACAGATCACCTCCGGGGCCACACATCATAGGGGAAACCAGACTCATCATGGCGTTGGCACAAACAGCCGCATCAATGGCATTGCCTCCGGCTTTGAGAATTTCAACACCTGAAAGACTTGCCAGTGGATGACCGCTGCAGACAATCCCATTTTGACAGACAACTGTCGAACGATTTTGGTTTCTAAAGCTCAATAACTCATTATCGATAAACATGCCTTCATTTGACTCATTAGTATTATTATCACTGTTGCCAGAAAACAAATTCCCCTTTGAAAAAGACAAAATACCCGCTCCCCCAACGATTTTTAAAAATGAGCGTCGTTTCATAGTATTTACTCCAAATTATGTATGATTGATAGATGTGTGACTTATATTGGTAACAATAAATGCAAATAAGTCTTATAAGCCTGCGCTTAATACTTACGATGCTATTAGATTAATGATTAGTTAAAAATTCACTTTAATTCCAATATTTTCAAGTTTTAGTCTCATATATTAATTCTATTCTTTCACTGTTAATTAACTTAAACTATACTTTGATTTCAGCTTAAAAGCTGTCCAGAATGTTCTGAAGACATACAAATCTTCTCTAAGGAATATAGTCTTTAATATTCCCTAACTTATGATATTTTACTTTTGATAAAGAGAATTCTGTTAGCCAATGTATGGAGGATAATCAATAATTTCCTCTTTTTTTCTGTCCCAGTAAAGCTTTTTGCCTTCGCGATAAGCCCTGGTTGCCATTATTGCACCGATTGAGTGCCAGAATCCTGTATGAATATAACCGTTTGTTTTTAGATTTCGAGCCCTCATACAGTCAATCCAGTTATCCAAATGAAATTTACTGTCATCACTCACGTTGACTGGGGGTAATTTATTGCCGTATTCCTTAGACGTAATGATTTCAGCTTTGCCGCTATTAACCGCTGCTTTTAATCCTTCGTAAAAATCAAATCCGCCGGGAAGTCTCTGATACTCAGGAATAAAGAACCAGCGGGGACTGCCTTCTCCACCGTGAGCGAATAAAGTACCGTCTTTGCCGCGAATACAGCTGTAATCGCCAAATTTGTTTGCATAATTTGAAGAGTAAGAATATAAGAACCTGGCATCATGATAAGTTGCAAGTGCCTGAAATGTATCGGGATTTTGCCTGATATCGGGCCAGCCTAATACTCCGCCGCTTGCTACCATTGTGTCCGGAATAGCAGTATCGGTATAAAAATGTACCAATCCAATTCCATGGCTCATCCACTGGGATGTAATTCCGCCAGAAAAATCACGGAAAATCCTGAATTCAAAGTATGCCCAGGGATCAAAAGGACGGTAGGACCTGCCTAACAGCCATCTCTCCCAGTCAGTATCTTCTTCCCTAATTGCGGCTACATCGGGATCGTCTGGCACATGCCAGCGGTGATTATTGTCATTCCAGACCTGTTCAATCTTTGTAATTTGTCCTAATTTCCCGGAACGTACAATTTCACGTATTTTAATTTGAATCGGATCACTTACCCACTGAGAACCCATTTGAACAACCTGTTTTGAAGCCAATACTGCATCCCTTGCAATTTTTGCCTCTTCCACATTCACAGCCATAGGTTTTTCACAATAACAGTCTTTACCTGCCTTAACAACCTCTGCCAATAATAAAGCATGCTGGTGATCACCTGTGGCTATCATTACAGCATCCAATCCAGGCATTTTTAACATTTCTTCAGAATATTTAAATTGTTTAACATTCACTCCAAACTTCTTTTTACAATCTTCAGCCGCTTTTTCACGATTCAATTTCCAAATATCGCATACAGCAACTACACCAAGATTTTTTTCTTTCAATGACATATTAACCATTCTACGGTGACCCCTTCCGCGCGCTCCGCAACCTATAAACCCAATGTTTATTCGGTCATTGGCTCCCATTATTCTTTGATAGGAACCGGCACTCATTGCTGCTGTTGCACCTGTAATTCCTGCAGCAGTTTTACAAATAAATTCTCTGCGATTGATTTTGTTTTTTGCCACAATATTCTCCTTACTATTAAATTTTGATTAATATAATATCTTATCTATTTAATTATAAAAATATTCAACAAAAGCAAGGGAAATTTTCTAATTTTTGTGGGAAAAAAGTGCCAAAATTCCCATTGTTCCCATATATGTGAGTTTTTGGGAATTTTGTGTCAGGGTTAAATCATTTAATTTCAAGGGTTAAAGCAAGAATTTATTCGAAAAAAGTTGGATATTTTTTTTAACCACATAACCACAGAGAACACCCACAGGGCAGGCAGAGAAAACCCACAGGGCAGGCCCACCCGAAGGGCAGGCATTCTTTATGTTATATCCATTTTTTACACCTACTTAAAAATACTGAATTGTTTAAAAAGTTATTATTTATTATAACCATACTATAAATATACGGAAATGTTTTCGTTTTGTCAAGAACTTTTTTAGTTTTTTTGCTAAAAGAAACAATAGGAAACCACCCACAGGGCAGGCAGAGAGCACCCACAGGGCAGGCAGAGCAAGGATAAATGAAGATAAGACTAAAATAATAATAAGAAACCACCCACAGGGCAGGCCCACAGGGCAGGCCCACAGGGCAGGCAGAGAAAGGATAATAAAAATATGATAAAATATTAATTGAAAACAGAGAGGGCGAATAAATTAGCCCCTACATTTGGTAAAAATGAAAACAGATTAAAACAATTATAATAGACCGCAGACCCGCCAGAGGCGGGCAAGCCCACCAGAGGCGGGCAAGCCCGAAGGGCAAGGAAGAAAATAAAGAGGGCGATTCGTGAATCGCCCCTACAGTTTGTAAAAAATAGATTAAAAATAGAAATATGGAGAAGCACTACCGGGCGTATCTACCCCTCTGCTGTTATTTATTTTAATTCTTTATTCGTAAATCGTTCATTAGACTCATTCTTTCACCAAAAAACAACCAATTATCATCCCCCCCAATTTTCACCTATTTATAATAAACTAACTTAAATTCCAAATCTAAAAATTATTAAAAATTTTTTTATTTTTCCTTGTTTTCTGCTGTTTTTTATAATATATTTAAATAAAAACATTCTACTGTTGAAGTTCCTCTTCATCTTCTTCTTCAACATATCTCTAAAGGTTTATTGCACGCATCCTCTAATCAAAAAAACGGGGAAGAAAACTAAAAAATAAAAACAAATAATTATTCTGTCCCAAAATTTTGAGCTATTTCAACTGCAACTTTTTAAACATATGCTACTTTGCCTTTTCTTCATATTCATCGTGGATCTCTTGCGCCCAACGTGTGGCATCATTCCACTCATAGTCCGGTGTTGAGATATACTTCCAAAGTATCTCCCATTCACTTAGCCTACGGAAGTAATAATTCCAGAAACCAGGATAGTCTTTCTTTTCAAGCCATCCCCGATATCGCAGGGAGCCAACTGCCTCAAGGTAACTGATGTAGCAGTCAAGTTGCTGATGAAGTTTCTTTTGATTATCGTTTAGCAAGTTGGGATCATATGGATTTTCTGTATTGACAAGATTTCTTAAGATCTCCTCCAAATCATCACTTTCATGCTCAATCTTGCCCTGGATCTCATATAATCCTGGTTGTAAAATAAAATCACGCCTAATTTCAAAATCCTTCAGAATACGTTCCTTATACTTTGATTCTTTATACTGTTTATATCCTCCCCAAGCTGTTATTCCTAAGATGAACAACATGGTCAAGTATATGAATAAACCGAATATATCGACCCAATTCGGTTGTAACATAGAAGTAGCCATTTTATTATCCTCCAAAATGTTTTGTTTAACTAATAATTAACTAAGTAACTAAACTGTTATCTTACAAAACTTATATAGCGTTAACTTAATAATAATGCAATTTTATCTTATAAAAGTCAAGTAAGATTTAAATCCATCAAATGATTTGAGGAATACTTTTATTGAAACTACTCAAGATTTGTGAAAAAATATTTAGTATGGGGAGAGTGAAAATTATTTTATTATTAAATACTAAAATTAAGTTGAAATCATTATTTTACATATGCATTACTTTAATTCAATTTCACATAAATTATCAATACCAAACCCGCCTCTTGCGGGCTTGCTCGCCTCTGGCGGATTTACCCTCCCTTCTTGTTTAATAATTAATTAATACGGTCTTAATCAGTAACATCACAATGAATTCGGGCGGATAAATCCGCCCCTACGATCTTAATCAGGGTCAAAATTACTACTTCGTATGGCTCGATTGTCAAGAGTTGCCGCACTAGGCTATCCTCATCTTTCAAAATTCAACTATATTTGAAAATGATTGAAACATGGATTGAAGATAAACAACCCCCTTAATACGCCGTAAATATGGCGTATTAATCCCCCTTTGCTAAGGGGGAATTTCTAAAATCATAAATCCTTTTTTCTGCGTATCAGCGGTTCAATTATCGTAAATCGTACTTCTTTACTTTCACGCATGCTCTCACCTAAAAAACTTGGAAGAAAATTAGAAAATAAAAATAAATAAGTATTGTGTTCATCTATTTTTGTCAGACAGGAATGTCTGACCTACCATTAATTTTTTAATTTAATATAAGGGCACGGCGACGCCGTGCCCCTACATAATGAAAAAATTCTATAATTTCATTATAATATAGACTAATTCGTTTCATCTCTGCGTCCTCCGCGTCATTGCCCTTCAGGTCTGCGGTTAATTCTTTTCATTCGTAAATCGTACTTCGTTCCTTGCATGCATGCTCTCACCAAAAAAACGGGGAAGAAAATTAGAAAATAAAAACAAATAAGTATCGTATCCACAAATTTCTTCCTTGATAATGAAAACCGTTAAAACGGTTTGAATTTTGAAGGGATGTTTCTTGTCCCCTAACTAAAGTTAGGGGTTAATAAGCCATAGGCTTATTAATGAAATGGGTAAAAGTTAACAAAATACCATTAACCCCTCGATTTATCGAGGGGATCATAAAATGATAGTATT
>JAUWXV010000020.1 GCA_030616165.1 bacterium | reverse complement strand
ATTTTTGTGTTTTCTTCCTTGTTATGTAATTGCCACAACGGCCCATGCTTTACAAATGCCATTCCCCTATTAATTAGTGGTATTTTAATAATTATAACCTGAGCTGCAGCGACAACATCTCCATTCTTCTTTAGAACTAAGTGACTTAAATTATTTTTACCCCATCTGATTGTGCCATAAGACCATGTTTGATAAAGACTTGCATCATCAAACTTTTGTAAAATACCTAACCATATATCTTTATCAACATTATCAACTTCAACTGTATAATCTGGACTCACGGTTTTTACCTCCTGAATTATATTATTTATTGTTAAATAGTCAGATACATATATACATCAGCAATGACCTTCTTAATTTGCCACTAAAGTTGTCTTGACTCTAAATTAAACCTTTATTATAACTAAGAATCTCAAGAATGAATTATTTAGGCTGGTTGCATAACCAATCGTGATATTTGACGAAATATAAATTAGACGAACTGGACCTAAAGAGATTTCTCTTCCTTAGTGAGATTTTGTATATTCTTGATAAATTTTTTCATAGTTAACAAATGTGACATTATTCATCATTTGTAATTCATCTAAAACACTTGTGAATAAATCAATGTGTATCTTTTTATTGTGTAATCTATGATGAAGCGAAAAACTTACCACTGGAATTTGTTTTTTTAACACATTGAAAGCTCTGGTTATCTCTTTAACCGAATTCATTTCACACTCATTATAACCCAAATATTTCTTTATAAAAGAAATTGAAGTATCAATTTCAAACATTTGAGTCCCTGGATAATAATTCAAATGATTTGAAATATGTCGACCAAATAATTGCCCTTTTCCCAATAGATGCCCAATATTGTAAAAAATTCTTCGGGAAGTTCGGTAATTGTAATGCACAGAAAAAACTTTATATTGTAATAAACTGACAGCTTTTATAGTATCCTTATTATAACAATCACAAGGTACAACTAACATTGGGAAAAAATCAATTCCAAAAGTTTCCTCCATTATTTCTTTCCCGCATTTTAAATCAATGTACTGCTCTTCATATAATCTTTTGCCCCCAAATTCTCCTTTATCATGCCATGAATGATCCCAGCCATGCTGAACTATCTCAATTAGATTCGGCAAATCCTCCTTCATTTTCTTCAGCCAATCGATGGTTTCTACAGTAATATTACAAGGCTCTACTGCGTGTGTTATTGATATACCTCTATTTATTAATATATTTGTTAAACTTACTAATTCTGGAGTTAAAATGTTTACATCATCGTTGCGAAAACAAACTTTTGTTTTAATAAATCGATTCATATTATAAATCAATATTATAAATTCTTAATTGCTTGAAAGAATCATTTTTCGAAATTAAGCCTTTTTGATTTTCTCCCTTCCTTCTTTTACATTTTTGGTCGCATTACGTGTATCGATGACCAGTTGCGCATGCTGCACCAGTTCATCGTAATCGATTGAAGAATGAGCGGTTGAAATGAGAACAGCATCAAATTTTCTTATTGTTTCAGGTATCAGTTCGATACTTTCCAATTCTTCCAGCATTTGATAATCGCGTGTTTTCTTCATGCGTGGAACATAGGGATCATAATAGGCAATTTTGGCTTCCTTTGTTTTAAGAATTTCCAGCAATTTCAATGATGGGCTCTCCCTTATATCGTCAATATCTTTCTTATAAGAGAGACCAATAACCAATATTGATGAATTCTTAAGCGCTTTTCCCCTTTTATTGAGCGCATCCATCAACTCCTGAATAACATGCATGGGCATAGCTGTATTGATTTCACCTGCGAGTTCAATGAACCTGGTTGAATATCCATATTCACGAGCTTTCCATGTTAGGTAGAAAGGATCGATGGGGATACAATGCCCACCTAAACCTGGTCCAGGATAAAAGGCCATAAATCCAAAAGGCTTTGTTTTCGCTGCATCAATCACTTCCCAGATATCAATACCCATTTTCGAATAAATAATTTTCAGTTCATTCACCAATGCAATATTGACGCTGCGAAAGATATTCTCAAGTATCTTCACTGCCTCCGCTACGCGTGTAGAAGAAACAGAAACAGTTTCCGCAACAGTCTGACTATAGAGATAAGAAGTTCTCTCAAGTGCTTCCGGGGTGTGTCCACCGATTACTTTTGGAATTGTGTCGCTGGTGAATGTCTTATTTCCTGGATCCTCACGTTCAGGAGAAAAAGCAAGATAAAAATCTTTCCCAGCCTTTAATCTGCTTTTTTCCAGAATTGGGAGAAGTATCTCATTTGTCGTACCTGGATAGGTCGTAGATTCAAGGATTATAAGCTGTCCCTTTAGTAAATAAGGATGTATCATTTCCGCTGTGGATTTTATATAGGACAAGTTAGGTTCACGTTGAATAGTAAGCGGAGTAGGAACGCATATTGAAATAACATCGACCTCACTGATCCGGCGAAAATCTGACGTTGCATCAAATTTTTCGGTCTTATTCATTTCGGCAATAGCATTGTCTGAGATATGATTAATATACGTTTTCCCCGCCATCAGCAAATTCACTTTCGACTTATCAATGTCAAACCCGACCGTGTGAAAGCCATTGGCGACAAATTTAAGTACAAGTGGAAGACCTATATAACCCAAACCAATTATGCCCATAGTTATTCGCCGATGATCAACCTTTCTTTGAAATTCTGCATTCATAAAAACCTCTTAAAGTGTAAAAAATAATTATTTTCTTTATCAATTTTTCGCAAAAGTGGATACATAAATCCAAACTCTTGCTCTCTGTAATTTACCTTCCTCTTTAGTTACTTTGGATATGCGACATCAATGAAAGTAACAAATTTATATCACTAACCATGATGATATAAAATAGTTTTATTAACAAATAATAGAATTAAATTTTATACTTCAAAAACTCTAAATAAAGCTACAAGAATCGTTAAAACTTCACTAAACATATAGAATTATTGACTTTTTCTTGCAACAATAATAGCTGTTTGTGGCTGCCCTTTTTTAGGAATTAAAGATCCTACTTTATATATAAGAAAATATGAGAAACAACGATAAAAACTCCTTATCAATCGCTTGATACTAAACTTCTTTATATTAAAATATGGTTCCCCTGTAACAGTGTTCTCAATTGATTCGCTTAATTCTGTTTTGTCTTTAAGAGAATCTTTTAAACTCCGGAATAGTTTTTGGATAAGCAAATTAAAAATCATTGAATATTTATGTGTATTGAGAAATTTAAATCCAGTTTGTTCAAGTAATTTCTTTAGAGTATTTTCACCGAAAAAAAACAAATGATCTGGATAACAAAATTCTGCAAAGTATTTATAATATTTCTCTTTTACATCCGCTATATTACCAGTTTCAAACACTAAAATACCATTATTTCTTAATTTATTATTGATTTTTTTGAATTCATTTATTGGGTCATGAAAATGACTAAGAACGTTATGGTGATAAATAATATCAAATTTTTTCCCGTCAAAAGAATTTTCATTTAACGGAACAACTTCACAAGGTATTTCCAGTGTGTTATTAATAAAACTAGCTTGAATCTGATCAGGCTCGATACCAAACACTTCGAATCCTTCTTTTTTGGCTTCTAATAAAAAATATCCTGCTCCTGCTCCTAATTCCAAAATAGACTCTCTTTCTTTAAACCTTTTAATTATTGCCAAAGTGTGTTTTGCATGAATTATTTTACTTTTCTTGAAACCTATATGTGATTCAGCATATTTATGGGTGTGGTCAGAGGTATATAATTTTAGTGTTTCGGAATAACTTGGTCTGGGTGAAATAAATATTAAACCACACAATGAACATTTTCTTCCTTTAAATCCATTTTCTTCTATAACAATTTGATTACTAAATTTCTTACAAAAAATACATTTAATATCTTCCAAGATGCGTTCCTTTGGTCAAATCTATGGATTAAACTATAAAATTACTGCTGTTTTAAAATCGCTTCACCTTTCAAGTAAAAGTAAAAAGTGATTTTTTTATAAAGCAAAAGAAAAATTAAGAGTTAAATAAATAATTGTAAGCTTTTAAAAGAACTTTTTCCGAATTTTTCCATGAAAATTTATCTTTAACTCTTTTTTTCCCAATTTCTCCCATGCTTTTCCCTAATGGCTCGTTATCAAGCAGTATTAAAATTTTTTTTGCAAAATCTATCTCATCATTTGCTTTGGCATATAGCGAAGCGGCATCTGCTGAATACCTGCCCTCCCGCATATTGAACTGCACAATTGGCTTTCCAAGTATCATGTATTCTATTATCTTATTCATTGTTGATTTATCATTGAAATCATTTACAACATCTGGATTCACACATATATCACAAGCACATAGATATTCAATCATCTCTTTATCGGGAATCCTTCCAGTAAAAAAGACAAAATTATCTATTCTCAATTCCTTGGATAAATTTACTGAATAGTTCCATTCTGGTCCATTGCCAATAATTACGAAAAAAACATTTTCTCTTTTTCTTCGATTGACAATAAAGTCGATTGCGCGTAGCAGATAATCAACACCATCCTGCTTCCCCATAACCCCTACATAGCCCACCATATATTCTTTACCATTTTTTATGGATTCATCCGGCGATTCGGGAATGAGACTTTCAAATTTGCTTATTATAGGAGAACTGCGCACTATGAACACATCTTCTTCTTTCATTCCTCCTCTCAGAACCGCAATGTCTTTGTAAGATTCATTCGTTGCAATAGATATATCAGCTGTCATGAATGTAAATTTCTCTACTAATAGCAATAATTTGTAAAAAATATCTTTCTTACCGCCTTTAGCTAACCACAATTCAGGATTTAAATCATGATGGTCAAAAATAAATTTCTTTTTTAAAAGTATTTTATAAAATAGGGCTATCAAGAAAATTAGATCGGGAGGATTGCAGGCATGAATGACATCAAATCCTCTTTCAAAATATACTTTTAAAGATAAAACGAATTCCCAAAAAAGGGCGCAAGTATATTCCAAAAAATAACCCAGAGCTCGCTTAGCCTCAAAGGGCAGAGAATGCCTATAGATATAAATATCATCTATAATTTCAAACTTTTTTTCATATCCTTTCCCTTTAGGACAAATTACAGAAATCTCGTAACCTTCATTTTTCAAGGAATTTGCTTCTTGCCAAACTCTCCTATCAAAAGGAACAGGTAAATTTTCCACGATAATGAGTATCTTACCAACAGATGCCATAATATTCTCCCTTTATATTAGAACTATCATTGACAATCCTCACAAGGTCAATAATTACCTGATTTTCTTTTACCATTTTTAATGCTTTCTTAAATTCATCTACTTTATTGCCCACTATTATCACGTCGGAATTATGTATTAAATACTCTATGTTAGAACACATTAAAGAAGAAATATGAGGTATTTCTTTTTCAATATAAACTTTATTAGCGCCCATTAATCTTGCAATTAAAACGTATCTATCATAGATTTTTATATTAAACCCTTTTCCTAACATTGTCTCAATAACCTCAACAATAGGGCTTTCTCGCAAATCATCTGTCCCACCTTTAAAACTTAATCCCAGAAATCCCAATTTTCGTCCTTTATATTCAAGAAGCTTATTTACTACTTTTTGAATTTGTTTTTTGTTGCTATCTAAGATTGAATTCAAGACAAGAGTATCAATATCCAGAGTTTTAGATTTATAAGTAATTGCCCTTAAATCTTTAGGAAGACATGATCCCCCAAATGCAAATCCCGGTTTAAGATAGTAAGGTGAAAGATTTAATTTATCATCAATACAAAAAATATCCATAACCTTATGACTGTCTATTGTAAGTTCCTTGCAAATATTACCTATTTCATTAGCGAAAGTAACCTTTAAAGCATGGAATGAATTATCTGCATACTTAATCATCTCTGCAATTTTTATTTGTGTCCTTATAAGAGGAACATCAATTTGTTTATATAATTCAACAACTACATCTCCTGATCTTTTATCATATTCTCCAATAACAATCTTAGGCGGATGATAAAAATCATGCACTGAACTCCCCTCACGTAAAAACTCAGGATTCATACACACTCCAAAATCTATCCCAACACTTTTTCCTGAATATTTCTCTAATAGTGGTATTACAGTTTTCTCAACCGTTTTGGGTAAAACTGTACTCCGTACTACAACCACAAAATAATTCTTCTTATTTCTCAAAGCCGTTCCTATATGCTTAGAAACAATTTTTATAAAATTCAAGTTAATATTACCATTGGGGCTATACGGCGTACCTACACAAACTAATGCAAGGTCTGTTTCATCGACTGCTTTATACCAATTCGAGGTAGCAATAAATCTTTTGCTCTTAACGACTTTTTTTATAATTTCATCTATCTCTTTTTCTATGATGGGACTTCTTCCTTGATTTATCATGTTCACTTTAGTTTTATTATGGTCTACACCAACAACCTTATGACCGATTTCAGCAAGGCATGCTCCGGAAACACAACCAACATAGCCAAGACCAAAAATACTAAGATTCACTACCTATTCTCCAATTGTTAAATTTAATAAACTGGTCATACCAGATTTCAAAAGTTAACAAACAAAATAAAGCCCTCTTATAATCCTGACGTCCACTTTGATGATTATCTATCATCGATCGAATTGTTTTCGGCTCAAAAAATATATTACAGGCTGAACCTGGATAAAGCAAACTGTCTTCAATAAATTGCCGCAGTTCTTTTCGGAACCAGCCATCCACAGGAGTCGTAAATCCAATCTTTTTTCTGCTGATAACTTCATTAGGAATCCACTTTGAAACAGCTTTTTTAAAAATATACTTTTGTGTTCTACCTTTAATTTTTAAGTTTGATGGTATACTCTCGACGAACTCCATGAGTTCTAAATCTAAAAATGGAACCCGAGCCTCAAGTGATACTGCCATAGATGATTTATCACCATAAATTAATAAATTATCGGCTAATGAAAGTCGCGAATCTACATATAGCATCTGACTCAAACCATCCAAACCAGACACGTCTGCCTGCCATAATTGTAAGGTATCGCAGGGCTGATTTTCAAATTTTTGGAATAGACCATCACGGTATAGGCGTTTCTTGAGAGATGAATCAAAAATAGTATATACTTGAAACATTCGTTTTAAGGGGTCATTTACATTTAATGAACGCACTGCTCTTTTAAGACGTTCGTTACGGGGTAAATGCTCTACCAAGGGGACAATCATTCTATCCCGTAAGAGTGACGGCAATGCCCGGTACAATGACCCATACCTTTCTCCAAAGTGACGTTGGTACCCGGCAAATGGTTCATCGGCACCCTGGCCTGTTAAAACTACCTTTACCTGCTTACTTGCTAATTGGCTCACCTTATAAAATGCAAGTGTTGAAGCTGTTGCTATTGGTTCTTCAAGATACAAGATTGATTGAGGCAATAATTCGGCATATTCGTCTGCAGAAATGACAATTTCGTGATGTTGACTACCGATACGTGATGATGTGGCGCGAGCAGCATTCAATTCATTATCAGCAAAATTTTCTGAAAAGCCCACAGTAAAAGTTTGTATTGGTCCACCAGTAATCCTGGTCATAATCTCTGCAACTGTATAGGAATCTACACCTCCGCTGAGCATAGCACCCACTGGAACATCAGCCACCATTTGCCGATTGATTGCTGTAAAAATCTTTTCACGAAGTTCTTCCACAATATCATTTTCTGAACAATTTGATAAAAGCTCAGGTATTTTTCGATAAAAGTACCTGAGACTATTACCGTGTCGATTACAAATCAAAGCATGTCCCGGTAATAATTTATTAATCCCTGAAAACGCCGTGCGGGGTGATGGAACAAATGTTAGTGTTAAAAATTCATCTAATGCTTTCAAATCAACTTCACGTTTAACTTTTGGATGGTACAAAATTGATTTTATTTCAGAGCCAAATATGAGTGAATGGCCATTATCCCAGTAATACAAAGGTTTAATACCAAACGGATCACGCGCCAATGTTAGTGTGTGATTTCGCTCATCCCAGAGTGCAAATGCATACATCCCATTAAACCGTGAGAAAGAATTAACTCCCCATTCTTCATAAGAGTGAATAATAGTTTCGGTATCTGAATTAGTTTTGAAAAGATGTCCTAAAGACAACAATTCTCTTCGCAAATCAAGAAAATTGTAAATTTCACCGTTGAACACAAGCCAAATTGTACCGTCTTCATTGCTCATCGGCTGATGACCTGTTTCGAGGTCAATAATGGACAGACGCCGATGTCCCAAAGCAATGCCTGCTTTATCATAAACATAGAGTCCCCGATCGTCGGGACCTCGATGGGCAAGAGTATCTCGCATGCGCATAAATAAAGACTTTTGTACTGGCTTCAGATCACGATAGTTATATACTCCGTTAATTCCACACATTAAATTTAACCTCTTTTATTAAAAAATCTTCACTTGTCCCGGTGTTCTAACCAGAACCAAAAACTCAAACTTCTGAATATTTGCGATTGGGCCCAACGATGATAAGGTACATTGTTCCATCCAAACAAGAGTTCGCGAGTACGAAATGAGCCATCTGATTTTTGCCAACGGGATAACAAATCTAATAATTGAGATTCTATAATTTTATTGAAATTACCAAACCGTTCCTGCAGTATTAATGCGAGATTAATGCTTTCTGCATAATCATAAAGTTCGCGTCTGTATAATGTTAAACGTTGAGTTTTTGCAAATGGCTTTGGAAGTCCCTCCTTATCTATTAGACGATTTAGATAAAATTCCACTCCTCGTTCTATTGCTCTCTTACACTTTGGGCAATTTGTTATTCGCTCAACTTTTACCAAATTCTTAAGTACAAAACAGGTGTGAAAATGATCTATAAAGCAGTCCCTACCATCCTCCATTGCATAAAGCCATGAACCATCTGGCTGCTGAGATTGTAATACAAAATTGAGATTTTTTTCGCCGATGTTCCAATACTCATCCTTGGAAAACTGTTGTGCTGCTTCAGCAAGCAAAAATGCACGATAAGCATTTGCATTAACTACACGTCGTTGGTCTATAGGGGAATATGAACATGCTCGAATTCCGGGAGCAATCTCTACATCTCTAATTTCATGGAGCGCATGATCTGCAATTGAATTCATGATTTCTAACCATTGATTATCATGATCAATCTCGTACAAAGCTTTGAAGGCTTCATAAACATAAGGTGTAGAAGTTATTAATGGAGTTCCCGCCTTAAACGTACCACGACATGTTTCCCAATCAAACGGGTATCCCCAGCAGTAATATTGATAACCTGGACATCGTGTTCTTTTAAGAGATGAAAGAAAATTTTTCCCTTTCTCCAAATATTGCCGCTTTTTGGTAGATTTGTATATATGGGAGAATCCCATAGCATAGTGTGCGTCGGCAATAGGGAAACGTCGAGGCGGAGAAAACCATTGCCGTACAGAAGGAACAAATGCTTCAAACAGTACAAAAGGCGCCACAACAGCATTTCCTATAAACGGAGCTCTGTAATAAAACGACTTTGCTCGCCGTCCAAGAGAAGATGCCCAAAAATCGTGCTGATCTTGAGATAACTCACCATAATTTTCGAACCAATCAATGAATCGATTTAGGGAAAAATTGAGCCTATCTCTAAGTTGTTCTTTCATAAAATTGCAAAACTTGTATTATAAATTATGTATACTCAATATCGTTACTTACTTACTTATAAAAACATGATTATTATTTTCCCTTTATAACTTTAAACTGATGTACTGGGATAATTATAACATTTTTAGATTTTCACTAAGATATATTATATCTCATAATACTTTACATTTACCAAAGCGATGACCTTACAATGGTTTTCTGCCATAAACAATCCTATGCCAGCCCTATATACGACCGAGCCGATGCGATATACTTTTTGGAATAAGTTTACCAATAAACGACCAACGAGAAGTATCGAATCCCCAGACATCCATCCTTAAGTCTTCAAATATTTTAAAAAGCTCAAATGCTTCCTTTTTATCATATACTTTTGCAAGTGGACAATAGGGCCCATCCGTGTTGATACTTATCCACTCTTCTTTGCTCATGTTACCTTTCTTTATTATAATTTCCCGATGTCCCCTTAACTTCCATTCAGCGAATCCAGTGATTTTGGATACTACGGATAGCATAAATTTCGGGTAAATAACTCGGCATAACAATTTTCTCAAAAACATTATCTCAATATAATAATTGATCGATGATTTGTTATAAATCATCACACAAAAAGTACCACCAGGCTTTAAAACACGATACATCTCTTCTACAATAGCCTCAGTATTTGGAGAATGGTGAATGACCCCAAAGCTGTAAATGTGATCAAAAAGATTGTCTGGAAAAGGTAAAGATTTTTCGGCATTTGCAATCACAAACTTTCCTTTAATATTAAACAACTCAAATCTCTCTTTTGCTATCTTAATTGAACTCGGCGCCAAATCGATGCCAACGTATCGTGCTCCGTTTTTCGAAAATTCCTGTCCGTCAGTTCCAATCCCGCAGCCAATTTCCAAAATATCATAGTCTTTGAAATTTTCGAATTTCGCTATTATAGGCACATACCTATCAAATCCATTACACCTATGAATAGTGATTTCCTCAAAATATTTCTTTCGGTCTTGCTGGTCAGAAAGTGTACTTTGACACGGATTGGCATCCCAAAAAGTTTTCACATCGTTGATGCTCCCACTCATTTTTTAATCCAAATCTAAAATATTTACATATTTTAAAATATTGACTCTATTTTTCACATTTGTTCTCGTTTCTAAAAACTCGCAAACTCCTGGGAAATCAGACTCTCCAAACGGCTTAACAATGCCCAAGTGTATTCAAACGTCAGCAACTTGCCAACTATGCAAGAGTGTTTTTGCTTTCGAGTCGTTAAAAACAAGTAAGTTGAATTACATTTTTTCAATAATAGTTACTTTATTTGTTTCTGGTATTTACATTATTTTTTAACCAACATATTATTGAGTTTTATTCCTGAACTCTGTTAGAGTATTTAAACAATTTATGAACCCATTAAACATATTAATAATCGAACCATTGCTAAAAATCTCTTTCCTTGCATTATTAGAAAATTCCAATCTCTTGGCATCATTTTCTAATAAAAGCGAAATCTTATTTTTGAGTTCAATTACATCATTATTTTGAACAATAAAACCATTATATCCATTTTTCAGATAGCAAATTTCTGGACTATTGATCCCATTCTCAGTTACGACAGGTAACCCCCAATAAAAAGCATGATTCAAACTCAAACCGATAACACCTGGCATCGAAAATACATCAGCCATTTTATAGATTTTATTTATTTTCACCTGATCATATATTTCTCCAAGATACATTGTATTATCTTTATTCATTTTCTCCAATGTACCTTTATAAAGACATTGTCCAACAATAACAAGCCCAATTCCTTTAGTATTTTTTTCATTAAAAATCTCTATTAAATGGTGTAGTTTTTTATATTCTTGAATTCTTCCAACAAACAGCACAACTTTCTCGAATTGAATATCCAACTCTTTCTTTATTTGTTCTTTACTTTCTTTTATTTCCGGAATATCTTCAAAATTTATTGCATTATTTGCAATTGACACTTTATGTCTATTTTTCTTTTTAATATATTTCATCTCATTTTCTGAATACAAAATAATGGCATTCGATAAAGTATGTAAATAATTAAATAAGAAGTATTTAAGTTTATTCTGTGGATCTTGAAGATTAATACCATGATTCCAGTAAACTATTGGAATTTTTTTTATCTTTAGCCAATGAATTAAAGACCACATAATAATGTCTTTAAGATGTAAAAAGATTATCACGACATCTGGATTAATATCTTCAATTTCTTTTTTGTAAATAAAGAAATTAAAGGGAATTTCTTTAAAATCAAATTGGATATGATATGGATTGTCCTTTTGAAGTTCATTGCTTCGTACAATGAACTCCCATCCATATTCTTTAAAATTACGAGCAAAATAATTATAAATTGACACTCTATAGTGAAAAACCTTGTTTGATATAAGTAACAACTTTTTCATAATGAGATTATTGATTTATTAGCTGATTTGCCTTTTTTGTCCATTGTTCATAACATTCATGGTTAATTTTTTCATACCTGTTATTAATACCACTCACCTTCGAACCAAATTGTAACTTCTGATGTTCGTAAATTCCTATAAACTCCATCCAGTTATATCTTGCTGTTTATTGACTCACTATCTCATCAGTTCAATCAGTCCAATCATAACTGACAATAATCCACTTATTTGTTAAGATAGTCTGCAAGATAACAGATTGTATTGTTTTTCAATATGTGCTTCTTCATTTCGAGCAGTTATGACAGGGACGCATATCATATCCAGACCAATTAATGAATTGAATATGTATTTTAAAAGGTTTAGGTCAAACAAATAACTTTTTATACACTTTTAAAGTTTTTTCCCCTGCTTTATCCCAGGAATATTTCTCATTAGAAAACTTTATTATTTCTTCTCTATTTTTGTCTAAATATTTATAGAGGTCACTTTGAAAATACAATTCAATTTTATCAACTAAATCATTCGAATCTTCAGGACGAAAAATTAACCCTGTTTTATTTTCTATAATAAAATCTCTAAAAGAGCCTATATTTGAAGCTATAATCGGCAATCCGAATTTGTATGATAAAAATATTAAACCTGATTGAAAGATAGCTTTATACGGTAAAATCAAAACGTCTGCTGCTTTAAAATATGATTCCATTTCACTATCTGGTATATACTCATCTCTTATTATTACATAATCTGCCAATTCACATTCTTTTATTAAATTTTGGACATTTTCCCAATACTTCTCACCGCCCTTTTTTACATTTCCAGTAATAAGTAATCTATAGTTTTTATCCAATTTACGTAATTTCGAAAATGCTTCTATTAAATATTCAAGACCCTTATATGGATGAATCCTACCCAAAAACAACAAAACCTTTTTCTGCATATCAATTCCAATTTTATCTCTTGCCTCAATTTTTGTCATATCCGTATTTTTTACTCCCATGTTGATACCATGGTAAATGACTGAAATTTTTTCACCCCTAATACGAAAATTGTTAATCAACTCTGTTTTCATTTGATTTGTATGAACAATAATATGATCTGTTAATAGATACATGAATTTTAATGATAATCTATTTATCAAATAACTGTGGCCATCTCTATCACGAGCATCAATATTATGTGCTGTAAAAACTAATTTCTTACCAATTAATTTATAGTAAATATTCAATAAAGTCCTATCGATAAGAATAAATTTATTTAGCCATTGAATATGAAATATTTTTGAATCTGTTGAGGCAGTATATATAATCAACTTATAATAATACTTCAGGATGCGAGCGACTTTTTCCTTTAAGGGTGAATAATGATTTTGAGAGCCTCTAAAATTATAATATATGATTCTTTTATCATTCAAAATTTTTGCCCCACTTAAGTCATCACCGCCAATAACGTCAACCTTTACATTGACATGGAGTAATCCACTCAACAATCCAATATTATAATGCAAACCACTACCACCAGTCAATAATGAAACTTTCATATTAAATTCTCTTCTTTTTCCTTTCCAGAGTCGGATTCTTTTTTAAAAATCCTCTCGATTAATGGGGAGCAGTAAGATACTCCTGCAATAGCAAAATATAGTTTATTAATACTTGGCACAAAGCCAGAATTTAGTCCCATCCAAGTGACCAAAAAAGTTATTGAAATGCAAAGGAATATTAGTGAGAATTCTTTGTTTAAATAAACTCTTGATAATCTGAAATTTCTTAAGCCATAGTAAGAAAGAAACCAAATTAATATCATTAATACACTAACTCCCATAATGCCTGTTTCAGAAAGAAATCCCAGAAATGTATTGTGTTGGCTTCCTCCAATGGGCCGATAATTGTTGAAACCTATACCTTTAATTGGATTCTTTTTAAATAAATTTATGGAAAGATCAAATTTATCAAACCGACTCTGTAAAGTTTCAGTATTAGAAACCCTTTCCTGGAAAAGCTTTGTAGATTTTATCGTTTCAAAATTTGATATTACAATTATTGATAGAATAATAATGGAAAACGCCAGTTTGTATAATCCTTTTCTCCTAATAAAAATCCAAGCTAACAATCCTACTATTAAAGCTAACCAAATACCTCGATAATAATTAACGAATAGTGCAAATATCAACAAACCCAATATCAATATATAATAATTCCTACGTATATTCATAATTCCATTATTTTTGTTATAAGTGATATATTTATACAGAACAATAAAAAAACAAATAGCAACATTAACTCCAAAAGCAGTATCAAATTTATAGGGACCATTAACTCTTGAATAACCTGATCTTTCAATAATGCCCTCTCGGAAAGGAAAAATATCTATTCCCGTAAAAAATTCATATATGCCCATAAAGGACAAATAAATTCCTACAATTACTATAACATTAATAAATTTATTAAAATTTTTCTCATCCGAAATTAAGTTCCTCGCTAAAAAATAAATTATGAAGGGAAATAAAAAAGAATCGATAAATACTCTTGCTCCGCTTATCTTATCAACACTTAAACTGATTACTGAATATATAATAACTAAAGAAAATAATATCATTGCTATTTCAAGTTTATTCAAGGGCAGTAATCTTCTTCTTCCCATTACTACTTGTATCAAAACAAATAAAAATAATGCCCCAATAACGATTCTGTCAAAAGTTAAAATAGGATGATTATCTATAATTAAAAAAGATAATGAATCAACATTAAATAATGGAAAAACTAACAACCATATTAAAAAAATATTTTCTACTTTTTTCAAATATAAGCACAATAAAATAAATATACCCAGGCCAGCGATGAAAAATCCAAACCCATAAACAATTAAGATTCCTGTGAGTAAACTTAAAAAGATTATCACGGAAACATTGAACAAGTTCTTCAAACTTGTATGATGTAGTGAAACATTCATCGATACAAAACTATTCTAATTTCTAACTCACTTTATTATTTATCATATCTATCTTTAAATTACGCACTCTTAATACTTTCTTGATTGAAGGATGTCCAGATTCTGTTCTTTTGGAAATAAAATTTTTATTACAGCAATTATATTAATAAGACTATTCGAAATTATAAGCATCATCGCCGCGGCTAAACCAGCCCAGTGGGGGATTAGTAGATAATTTCCAATAAAATTCAATGTTAAAGCTCCCAATGCTAACATTAGAAGAAACTTAAACTCTTTACGAGCCATTAAAATAATTACTGGAGGACTGAATAGTAAGTTTAACCAGATTCCAATCGAAAAAATTACAAAGATATAAAAGGCTCTTTCATATTGTATGCCGTTTATCCATATAAACAAAGATTTTCCAAAAATATCGGAAACTGCAATAGGAATTATTAACCATCCCATGGTTTTAAGCCACTTAAATACAAATTGACGTTGTCTTGTTGGTTCCTGCATATCTACTTTGGAAAGCCTGGGAAGCAAAACAGCATTTATTGAAGCAAGCAAAAGTGAAATTGAAGAATAATACTTGGAAGCAACACCATAATTGGCAAGTTCAGTTTCAGTTGATAAATGCGAAAGCATGAAGATGGCTAACCTCTGAAATATAGTGACTGTTAAGAAATAGGCCATGAGCCATCCAGTTGAATAGATGAAATCCTTGATGAAATTAAGTTGCTTACCAAAGATAACACCAAATTGCTTAAGGTTAAAATCTTTGAAAATAAAGAACGAAATAATGGCTCCTACACTGAGCTCTACAACTATTATAGATTTAGCCACACTTCGAAAATTCATTTGCTTTAACAAAAATAAAAGAAAGATAATTACAAAAGATAAAATCTGTCTTAACCACAGTGTCTTGATGTAGTGTCCGAACCTCTCCTCCGCCTGGTAAATGCCTCTGCAAGCTTGGGTGACCAATAAACCCAGACCTGCTATCAATCCATAACGCAAAGAAGGACCAAAACCCTTCTGACCAAAAAGTAGAAGGGCTACCCTATCGGCAATTATAATTAATAAAATACAAAATGAACTATATAAGATAATCTGAAAAATTAAACTAATAAAATATAACTCATATGGTCTCTTTCCTGTGCTTGAAATATGCTCTGCAGAAAACCTGACTAAAGCCGGATTTATTCCATTATTTATAAACCCGGGGATTAATGTTAGAATGACGAAAAATGCTGTGTAAGCAGCATAATCATTTATAGATAATCCCCTTATAAGAAAAAGCGCCGTTCCAATTCCGATGATTTTAGTTAACATATCCCCACTGTAAACTTTGGATATATTCCTGACTAATATAGACGACATTAAAGTTTTAAGATAGGAATAGGGAGTTTTAAATATGTTATTTTTATATAAGCTCAACGTAATTTCTCCATCCGGGGAAGGGTTTAAATCTGAGATATTTATCATTTGTATTAAACATAGCCTGAAACTCAGAAATGTTAGTCATAATCTCAATATTTTTAACATCATCAACGTAAAACTCGAAATATTCGTTATTAAGAAGTTTCACGATCCATTTTATTTTTCGCCAATTAAATCCCATAAGCCGAGACCCAACTATGTCCACTGCTAAGGGATTAAAACCTGCGATAATCACACCAGTTCTTTTTTCATCAGGGGTTAGTGGACCTTCATTTTCTCCACCTATAATCCCATCGACTATCGAAAATATTTTCCTTTGAGGGATATCTCTCAATTTTTGATCCTTATCTACATAAAGAGCAATTTTTATAAGGTCGGAAATCATACGCCAGGTGCTGTCGTTCCCATACCAGTTTCCTCCATCATACAACGCTATCTCTCCGTTATTAATATCCTTGAAAAATGGCTTCGAAATCCAACGAGCTTTTTTATATAAAGTTTCGTAAAATTTATCCAGTATAGGGCTCTTTTTGGAAAGAAGTAAGTCATAAAGAAGTCGCTGAGTTTTTATTTTAATTTTAGTTCTTCCTTTTAAAAATTTTGGCGGGAATTGATCTCCACCTTCTTCTGGTGTACCCAGAGTATAATGGACTAAATAATTTTTATTGGTATTAATCCCTACCAATCCTTTAGTGTTCAAAGTTACGCCCACTTTTCTATGAACTTTTAACTTTGGGACAGAAATTAAAACATCCGCACTCAAAACGGCTTTTGATATCATATATTCTTGAATTTCACCTCTATGGTGTCGGATGGTTTCATCCCTATTGTAATCTGCACCATAAATGCGATTATAGTTTTTGAAATTGTAGAATTCACTCTTTTCACCAAGATTAATAACAGCGCTGCCAAGAGGATCTCCAGGTAATTTTTTTATCCGACCAACAAAAGATGCAACGTCATTGGGCTTTTTATCCAGCCAATAATTTCTTAAATCCAAAATCTTGATTTCGAATTTTCGCTTTTTCCAGTAAAGCTCTTGAATGGAAGGTAGATTAGTATTTTCTAAAAGTTCCTTAAAATTGCATTCCTTTTGGGGGGCGTCAGCTATTGTGATATCACCTTCGCCATTGAGGGCCATATAAACATAATCAACAATGACTCTTAGTACGGAAGGATGGGTAATTATAGAAAATAAATTCCCTCCCTTGTTATGCGAACTAACAACAAAGTTAGGTTTAATAACAACCTTATCTCCTGGCTTTATAAATACTCGGAGAGGATTCCATTTAGATGAACTGAAATTTTCTTTATCTAATTTAAGTAGAAGAAAACAATTTCTCACTGCATCATACGCTGGATTAAGTATAGAGCTTATTTCATCTTTAAAAATGTATTCTGGATAAGGGAAATGAGAATTAAAGGGAGGCAAAATTTGATAAAAAGGCTCTCCCTTATAAACAGCAACACGCAAATCCCTATAATAATCAATAATAACGTTGTCATTATTCACCATATTTAATCTCCAACTTCTGAATTAAAAATCTATGTTTCCCCCTCGGAGTTTTGGGAATATTGTTTATAAATGCTATCTCAAGTTCCATATTATCTCCAAGTTTTCTCATTAACTCATTATAGATTTTAGCAGTATCTTTTATAGTATATGTATCTTTCTTGACAATGTTAAAAGTAACCTTGCCAGGTATATCCTGATAGAATTGAAACTGCTTTACATTATCGAAAATGTCTGAGTGCATGTTAATCGCTGTCATGCTAATATAGTTACCTCTCTTGCTCACGATTAACTCCTGAAGCCTACCCTCAATTTTCCTTATTCTGGAATAAATCCTACCACAAGTACATTTGTCTTTACTATAAATTGCAAGGTCTCCTGTTTTATATCTAATAAAAGGCATCGCAAAGTTATTGAATCCAGTAACGATGATTTCTCCAATTTCACCATCTTTTTGCACCGAATTCTGAATTTCATCAATCAATTCCATAACGCCATATTCCGAAATAATATGATAACTTCCTTTCTCACATTGCATCACCAGAACATTTCTCTCTGCATTTCCATAATAATCAAAAATTTTAACTCCCAAATGTTTCTCTATTATTTCTCTCTGATGAGGATATAATATTTCTGAAGAAGTAATAATACATTTGGGATTATTTATTCTCAAACTCCTATCCTTCATAAAAGTAGCAAGAGTATATAAACTTGAAGGATATCCTAAAAATGCCACCGGTTTAAATTTATTTATCTTTTCAATATATTTAATCATATTTTCATCTGTCATATCATATGAAGACAAAATTAAAGCATTATCATTTGGTTTATACTCCCACAATTGTCTCTTACCATTTTTAATTCTATTTATAACATTTCCTCTTAATATAACTTTTTTATCTCCAAATCTAAGCCCCGCCCAATTCTGTAGTCTACAAATGAATGCCCACTCTTTTGAATTAGTAACTCCTCTTTCCAGGTAAAATCCCAACTGGATACCAGTCGTGCCCCCTGTGGTTGCATAGACCAATTTAGACTTTGGGTAATTTTTTGTCATTAAATCAGAAAAATTTTCTCTAATAATATCCTTTGTCAAATACGGTAATTTTCTCAAATCATCAATACTTTTTATATCTTTTGGCTTTAAATCTCTTTCATCAAATATTCTTTTATAATAAGGCACATTCGCATAAGCATGATGTAAAAGTTTCTCTAACTGCCGAAACTGGTGTTCTTCCAATTTGTCTCTATCCCACCATTGGGATTCTTGAAGAAATTTATATGTATTTCTAAATATCTTGCCATAACGAATAGGAAGCGGGATTGCACCGTGAATATATTTAAGACCCTGTACTATTGGATAAGGAAGTTTATTTGTTAAATTTCGTATGCTCATCTTATGCTTTATAAATATAGGTATTTATGGCTTTAATACCTTTAGCAGCATAAATATTGGCAACCAAATACTCTGCTTTCATCTTTGTTCCATATTCTATAGAATAATCGTATTCGTTTTTTTTCAAACTGGATTCCTCTACTTCAATCGAGACTATTTTCTTATTTGCTTTTTTTGATAAAATGAAACCATTGTCATAAAATACTCCGGGGGATAAATGAATTATTAATTTTGCATTTATTGGTTTTAGAGAAAAAATACTATCTGTTATTTGCCATCCCCCAGATTTTTTATCCAAAGTTATTATTCTTTTATGTGTAAAATCTAAATATTGAATTTCTCCTTGGAAAATAATTTTATAATCTGTTACTTTTAAATCTGCATCTTTAATCTTAACCTTATCAGGCAAACTGAACATATATTTTTCGGAAATCTCATTCTGTTCATAGCCATCAAATTTAACAGTATTATGATATTCTGTTGAACGAAATTTGTTTCTATCCTTTGGATATGACGCATATACATACGTTCCAGGATCAACGATAACGTCCTTCCCCTCAAACATAAGTTCGAAACTGAGCTTGTCATTATGAGCGTGGCCGCCAATACCATTCTGACCGTTTGAGCCACAGGAAATAAAACAATAATCGTTATCATGATGAATAATATACCACCCTGCATCAGGAAATGCCTTGGAAGCAAGGCATTTTGTTCTTGATGGAAGTTTGTAATAAACTTTCTTTCCTCTCTTTCCAAAAGCCCAAAACGCCTCTTCATCAAAGTTAAAGGAGGGAAGTTTAAAGCTAAAATCTGTATAATAAATAGAAGCAAATATTGAAAGGTATTTATGCTCTAAAATTGGTCTATTAGCGAATACAAGGAACCGTCCACTATCATTATCTCCAACCTGGGGGACCATACCATCAGGTTTAATACAATAAAGTGATACATCGAACATCTTTTTTAGTTTGTCTTTAAAATTTTTAGGCAAAGATATATCTGCTCGGTCTGCTAATAAATTACAGTAAAAAAACATTTCAAGTACCAATCGATGATATGAAGTAGATGCTTCAAAATCACAACCATCCTCATAAATCTGTTTATTAATTTCTTTTGTCAATTCTTTTACACAAAAGTCCAGCCATCTTTTACTCTCTTTAAAAAACGGGCAATATACCGAAATGAAAAACAAACCAACAATATCTGAAAGATAATGGTTTGCTGCAATTTTAGTAAATTCCCAATAATATTCTAAATGACTCCGAATAAATTTACCATGCTCGTAAATACTTGAATAAAATTTATATAAGAATTCTTTTGATAAATTGTCTTCTCTCACGAAATACTCTAATGCAACTAACCAATTAGTAGCTCGTATAGCAACATCCATTGTGCACTTCCAGTTAATCCCGAACCCGACTGGATTATTTTCTATCCAATCGTTGATTTGATTTACAAATTCTTCAAGATATTTTTTATCATTAGTTATTAGATACGCCTGACCTAATATATTTAAATGCTGAAATCGGGAAAGTTCCCACGGTACTTTTTTGTCAACACCCTCTACATAACTGAATTTAATATTACGAAAAAATATTTTTGGGTCCCATTTATAACCACTTTTGAAATCACTATGCCAATCTATAGGTTGATAGTCCTCTCCGTTAAGACTTAATTTTTTTGGCCCACTACCGAGAAGATCAAAAATATGTTCACAAATCAAATCGGCTTGTGCAATCTTTGTACGTACTTTATCGGGAAATAGATGATGATAAAAGTTTTCTAAATTGTCTAAGTCATCACCTCCATAGATTAAATATTGTTTAGGAGTAAAACTTTTTTTTAATTTTACCTTCGGATATAAAAACCGGTAGTAGAAATATTCATATTTATAAAAAATAACACGAAATATTTTGCGTGGGATTTTTATTAAAATAAATATTAAAATATTCATTTATTTTCCACTAAAACTTTGACAATTCTCTCTGCTGTTTTACCATCCCATAGTTCAAGGATTTCTCATTCAAAATTATTATATCTCAATGCGCACCTTTTTTTGAAAGTACGGCAGGCAGTGTCAAAAATAGAATCTTTAGATCAAGCAGAAATGACTGTCTCCGGACATAATCGATATCAAGTCTAATCCATTCCTCAAAGCTACTTTTATGTCGGGCGCTAATCTGCCATATACATGTTATACCTGGCTTGACTTCCAGCCGCCTATTTTGCCAATTATCGTACTTTGGCACTTCATCGGTTGTAGGGGGGCGTGGCCCCACGAGACTCATATCACCCTTGAGCACATTATAGAACTGAGGCAGCTCATCCAGGCTCCATTTACGGATTAACTTCCCTATAGGCGTAACACGGGGATCAGCAGTCATCTTGAATGCCGGTCCCGTCCTTTCATTGAATTTCATCAATTCCTTCTTTTTGTCTTCTGCGCCCAGGAACATAGAGCGAAATTTATATAAAATGAATGGTTTGCCTTCTTGACCAACACGCTTTTGTTTAAAAATAGCAGCTCCTTTTGAGGTTAGTTTTATTGCAATCACGACAGCAAGCATTACTGGCATGAACAAAACTAAACCCACGATCGCCCCGACGATATCCATCCCGCGCTTCCAATAGGGTATTCTTCGGATAAAGAGTTGCTCGAGCCCTATCACTGGCCTATTGAAAGACTGATTTGGTATTTCGATAGTTTGCATGGCAATTGTATTATGGTTTCCTGTAACGATTTTTGTTAACTTAATAAATTTTTGAAACATCGTTACCTCTGTTTAAGAGAAATTCCGGTTAACCAGATTCAACAGGCCATTTTTCGGAGGGATATGCATAAACAGTGCAAAAAGAAGTCGGTGATTTCCCGTTAATCTCCTGACAAACCTCATCTGCCAGCTTCCATGCTCCCTCTTCTAAGGTATCAGGCAGAATCATTCCTATACGCCGCTTATCAAACCAACCTATTTCGTCTGAAATACGCATCCGGGAAGCAAGAACTGATACTACACGCTCAGGTTTTGTGCTGTCCATGTCCGGTAAATCAACATCAAAAACTACGAGCGAAAAGCATTGGTTGCTACGGTCAGCACGGGCGCGTTCACGCTCGATAATCTCATAAAAATCCTCGACAGAATAAATTACATACAATCCCTGCTGACGTCGCATTCGTGAAGGCAAGTTTACATTACTCAATATTTTCTTCATAATTTTCACCTTTTTAACTTTCGGCAATTTATTTAATATTAAGTCTTATATCAAAGTGTATCATACAACCATCTTGGGACGTGGAATTCTCTCTTGTTGAGAACAGCTCCAAGCACATTTGCCTTGGCTTTGACCAGCCGTTCATTTGCCCACTGTACTACCTGCCAGCGTACCCGCTCGGTCTCAACCACGAGAATAACACCATCTAAAAGGCTTGCCAGACGAACAACATAATTTACCGAACGCTGCATAGGTAGCATGTCGAACACTACAAAGCTATATTCCCGTTTTAAGATATTTAACAGTTCGGCAAACTCCTGCGACTCATACCCCGATGCGGGATCATCTTTCATCTCGCCAGCAGAAAGAACAAAGAGGTTCTGGATGTCCGAGGGCTGGATGGCTCCCGTACCATCCATTCCATTCCAGAGGACTTCTCCCAACCCGGGAGAGAGATTCACCTTGAAAATTTTATGCACTGACGGATGGCGAAAGTTTGCATCCACAAGCAAGACCCTATCGCCATGGAGTGCCAGCGTCACAGCAAAACTTGATGCTACTGTGCTGACACCTTCACCTTCGCTGCAACTGGTTATCGCAATGAGGCGTGGCATATCAAGGGAACTGTCTTTAGACTTGAGCAAATTGTAACGCAAAGTCTCGTAGTATTCCCTACCCTTCCCACAGATATCCAAACTTGGGTGATCTTCATTGTCACATTTGCTATTAAGTTTAGCAAGCTTGCAAAATATCCTTTTAAAAATATTCATCGTCAAAATACTCTCTCTTTTATGCCTTCTCTTATGTCTTCAAATTTACCATTAAATCTACCATTTGTTTTTTCCGGACGTTTTGGAATTACAACCAGTGTTTGCAGATTCAGCTTTTTCTCCATATCCTCCTGTGTCTTTAAAGAGTGATCTATGTACTCTGAGAAAAACGCAAGCCCGATACCACCAAAAATCCCGAAGAAAAGCCCTAACATCAAGTTCAGCATCTTGTTAGGACTACTCGGATTCATAGGAAAACTTGCCTGCTGCACAACACCTATGTTCGAGATCTTTTGCATCTGGAGAGCCTGGTCGATACGCGCTTGCTCTAAGTTGTCAACGTACTTCTGGTAATTGTTCTCCTGTATTGCCATCTCCCGCTGTAACCTCACAATTTGAGTCTCGCTGTTATTAAAAGCTTTGAGTTCGTCTCGACTATCAGCCAGCAGTTTTTTTAGTGCTTTGATTTTACCTTCAAATGATGAGAATGTCGCCTTTTCGGCAAGCAAGTTCAACTTCACCTGTTGGTATTCAGCATTTAGACTCTGTGTTACTTGTGTATGAGTCGGCTCCTCCTTATTCAGGAGAGTCTGGGCTTCGGCAATTTGCCTGCGAACCTCCTTTGTCAGCTGGTTTTCTTCGGTATACTTTGAAAGAAGCTCCTGCTCCCTGAGTTGCAGACCGAATAACGCATTTCTCATGTAACCGTAAGCCATGTTGTCAACACCCGCTGTTCTTTCAATCTCCACTCTCTCAGGCAAATTGACTAGCATCCTTTGCAGCTCCCGTGCTTTGGATTTTGAAGTGG
This sequence comes from bacterium, assembly GCA_030616165.1. GTDB lineage: Bacteria > SM23-31 > SM23-31 > JAUVVT01 > JAUVVT01 > JAUWXV01. The sequence continues at coordinate 4,570 of JAUWXV010000020.1, read as the reverse complement.
CTAAATCAGCCTCCGTCACTCCTATCTCTTGCTGCAAGCCGCCAATTCGTTCCAAAAGGATAGTCCTTTGTTCGTTCAGTGAGGATATGCCTGTCCTGTTTTTCACTTTCCGGAGTGTCTCCTCACTCTGAGCAAGTTTGTCGCGCAACTGGTTTGATTGCTCGATAAAAAACTTGTACGACCCGGTCGTGCGGTGGACCGCAATGTGCTTTTCAAGATAAAAATCAATTGTTTTGGTAAGCACATCTTGAGCCAGTTTCGGATCCTCTGCTTTATAAGAAAGAGAAATAATATTGCTGTTTTTCTTGACATTAATGTCAAGGTTTTTCATAAACTTCAGGGTGGCTTTATTACTTTCTTTTCTTGCGGGGACGTACTGGTCGACTTTCACTAATGCAAAACGGACTTTCTGCCCAGTCTTACTGATAACGTCCCAGGCTACACCAATGGAAGAAGTATTATCCAAAGTATCCTTGTTGTTGCGTTTCAAAATTACACACGCTCCAATAGCTTCCACAACCCTTTCGGCTACTTCTCGACTCATGAGAATCTCCAGTTCCGAGTTGATTTCGTATTCACGAGGCTGACTTACAGTAATAATCTGACCGGTTGTTACCGTAGGATCCAACGCCACACTCTCCCTACCGACCTTTACCAGCAACTTGGCATCGGACTCATAGAAGTCTGGGGCGAGAAAAGTACCAAGCGTTACAGTTAAAGCAACGATAAAGAAAAAGATAAGCGCCTTCTTCTTATGTCGAAAAAGGACATAATAGACGTCTCTTAAAGAACTTTGTGGAACTCTGCCATTTTCATATAAATCTTCTACTTTCATAACTGTGTCCTCCTATTTTAAAATTAATCTTATTGTAAATTTATTAATACTAACATTCTACATTAACGGAGTGGGATGGTAATAAGTCCAATTTTAGGTATCAAATTATTGATATGCTGATCAACCCACTGATTGGCATTAGCAATCCTGGTTCGAGGCACATATACAATATCGAACTGTTCCAGATAAAACGGTTGAACATCCTTGCCTTCAAGGGCGCGTTTGAGATTAAGTTTGTACACATGTCGTTTTCCATTCCTGTGTCGAATAATCACCACATTTTGCAACTTTGCAGTTCGCGAATCGAATCCGCCAGCCCTGATGACTGCTTCCATCGCTGTCAATCGACCCGGCATATCCACATATCCGGGTGTGCTGACCTCGCCCTCAACATATACCCTATTGCTATAAAGCGAACGTGGAATAACTGAGATCTCAGGATTCTTGAGATGAAATTTGTAAAGTTCTATCAAGTGTTCCTCCAGTCCTGTGATAGTCTTTCCCTGAACATTGATATCTCCAACAAGTTGAAGTGTAATCATCCCATCAGGACGGACTATCTGAGCCTCATTTAGTTCGGGGGTGTAAAAAAACTTGACATCAATAACATCCCCAGGAGCAAGACTAAACTTGGGAATATACTTCGTTTCCTGTTTTACAGCAGGCTTACCAGTGCAACCAATAATTGCAGTTAAAAAAAATAACACAATCATTAAACTCGTTAATTGTACTATACTTGTATTATAAAAAAACTTCATTTTCCCCTCCTTCTTCACATCTGAAAAATTTGACTTTTATTGTTTACGAATATCGTATACATATCTAAATACGAATTTATGTCAATGCGTTTCAAACTATTTCACATATCCTTTAAATGACTAACCTTCAAGTGATGGCTAAAATAGCTGTGTTAATAATTAGCTTCCCATTTCCCTCGCAAAATCAATAAATAAATGTTAATGTTCTGATTATTAATATGATACTACTTCTCACTATTTTTAAAGTTTATAATTATTTAGATTCGTTAAAATAATTATCAAATTGTCTTTTTATTTCTTTAATATTATATTTAGAAGAATGATTAATTCTATAAGGACCGATTGTGAATAATCCTCCAAGTGTAATATTCATTGTTATTTTTTGAGATTCATCCTTCTGATATATCGTTATATTTGGTTCTATCACATTGATAGAATAATTATCTTTCTCAAAATTTGAACGAGATAACAAAAAGAATTTATTTTTAGAATATATTTTCTCACCTACTTTTTCTTTCTTTTTTATCAACTCTGACCGTATTTTAAATAAATTATTAAGCATTGTTTTAGCTTCTTTTATTTTAGGAAGTTCCTTTCTAAGTACAGTATTTTTAGGATTTAAACGTGCTAATTCAGTCAGTTTTTTCAATCGTCTGGTATTGAGGAAATCCCTGGTCTTTAGCTCCTCAATTGTATCATCCAAAGCCAAAATCTTCTTAGAAAATTCAGCATGTTTCAATTTAGCCTGGTAATCAACACCCACTGTAATAGAATTATTGCCATTAATGTGATTCGCCCAAATTGCATCCCTTGCTATAACAGTACTACCTTGAATTGCATAGGCTTTTACCACATTAGAATAAACTTTAGCCCCATTGCTGATTTCTCTTAATACAATAATCCTATTTGAAAAAATTTCCATTGAGCCGATAATATATCCAATATTGATGTTGTCAGCCCTTACCTTCTGTTCACTAACTCCTATTATACCTCTTTTTACCTCTAATTTGTTAACAGTTACTGAGGCATCTTCAATGCACCCTTGTACGTAAAGTTCAGAACAAGAAACTTTATAATCCCGTTGAATATCCCCTCTTATCACCAATTTACAATCCAGGTCGAGAGGAAGATCAATAGAACCAGTGTTTCTTCCAATATTTTCTTTAATCTCATATACATTCAATACCTTTATCTGAAGACCTTCAAATTCCAGGATACCATCTGTTTCTGCAATAATTTTATTATTTACAATAACTGTATTCTCGCCTTTAAACAATTCTAAGGATATTTCTTCTCCTGAAAGTCCTGGGACTGCTTTTCCAAAAACATTTTTACCAGCTTTCCCAATTGTCGGGGGATGTTTTAACGCAAGTACATCACCTTTTCGAGCATAAACCAGAAAACCTTCCCGTGGAGAATAATAATCTGTTTCTCCATCAATAATCTTTGGAAGAATTATATCCTTCTTTTTCTTTGGCTTTTTTAAAATCTCTACCCACGCATTTTCTCCCACATCCGGGAGAATTCCCTTTGCGACACAAACAGCCTGATTATAAATTTTATTTGATATAATTTGCCTTATTGCATTTGAATCAAGTCCAGTGTTTACCTCTTTATTAGAGATTTCACTATAAATCTTTTCCTCTGTTAAATTTGAAACCGACTCTTCTTTATTCAACCTGACCAAGAGGTGAACTGTCATATAATCTTCTGCTATCTTAACTTCAACTTTCATTGATTAACAATTTACATAAAACTATTATTTCAGAGACCGCTGAAAAAGTAAAAAAATAACTATAATTTAACTTCTGACAAAATTTTATTTCAAACAGTATAAAGTTTACTTTTATTACCTTTTCTGAACTTACTTTTTTTAAAAAAAGTAAGTTCAGAAAACAGCAGAGAAGAATTTTCTCCGCATTTGGCAAGTATTTCGTTTCTATAGTTAATCCAGAAATGATCATTTTTATTGACCCAGTTTCCGGAAGAAAATAACTTTATTAAGTGATATGTAAGAACTGAATATTCTCTTGTCTCGCGATAAGATTTCTCGGATAAACTTAACCCCTCATATATAGAACTCCATGAATCACCCCATGTCGGCATCCATTCATTGATTACTCTTGAAGGTCCTGCATTGTATGCTGCCAATGCAAGATGTATCTGGTCTTTATAATCCTTAAAAGTCTTAAAAAGATATGTCAAATACTTAATTCCTCCAAGAGTGTTTTCAACAGGATTCGACGGGTCTTTTAGACCCAGTTCGTAGGCAGTATTATTAATTATCTGAAAAGCACCAATAGCTCCTTTTTTGCTTTTCGCGCCTGGATGAAAATTACTCTCAATAGCCGTCACTGCAAGAGCAATTGCCGAACCGGATTTAAGTGAAAAAGAGGATTCTGTTTTAGATAATTTGATTTTTGACCAGATATTTAAAGATTCCTCTATACTGTTTTGATTTTCATAAATAGTCTCAAGCCATAAATTCAGGAATTCCTGGTCTATATTAGGATTTAATTTTTTAACTATATTCCTTAAATTATTCTTTTCTTTTTTCTCGATAATAATATTTGAGACTTCCTCTTTTAAATTATTGTATTGTAAATAAATAATCTCTTTTTGTCTTTTTAAAGCTGATATTTCATTTTCAATCTTCTTCTTTCTATAATGCACAAGGATCGAACTTAATAACATACTTGTAAGTAAAATAAACGCAACAAGTAAACCTAAATAAAACAAAATCCTTTTATGGATGTTATTTATCTCTAATAATTTTTTCGTAGTTATAACTAATAATTTCCCTTTATTGAATTTCATATTAAAAATACTTTGACTTGTATAAAGAATGCAATTTTTCTCATTTGGCATATTACTAATATCATAATTTAGGGACAGAACATTATTCTCTCCTTATAATTTTATATAAAATTACAAAGCTTGGGCAAAAATAAATAAATTAGAAAAATAATAATTATAT
>JAUWXV010000030.1 GCA_030616165.1 bacterium | reverse complement strand
AACTTTAGACAAAATTGAAATATTATTCTCATCATTTTCCTGGTTGCTTTTTTTCTAAAATTGCATTTATTTTTTCTTTAAGAACCATGGGAGTAAAAGGTTTAATGATATAGTTATCAACCCCGGCTTTTAATGCAGTAAGAATGTCACCTTTTCCACCTCTTGACGTGATCATCAGAATTGGTATTTCCTTAAAAGAAATCTCCTCTTTAACTACTTTAACAAATTTCAAACCATCCATATTTGGCATAATCCACTCCGTTATAATGAAATTTATATTTTCAGTATACATTTTGCCGAGCGCATCCTTTCCATCGGTTGCTTCAACAATAGACGTACAACCCATTTTTTTAAGACAATTAACTATTATCTTTCTCGAAGTTAAAGAATTTTCTACTACTAAAAAATTTAATTTCTTCATATCTTTACTAAATATATTTAAACTAATTAATAGATTAATCTTTTTATTCTATATTCTCACTTTTCAATTCATTTATTTTCTTTTTTATAATTTTTAAAACACACTTTCTCTTTTTGAATAATTTTCCTTAGTTTCTTTAACTCTTTACATAGGCTTTTTGAGTTTACTTTTCTTATAAGTAGGGTCCAAGACATTATTAACATCAATTATTAATCGTTTTAAGTTGAAAGGTTTTATAACATATTTATCGATTCCGATTTCCATTGCTCTGACAACAGAATTTCTATCTTTCTTCACACCGGTTATCATAATAATCGGTAAATCCATAAGATAATCTTGTTTCTTAACCCATTCAGCCAAGTCAAAACCATCTTTTCCCGGGAGGCTAACATCTAAAATAAGAATATCTAATAAGCCTTTTTTTAGATGCTTTACAGCCTGTTTAAAATCATTTGCAATATATACGTTTGAAGTAAATTCCGAAAAACATTCTTTTAGAAGGTCGCATATCCCGGCTTCATCATCCACAACTAAAATTCTTGTTTTTTTATTCAAGAATTTTATCTTATCACTTTCAACTAATTTTTCTGCAGAAGTCTTTTCTCTTGTTTTTAAATCTCTTTTTCCCTTCCTAATAACTTCTTTTGCCAGTTGCAAATAATCTTTAGCGCCGTGTGAACCGGGAGCATAAGTCAAGATTGACTGCCCGTAACCCGGAGCTTCTGCCAAATTTACATTTACCCTTATAATTGTTTTGAATACACTTTCTCTAAAAAAACTTCTAACTTTTTCTAAAACTTCCCATGAAAGGCTTCGCCTCACATCAAACATGCATGGAATTATGCCAGTTAGCTCTAATTCTGGATTTAATCTATTTTTGACCAGTTCAACAGTTTTTAAAAGCCTTCCCAATCCCTGCAAAGCAAAATATTCTGCCTGTAAAGGAATGAAGACTTCCTCAGCCGTGGTTAATGCATTCAATGTTAACAAACCTAATGAAGGTGAACAATCTATTATCACAAAATCATATTTGTTCTTTTTTAAAATGTCATCAAGCACATCTTTTAAGACTCTTTCTCTGCCGACAACATTTACTAATTCCATCTCGGCACTGGATAATTCTATATTGGCTGGTATTAGTTCTAAATTGTCTATTCCAGTATTTACAACAACATCTTTAAATTTTATATTCTCATCCAACAACAGCTCATTAATAGATTTTTCTATCTTATGAACCTTCATACCAAAGTGCAAACTTAAATTTGACTGAGGGTCAAGGTCAACAAGAAGGGTTTTTTGCTTTAAAGAGGCTAAACACGCTCCTAAATTTGCCGCAGTTGTAGTTTTTCCCACTCCACCCTTCTGATTAACCAAGGCTATTATTCTTGTATGCATAATAAACGTTAATTAAGAAACAAACTAATCGATACAAATTATTCTAAATTATTAGAGAATTGAATCCAAAAACTTATTTACAACCCGATTTATCGAATCATCCACATTTTTAACAGGCTTTACTATACGATTATTAATCAGATTCCTATCATCAAACAGACTTATCTTTCTCACAGACGTGGTAATCTTCCTATCAATTGAAGAAATAGTCCTAATTGGATGAGTGGAAGCAGAAATAACCGAATTTAATCCTTTCTTAATACTCAGCCTTTTAATAGAGCCAAAAGGTTTAGTGATTGTATCAGCAACCTTAGTAACCTCTTTCTTTGCCGTTTCAATAATCTCGCCTGTTCTAAACTTTACTTTTTCAGGTGCAGTTATCTTTTTTTCTTCGACTTTTTCCTTTCTGGAAACTTCTATTTTTTCTTTAATTTCCTTCTTCCTGGGTGGAAACTTCTTTTTACTTTTAACAATAGTTGCGGATTTATCAGGAATTGGTGGGAGTGCTTTTTAAGGCTTAATCTTTTTTACTTCTGATTTTTCATAAACGTATTGTTTCAATACTCCTAACATTTTTGCCTTAGATTTGCCTTTAAGTTCTTTTTTGGACACCGAAGTCATTGGAGATGACTCTTTAGTATCCTTAATCCAATTAAGAGACTCATTTCCTAATCTCTTTTTCCTTTGCATAACATTCCTCCTCGGAATTTAATACACTTGACTTTTAATATTTTCTTCCAACAATTCTGACACCAAATCCTCAGTTTCACCAGCAGAATAATAATTGGAAATTAATTTATTGAAAACTTTCAACTGAATCTCTTTATCATTAATACGTGTGAGAGATAAAGCCTGACGTTCAGTTAATTTACCCTCTGAAACAGCCTGTTTTACGTTATTCGGTAAATCATTCAGCCTTTTTCCAAGATTAACTTCATTTAGGGATAAGCCCAGAGCCTCACATAAATCTTTATCAATCATCTTTTTCTCAATACGTATTTTATCAATAATTTCTGCTTCTTCTATGGAACTAAAGGGAATCCTCTGTACATTTTCCTGAAAAGCAATTTCAATTGCTTCATCAGATGTTACTTCCTTTACTATGGCAGGAATAGTTTTATAACCAAGCCTTTTGCACGCTATTAATCTTCTCCTCCCTGAAACTAACTGATAACCGTTCGGGACTTCTCTCACAATAATCGGACATAATAATCCATAATTTATTATAGATTGTTCTAAATAATCAAGGTCATCATCAAATTTCTCTTTTCTAATAAGAGAAATGTCATCGATAATTTCATTTATTGGTATTTCTTTACACATAATACACCTTAACTTATATTAGAAATTTTTTATACTTTCATACTTGTTCCCATTCTTCAAGAGGCATCTCCTGCGCTAACACAAGACCCCCAACAGCACCGGCAAAAATCGGGTCATCAATCACATTGATTCTCACAGAACCCAAATCAGCAAGGTTGGTTTCAATCTCATGAGCCAATCCTTTTATCTGACTGCAACCACCGGCAAGAATAATATTTTTTGTCAGTTCACCCATATATTCAGGGTCAAAACTTACAACTAATTCTCTGATATTATCGCAAATTTCAGGAATAATAATAGAACATGCCTCCTTTAATTCATTTGCAATATCAATTGTTTCCAATCTCCCATCCACATAAAAATCAACATTCACCGTCTCCTGACCTTCTCCCACAAATCCATACTCCTCCTTAATCTTTCGCGATAAACTTGGGGTAAGTTGAATGCCAGAAACCTTCTCTTTCATTAATTCGTATAACTTTTTGTCTATTTCATTTCCTGCAGTATACAAGGTTCTCTGGTCTTCTTCATCAGGTATTGTTCCATGCATCCTGCATATATCAAGTGTTCCGGCTCCAATATCAACAATGATTGCAAAACCATATATCCCGAGACCATAGGCTACCAAAAAGGGTTCCGAAACAACCAAAATAGAATCGACTAATCCCTCAGAAGCACTGATAATCGCCTGTTTATCTTCCATACTCGCCTTTGCAGGAGAACCGACAACAGCATATATTTTCTGACCTTCCCTCGCTTCCGCTAAACTTAAAAGATGTCTTATAAGTTCTTCAGCCGCAGATGTCACTCTTTCTTCTTCTCGTTTTTCAGCAAAATCTGTATTCCTATATTTTACAACCCCTTTTTCCAGCGGGTAAACTATATCTAAGGATGGACGATTTTTTAAACATTCCTCACCAAACACTATCTGTTTATTAAGAAGTTTGTAAGAAATAAAATCCTTGGGCCAACCTACGACACTTCCAACATTTACTCTTAACCCTGAACTTGCTGCTAATGCACTCTGAAAAGTGCCCAAATCAAGACCAAAATAAAGAATATTTGATGATTCTTTTTTTGTCTCTAAAATATTGACATTCTTTTCTGCATTCATACATACCTCCGATAAATTTTATAATTTTAAATTACATTCAACTAAATCCCCAATTCATCAAACTTATTTAAAAGTTCCTCTATTAATTTTGAACTGTATCTGGTGTTATCTCGTAGAATTGAGTTTTCTTTACGTAAATTATCAATTTCTGATTTCATTTCCCTATTTTCAATTTCACACTTCCTTAATTTATTGAGTAAAGAACCAATTTTTTTTTCTAATAAATCAAGCGTTTTCAAAGTTTTTCTAACATTTTCTCCCGAGTTATCATTTTTAAAGGCGAACTTATCCATATTTAAGAATTATCATAAACATTAAGTAACTTTTCCAATAAATGTTTGGCTTCTTTCAAAAGCGAATCGATGTCCGTTATTTTTCTTTCCCAATTAATATTATGCATATCAGTCCATTCCCTGTAAGAATAAACAGATGTAAAAGACTTATGTGCACCTAAATTTTTAATCCCCAGTTTTTCTATAAATTTCATATAATTATATTACATTTTTTAAAGGGCATTTTCTTTCTCATCCGCTTGACTTTAACTATTATCTTTACTTTCTCCTTTTTCAGTTATTTTCCTGTCTTTTTTCATATCAATAATCGCGCCTCTACCTTTGTTTTGGCTATTAACATCTTCCTTTACCTCATTCTCCTTTTTTACACGTTCATGCATGCCTTTTATGGTAAAAACATCTTTTTTAATCACACTCTCCAAGGGCTTCTCTACTTCCGGCAGAAAAACAAAACCTTCTTTTGGTTTATCTTCTTCAGAATATTTCTTAAATATACCAAACCTTGACTTTAAACCAGTGGGGATATCATATTCTTTATAAAATTTTGTTCCAGATTTTCCTGAAACCCTTTTTATATCAAATTTATTAAAAAGCCCTGAAGCATCTTTTAAGGGATAATAAGATTTTTGTGGTAAATATTCCGGTTCCAAATGATGGATGATATCCTTTAAAACCTGTTTTACATCCCTTGCTAATTTAATTTTCTTATCCGCCTCTAAACTTTCTGGCTCACTTTTTTCTAATTTTGTTTTAATAGTTTCCGGTTGTATAATTTCCTGTTTTGCATCTCTTGCTGATTCGATTTTCTGAACAGGTTCGAAAATCCCAGGTGTATCCTTTTCTAATTTTGCATCAATAGTTTCAGAAGGTTCAATTTCCTGAATTTCAGAGGGAAATTCTTCCATTTTTTTTATCTCATATAATATCTGATTTTTTAATTCTCTGAGTCCCATAATTGTTTACCTTTAAGATATATTAACACATTTATATAACAGACTAAATATATAATGGTCTAAGGATAAATGACAAATGTCAAATACTTTACTTATAACACTTTGTGGGAGGGATAGTAACTAATTAATAATTCTAATGTTATAACTTGTATTTGAAAAATATTTCTAAAAATTAAAAATAAAACTTCAACTTTTTATATAAATATAATAAAAAAAAAATAAAAAAAAATCAATAAGTATTTAAAAATTATCTATAATTTCTCAAGAATAACTCTCCCTTATTTTTTTGACAAACTGATGCATATAAATTTTATATAAATTCAGTGGACTATCGATTTCTCTATCTAATTCTTCTTCCTGGTCAGAAATTTTTGATTCTGAATCAAATGTTTCAACCTCAGATTCCTCACTTTCCACAACCTGAATACCTTCTTCTATCTCTTTTTCCAGTTGACTTATTTTTTTCTCAAGAAAGGAGACTTTCTTATTTAATTTTTCATTTTCCTTCTTATAATTCTCTAATTCTATTCCTTTACTTCTTATTAAAATACTTCGTAACTTTTTATTGGACTTATAGAACAACAAAACCGAACTTACGTTCGTTAGCAACAAAAATGCAATTAAAACCAATAAATATTTATTTACTGGATTTTCAATTATTTGGGGAACACTCTCAGACAGAGGTTTTCTATCTAACTGTAAACTTGCATTTTCTTCCGATTCCACTTTATAATCTTCTTTTTTTACTTCCTCTGATTTCATTTCCGACTCATCGTCAACCTTCACAACCATTTCTTCTAATCCACCTTTTTCCTGATAATCATCCTCATATGAGCTTAAAAGGTAGTAATATATCCATCCTATTGTTCCATCTTCCAATGATACATGAAACCAGTTGTCAACCTCATCATTTTCAATTGCCACCACCACTGTGCCGCTATCCAGCATAGTAATAATAGAACTATTAATATTATTACTTTCCCTTAAATTTCCCCTTCTTACCATATACAATCTTTTCTGTTTAGACTGTAAAAAAGGATTTACAAGAACAGCAGCATATTCTTTTGTGAGTAAAACACTAAATAATAACAAAGAATATAAAATTATTTTAAATTCCCACTTAAGTTTCATCATAAATAACATCAACCTTTTTATTAAAGTAATCCCTTGCAAATTGTAATATTATTTCTCTAACACCTCAAAAATTTTTTCTTTAAGCATTTTTATCATAAAGGGCTTTCTTATAAAAGCACTAAATCCTTGGTCAAGTAATGATTGTTCTTCAGAAGGATCAATTTGCCCTGAAATTCCGATAACCTTTATATCATTAAATTCGGGATTTTCTCTAATATGCTCAAAAAATTCTCTACCGTCCATATCACCTAAGACTATATCAAGTATTACCATATCGGGTCTAAATTCTGTTAATTTTACTCCTGCTTTAAATCCTGAATTGGCTGTATCGGTTTCTAAATTTCTTTCTTCTTCTAAAACTTCTGAAATAAAAGAAGTTATATCTATCTCATCATCTACTATTAGGATTTTTAATTTATCGGTTTTTAACAAATTCATTGGAATATTATTAAATTGCATAAATTTTTTAAGGTCTTTTTTAGTAATCCTCCAATTGGATTTGGGAGTAGATTTATAACCCATTAAATCACCCTCTTTAAGCCATCGATTTACTGTCATTCGGGAGACTCTACAAATATTGGCAACCTCTGTCGTAGTAAAAATATCTTTTAACATTTATAATTTCTCACAAAAATAATTTTCAAGAAGTAATTTTAATATTATTCTAACTGTTTCAATTGTTTCAATTGTTTTATTTGTTCTATCTGTTCTAAATATAGAAAGTATTTTTTTATTGTCAAGTATTTTTTTTAATTTTATAATTTTTTTGTTTAATGGGATTGAATAATCTCATTTAATATTAACTGTAAGACAATGTTTAATATATTCTTATAGGTTGTCTGGAAGCATTACAAGTCAGCGAATAGAATAAAAAATTTATTTATGGTTATAAAAACTAGAAGGTTATTAATATTATTTCTATCTACCAGGAAAGTTTAAAAATAAGAAATAAGAAATTAGCTTAATTCATTTATAAATTTAAGATTTGTACTGAGAGCCGAAATCGAACCGGTGCTTCCTAGAAAGGACAAGGAATTTTAAGTTCCTTGCGTCTACCAAATTCCGCCGCCACCCAGGCGTAAAATAAAAATTGAGGCGACGATCGGAGTCGAACCGATGAATAGAGGTTTTGCAGACCTCCGCCTTAACCACTTGGCTACGTCGCCTTTATATTCTATGAGCGGATGGCGGGGCTCATCCACCGTAGGCGGATCCGCCTTTGGAGGAAACCCCAAATCTTTGGCAATTTTTCTAAATATAAAAAGAACATTTTTTAAATTTACTAAATAAGAATCCATTTTCATACTATATTTTAATGTATTTACAAATAGGCTTTATTGAGCGGGTGGCGGGGCTCGTCTGCAGTATAGAATCCGCCTTTGGCAGAAACCCCAAATCTTTGGCAATTTTTCTAAATATAAAAAATATTGTTTAAATTTACTAAATAAAAATTCATTTTCAAACTATATTTTAATGTATTTACAAATCAGTTTTATTGAGCGGGTGACGGGGCTCGGACCCGCGACATCAAGCTTGGGAAGCTTGCACTCTACCGACTGAGTTACACCCGCTTTTGGTATTTATTTTTTTATTGAGTGTTTAAAAACACTCAATTTATATGCTTGGGAAGCTTGCACTCTACCAACTGAGTTACACCCGCTTTTGGTATTTATTTTTTTATTGAGTGTTTAAAAACACTCAATTTATATGCCTTGGGAAGCTTGCACTCTACCGACTGAGTTTCACCCGCTTTTGGTATTTAAATATAATAAAAATTTTCTTTTTGTCAATAATTTTGTGAAAAACCGTTGAAACGGTTTGTAATGATGTAATATCATCTAATATACCCCTAACTGAAGTTAGGGGTTAATGAAATTTAATCATTTCTAAAAGAGTATTTTTATGAAATCCTATTATAACGTTAATAAATAACGTTATTAATATTAAACCTGGAATTGAAAGGATACATATTATCTTTTGTCCACCGTGATTCCATGCCAGTTATCAGTGCGAAATGGGGAAGCCGGCAGTCCCACCTTGTTATAGAGGTTACATACCGGATTACCTGCCCAGGCATAACGAACTGCCGCAGGTTTTGGAACCTGGTTACTCCATACTACGAGCTCGCTGCCATCTATCTCTGCATTTGCCCAGAAAAACTTATGGTCTTTTCCTGCAATTGCGAAGCCTTTTAACGGTTCGTTGTCTTTTGTTACCAGCCCATCGTCAATATGTTTGAATTTCAGGCGTATCTTATCATCCTCGATGGACATCGAATCGTAGATTGGTCCGGAATATTCAATATCGTGACCGTATGCAATTGCCAATGCACCAAGGGATAGACGACGACCGACTTCTTGTTTATTTTTTGGATGGATGTCGTCTTCTTCACCGATGTCAATAGTAACTGCCATGGCTGTCTTTTGTAATGCAAGTGCCATCAATTGTGCTTCACGGAGTTCAGCCCATTCGTCATCGACTGGTTGGGGTTGAATTTCCATGTAATTTGCCAGTTGTACGAATAAGAACGGGAAATTGCCCTGTCTCCATGAACGGTGCCAATCCTGAATCATTGCCTTGAATAATTTTCGGTACTGGAATGCTCTGCCTGCGTTTGATTCACCCTGATACCAGATGACCCCCTTGATTCCATAAGGTATAACGGGAGCTATCATGCCATTATAAAGCCCTGCGGGTCGGTGCTGGTGCTCTGGGCCGAGGGGCTGTCTGGTTTGGTTTGGTTCCGGTTTGCCCTCGATTTTTGCCTTTTTGACTTCTTGCTTCCACCTGGTCATCTGTTTTTCGTACTTTTCCTTTGCCTGAGGATAGATTTTCATCGCCTGCTCAAAGCGGTCGAGTATAGGTTTAAAGTCGGATTCAGACTTGAGGGTCGGTAAACTTGTCCACGCTTCAGCCGGTGTGCCACCCCAAGAGGTGTGGATTAGTCCGACTGGAATACCCAAGGTCTTGTGAAGTTCTCGACCAAAAAAGTATCCAACTGCTGAGAAATCCCCGACTGTTAGTGGACTGCATTCGAGCCACTCTCCTTCAGCATGATTCTGTGGAGTGCCAGCAACTTGCCTCTTTACGGTAAACAGCCTTATCATAGGGTATTTAGATTTGGCTATCTCGTACTCTGGAATGGCTGATCTATTGACGGGCCACCACATATTGGACTGACCCGAACAAACCCATACCTCACCAACCATTACATTGTGAAGCGTGATTGTATTGTTTCCGACTATGTGCATCTCGAATGGTCCCCCTGCTTCCATTGGGTTGAGATTGACCTTCCAGTAATCATTATCGTTTGCTGTGGCGGTTATTCGTTGACTACCGAGGGTGACAGTGACATGTTCTCCAGTTTCAGCCATTCCCCAGATTGGTACTTTCATGCCTTGCTGAAGAACCATATTATCCCCGATTACAGCAGGAAGTTTCACATCCGCTGAAACTGATGACGCGAAAAGTAATATAAGAGTTAGAGGCAACCATATAAAATACCTTAAATGTTTCATATTATATCCTCATTTTTCATAGAACTTTTGACACTACTATTTTTCTCCTTATTAAAATGTTCTTATACATCTAGGAAAGTAAATCTTTTGATTGTTCCCATATTTTGTCCATCTCTTCAAGAGAAACATCTTCAAGTTTTTTCCCTTGTTTTGAGATTTCCTGTTCGATAAAGGTAAATCTTTTAACGAATTTGTTGATAGTTCTTCGGAGTGCATCTTCCGGATTTATATGAAGGAAACGTGAAATATTGACGACAGAAAAGAGGAAGTCTCCTAACTCCTCTTCAATTTTATCTTTATTGTTGATTTCTGCTGCATTTGTTAGTTCCTGGAGTTCTTCTTCGACTTTTTTAAATACATCTTTATATTCTTTCCAGTCAAATCCAACCCTTGATGCCTTTGATTGGATTCTTGATGCTTTAAGGAGTGCAGGAAGTGATTTTGGTACTCCCTGAAGGGTTGAAGTTTTGCCTTCACTTAGTTTTATTTTTTCCCAATTATGCAGGACTTCACTTTCATCTGACACCTTCAAATTATCAAAAACATGAGGATGTCTTCTGGTCAGTTTATCGCTGATACTTGTCATAACTTCTTTAATATCAAACTTTTTTCTTTCATTAGCAATTATACAATGAAAGATAATCTGAATAAGAAGGTCTCCCAATTCTTCTTTAAGATTTTCATCATTTTTCTCTTCTATTGATTCTATTACTTCATAAGTCTCTTCTAAAAGGTACTGCATCAGGGACAAATGAGTCTGTTTTTTATCCCACGGGCAGTCTTTCCTCACCATTTCCATTATTTCTACCAGTCTGTCAAATTCTTTCATTTTTTTTCTGAATTTAAAGTATAGTAAAACTATTGATTAATTTAGAAAGTCTTTAAATATTATATGATTTGTTTCAAATTTGTTGAAAAAAAATGATAAAATCAAGTTAAACTTGTCGCTTTAAATTTATCAATTTATTCCTTGACAACATTATTTAATTATATTAATTTTTATGAAAAAAAATCAAATTGTTTTGAATAATGATAAATATTCATTAAATTATTGTTTAGAATTTTTTAAGTGGGTCTTTCTGAATTTTTGTGATAATTAAATAATTTTAGGAAAATTTCCCGTTATTGCTATATTTTTATTCACCATTTATTGTAAGGGCAGAACAATGTTCTGCCCCTACATTAAATCCAATTTTACACGAAATTTAACACATTAACGTTAATATTCATTTTTATTTTAAAAATTTATATCATCACTAAATTCCGGAAAGAATTTTTAAAATTATGGATAATGATTTAATAAATAAAGGTGTTTTTTAAATTGAAGAGAATTTTTTTATTATTTTTTATTCTTACAATAATATTTACAAATATCTTTGGTCAAACAGACCAGATTCAAGAGCAGAGGGATTATGTTTTTGGTGATGGTCTTTATAGAGATGGTAATTATCAAATAGCTAAGGTGCGATTCGAAAGATTCTTGAATGATTACCCCAAAAGTACAAGGACCGAAGATGTATTGTTTAAACTCGCTGAGTGCCATTTTTTCCTTAAAGAGTATATAGAAGCGATTAGAATATATCAGGAGTTTACTGTAAAATATCCATTCAGTATTTACGCTGATGACACGAGTTATAGAATTGGTGAGTCTTATTTCAGAAAGAGGGATTATCAAAAAGCAATTGAACAATTAAATAGATTTTTAAAAGAATATCCAGATAGTAAATTAGTAGGGGATGCAAATTATTGGATTGGGGAGTCATATTTTAATCTGAAAGAATATGAAGATGCTTTAAAATATTATAATGATGTCGTTAAAAATTATCCTCAAAGTTCAATTGCCGATTATGCTCTTTATTCTTTGGGATATGCTCATCAGAAAATGAATAATCATAAGGATGCTGTTACTTATTATAAAGAATTTTTAAAAATTTACCCCGATAATCCTCTTGTTCCTCAAATAACGATAAATCATCTTTGTGAGTTGCTTTATTTATTAGAAGATTATAAGCAAGTAATAGACATTCTTGAAAAGGATAAGAGTCTGGACAAAGTTTATCTTTCCAAGAAGTTGTATTTTTTAGGAGATTCATATTATCATTTGGGTGATAACACAAAGGCAAGAGAAAACTTTGTATCTTTCGTAAATAAATTTCCGAAAGACCCGTTAGTTAATCAGACAATATATAATTTAGGTTGGACTTTTTATAATGAAAAGAGATATGTTAATGCTGCTAAGGCGTTTGCTGAGGTTTATGAAAGGGAGGATGACAGTAATCTTGGATTGAGGAGTTTATTCAGGCAGGGGAAAGCACTGAAGGAGGTGGAAAATTTTCAAGAGGCAAAAAATATTTTCCAAGAATTGGTTGGAAAATTTCCCAAAAGCGATGTTACGGATGAGGCACTTTTCGAAATAGGTCTGATTGATTATTATGAGGAAAAAGATTATAAATTTGCCCTTGAAAATTTTTTAAAATTAAAAAATGATTATTCCGAGAGTGAATATTATTATAAAGCAGTTAAGATGGCTGCTGAATGTTATATTTCTCTCAACCAGAATGATAGCGCTTATAGACTTGAAGATGCTGTTAAACTTTATGAACTTATTACATCCGGAAGTTCTGATAATGAACTTGTATCCTCGTCAATCTATCAAACTGCATACTGTTATTATAAATTGGGGAGGTATAAGGATGCTGCTGATGGATATAGAGAATATGCCCAAAAGTTCAGTAAGAGAGAATTTGCACCTGACTGTTGGTATTGGTCAGCGGAAGGATATTACAGGAGCGGGAATTATGAAAATTCTCTGAAATCATACACCTCTTTAATCGATAATTTCCCTAAGAGCAAACGGATTGCCGATGCTTATTATGGTAGGGGATATGCTTATTTAAAAGTGGGGAATACCGACAGGGCGATAAGCGATTTTAAAGCAGTTGTGGAGAAATATCCAGAAAATGCGGATATATTAATTGATGCGAGTTTTAGACTGGGGGACTGCTATTTTTCCAAGAAAGATTTTAAATTGGCTATAAATTATTATAGAGTAGTTACACGGGCGTCAAAAGTGCTTGATGATAAGATACTTTCCAGTTTCAGAATAGCGGAGTGTTTTTATCGTCTTGAGGATTATGATTCGGCTATATCAGAGTGCAGTTCTATCTTAAGAACCGCATCGAAATCAGAGTATGCAGATGACGCACAGTTATTGATTTCAAGGTCATATTTCAGTGAAGCAAATTTTTTAAAAGCAGTAGAAGAATTTGAAAATTTGAGAATAAACTATCCTGGGAGTGAATTTGTTGATGATTCGTATTATGAGATTGGCGACAGTTATTATAATCTTGGCAGGTATCGGGAGGCAATTGATTCATATCAGCAGATATTAGAAAATTTTTCCGAGAGCAGTCTGGTTGGTGATGCAATAAGCGGGATATTTTACTGCTATCGACAGATGGGCAATCCTGAGGAGGCTCTGAGGAGAGTTGAAGATTTCATAGCGAGGTATCCTGAAAATAAAATTAATGCTGACCTTCAAAAAAAGAAGGGTGATTATTACTTTGGGCGGAGGGATTTTGAGATGGCGATTAGCGAGTATAAGATTTTAATAAGCAGATATTCAAAAAGTGACCATGTTTCTGATGCATATTACTGGGTTGGGAGGTCTCAGGAGGAACTTGGTCAAGAAGACCTTGCTGTAAAGTCTTATACGGTTGTGGCAGAAAGATATCCAAGGCATTCCCTTGCTCCAGAATCTCTGATGAGAATAGGAAAGATATATTCTGATATAAAAGATTTTACTGCTGCTCTTCTCACATATAAGAACCTTAGATCGAGATATCCGAATTCAGAATCTGTTATCGAGGCTCTCTATGAAGAGGGAGTTGCGTATAACAGTATGGGGAATGTGGAAAGGGCTAAAGAATTGTTTAAAGAAGCAATCTCAAAAGAAACTGACAGTATCATCGCTGACAGATGCAGAAATTCGCTTGGGATTGTATATTTGAATGAAAATAACTATGAGGATGCACTGGAACTCTTTGATTACGTGGTTAAGAAGAGGATAGATGAAATAGCAGCGGAGGCGCAGTTTCATATTGGGGAGGTCAAAAAGGCAGAGGGTTCTCTGGAGGAAGCATACCAGGAGTTCCTGAAAGTGAAATATATTTATCCTGCCTATGATAAATGGATTACAAATTCACTTTTAACGGCAGGAGAGTGCCTTGAGGAAATTGGTAAACCAAAAGAGGCCGTAAAATTGTATGAAGAGATTTTAAGAAAACATAAAGGGGATGAAATTGGATTAATTGTAAGAGAGAGGATAGACAACCTTAGAAGGTAAGTAAAATAAGTTTAAAATATATTTTTAAAACCAGAAAACAGAAAAAAATGAAAAAAATTATTTATTACTTCTTAGTCATATTTGTTTTTATGTCTGGATACTCTTTTTCTCAGGATACGACTGGTGTTGAGAAAAAGATTGTTCCTGCTCCACAAAGAATGGAAACAGAAAAAGAGGAAAAAGTCATACCTGAAAGGAAACTTCCCACAATTGATATGAAAGAGTTTATCATTACCGGTAAAGAGGAGATAAAGTTAGAACCTGCAGAAAAGAGTTTGGAGGTTAGTCCTGAAGTTTTGAAAGGTAAAGAGGAGACGGTTTCAGATATTCCAGAGGTTATCCCCAGGAAACCGTTTGAAGATATAGGCGTTAAATATACGAAGACGATAAAAATCCCGGAGTTTGAAGAGGGGAATTTTTTTCATCTGACATACGGAAGATATAATGAACTCGATATTGGAGCGCAGATTGAAAAGGTTTATAAAAATGACAATATTTTGATTGGTGGGGATTTCCGAAGGACAAGCGGGTTCAGGAAAAATGCTGATATGTATAAAGGGATGGTAAGTTTCAACGATTTTCACAGGTTTGCAGAGGGAATAACGGGAGTTTTAAGTCTGGATTATACTCAAGGGATGTATAAATTTTATGGTTCTCAGTTATATAGCGATGTTGAGCGAAATACAAAGTTTTTAAATGGGATGTTCCAGACTAATTTCAGGAGATGGGCTTCCTGGGATATTGGTTTCGAGGCAGGGGGGAGGATTGGAAAGGTAAAGGATTTTGAAGAAGCACCGGAAAGGGGACTTAATGGAAGGTTTTCAGTGAAGAAGATTGCGGGGAGTTCTTTAATAAAGGGAGAGGTTTTTTACGACGGGGAGTTTTTAAATCGCAACGATGAATGGAGCAGAATTGATTTATTGAAAGGGAACTTTGAGATAGAAGGTAATATAAAGAGTGTTTTTCGCCTTAAGGTTGGTGTTAATGTATTCAATGTTACCGATACCAATGATGAGAAATTGACGAGGTTTTATCCTTATGCAAGCCTGGCAAACTCAATTCCAGGACTTGGAGAAATCTACGGCGAATTTGCTCCAGATTTGTCTATTGTCAATATGATAACTGCCCTAAATAAAAATAGATATATAAGAACGCATACAAACTTTTCTTATGTTGATACTCCTTTAAGTTTTAAGGTCGGTTGGAAAAACAGAAAATTGCAGAATTTTAACTGGGAGGTCTATTATCTCTTTCAGAAATTTGAAAACTTTGGGATAGAGGTTGAACAAAGAAATACATATTCATTAATAAATCCAACACCTTTGATTGGTATTTGGTATTTAGAGTATAATTACAAAACCCAGCTCCAGGGGATTCGATTTTTGATGAATTGGCAGCAGTCGGATGTTCTGACACTGTGGGTATCAGCAGGAGTTCTTGATTACAGCAAATTGGAATACACTATACCCTTAGATATTATTGATATTATTCCGAATGTTCCATATCATCCGAATGTGAGTGGGGATTTTACGCTTGATATATCACCCGGCGGTCGTGCAAAGTTTGAACTTACAGGGAGGTATGTGGGAAAGAGATTTATCTCGGCAATCAGAGGCGGAGAACTTGACCCTTATTTTCTTGCTGATATGACGATTGGTATAAGACTGAGTAAAAAGATAGCGATTTCGGCAAAGATTTTTAATCTTTTCAACCAGAAGTATGAGACCAGAAATGGTTACGACCAGCCGGATATGGTCTCAGCAGGGGATATAAGTTATTATTGGTAATGAAAATAGAGACCTTTTTTGAAAAAAAGGTGTCCCAAAAAACTCACATATATTCCTTATCCTTGCATCGCAAGGATAAGGAATAAGTCTAAAGTTTTCTTTTCTGCCTCAGACGGCTCTGCTGGTTTAGACTTTGGCAGAAATTACTTTTTTTTTCAAAAGAAAGTAGATATTTTATTAAATTTTGGTTATATTATTGCAAAGATTATATATTTTTTAAAATTTTTTATAAGAATTGTTTACTTAATATGGAGGGGAAATGACCAATTTATTATCAATGTTTGCCAGAGGTGGCATGTCAGGCATTATTATAATGGTATTAATCTTAATCTGCTCAATAATTGCGGTAGCAATAATAGTTGAAAAGTTCCTGATTTTGCGAAAAGCAAGGATTAATGCAAGCCATTTTATCATGAGGGTAAAGAATTTGATATTGAAGGATAACGTTGAGGATGCAATAGAACTCTGCTCAAGGACCGAAGGTTCACTGCCCAAGGTATTAAAAAAGGGAATTGCAAAACATCATCGAGATAAAAAAGAGGTTCAAGAGACTATTGAGGGTGCGGGAAGGGAGGAAGTTTACAATCTGGAAAAGAATCTTGGTTTTCTTGCGACTATATCAGGTGTTGCACCATTATTGGGATTTTTGGGAACTGTAGCGGGAATGATTATTGCATTTATGGAGATTGAAAGATTAGCAGGAAATGTAAATGCCACCGTTCTTGCAGGGGGAATATGGACAGCATTGTTAACAACTGCATTTGGGCTTTCTGTGGGCATCCCTTCATATTTTTTTTACAATATTCTTTTAGGCAAGGTTCAAAGAATCGTTTATGATATGGAAGTTGGCTCTAATGAAATAATTGAATTACTTTATTCGGAGAAGGAAGATGAATTTAAAGGTAGAGAACAAATTACTCACAACTTTTAATTTTTCGTCATTAACAGACATTATCTTTTTACTTTTGATATTTTTTCTTTTGTCATCGACCTTTATAGTTCAGCCGGGAATAAAGGTAAAATTGCCGAGGTCGGAAACTACGGAGATGACATCGGAAAAAAATATTACTATAAGTATTACACGTGACGGGTCATATTATTTAAATGAAGAAAGAGTAACATTATCATCACTTCCGGCACTTTTGCAGCAAAAATTCGCTTTTGGAACGGAACAGGTAGTCGTAATAAAAGCCGATAGGGATGTAACTTTACAGAGTGCGGTAGATGTTATGGATATATCAAAAAATGTCGGATTTGAAAGATTTTCTATAGCAACGGAGCCAAAAAGTGAGTGAAAAAAGAGAATACAGGGGCTATATTGTATCATCAGCATTTCATATTTTTTTAGCACTTGTATTTTTAAAAATAGGTATTGATTTAAGTCCTCAATTGCCTGAATTTTTTGAACTTACGTTTACCACAGTTACGGCAGGCGAAACCGAAGGCAAGGTTTATACTCCTCCTCCTCCGAGAACCTCAAAGCCGACTGGTGTACAAACAATCAGTATCAAAATGAAAGAGGTTGTCGAACTCCCCGAAAGAAGAACGGTTGATATAGAGGTACCGGAAATTCCAGTTGCAGAAAAAGAAAAGATATTTGCAAATGAGTCTCCGGTGAGATTGGGCGATAAAATAGAGATAGGTGGAGAACCAGAGCGCGAATCTCCTGAGAATATTTTAAGTCTGTTTGGGGAAGTAACAGAAAATTTTGATGTTGAAAATATGAGCATAACCGGAACTTTTCAAGCAGATACCATATCGAGAGAGACCGGTATGAATGTGTCGGCGATTCAGTCTTATACGATTGAATGGGTGGGAGGTCAAAGAGAAAAAGTCAGAGGGAATTTGCCTGTTTATCCTCAAGGGATTAATAAAACCGCAGTTATAAGGCTTAGATTCGAGGTCTTTCCCAATGGTACAGTCGGGGAAATTTTACCCTTACGGAAAGGAAATACCATACTTGAAAATATTGCAATTAACTCTCTAAAGGAATGGCAGTTTAATTCTTTTGAGCAAGAAGCACCGCAGGTTATGCAAGAGGGTGTTATTACATTTATCTATAGACTCGAATGATGTTCGAATGGTTATGAGCGAGATTGACTTTCCAACAATATGCTGAATATATTTATATCATTTAAAATTAATGTCAAAGATTAATAAGGAATTAGATAAATTTTAAAATTCGCAAATTTTTTGTAAAAAAGTTGCACAAAAAACTTATACTTAAATTTCTCCTCTTGCGAGGAGAAATTTATACAACCTAAATGTTCGGAATAATTTTCACAAGATTACTTTTTCACTTTATTTATAAGCCTTTACCTGGATACTTAAGATTTTTCCAATAAGTCTAATGTCCATTCCCTGTTCGTTAAAAGGTTGTTCAGCAACGACAGTAATATCCCTAAAGCCTGCTTTTTTGATTGTGTCCAGATATTCCTTCTTCTCCAGAGCTCCTGCAATGCACTCAGCCCAGGCTGCAAAGCTCTTTCGGATTTCTTCCGGGAGTTCTCCTTCAGTTACTAAATCAGATATGAGAATCCTGCCTTCAGGTTTCAGAATCCTGTAAATTTCCTTATAAACTGCTAATTTATCCTGTGAAAGATTGATAACGCAATTGCTGATAATAACATCGACAGAATCGTTCGCTGCGGGTAAATTTTCAATTTCACCGAGTCTGAACTCAACATTATTGTAGTTTCCTTTTCTTGCATTTTCTCTTGCCCTTTGGATCATTTCAGGTGTCATATCCACACCAATAACTTTCCCTTTTTCACCAACTTTCTGAGCTGCAAGAAATACATCAATTCCTCCACCAGAGCCAAGGTCCATAACAGTTTCACCTTCTTTTAATTCAGCCAATGCAGTTGGATTGCCGCATCCTAGTCCCATCACGGCATCTTCAGGCAGGTTTTCTATTTCTTGTTCTGAATATCCAAAAGATTTTTCTTGTTTTATAATGTCAGGGGTGCAACAACTACTCGGACAACAGGAACTTCCTTCGGATGCTATTTTTCCATATCGGTCTTTCACATATTTTTTAATATCTTTTTCTTTTTTCATGATTCACCTATGCTTATTTAATAAACTATAATTTTTTCACAAACGCTTCAAGTTCTCTGCTTAATTCTTCTGCTTTATCAGGTTCTTTATTGATGATATTATTTTGTTCGTATGGGTCGTCTCTTCTGAAATAGAGTTCCGGGTTTGTTGGTGCACCAAGAGTTCCACCAAGTGTCCAGGGAGTAAATCCTGCATCTCTTCTGCTTCTTTCGAGCCACTTGATATATGTCCAGTCTTCATCTCTTATGCTCCAGGCACTTTTGAAGTATGCGCTGAGTCCAAACTTATGTACTTTTTCGGTTTCTCCTTTTAGTATAGGTAAAATACTTTTTGCTGTCAGGTCTTCAGGTTTTTTGATTTCCAAAAAATCAAGGATTGTAGGCATAATATCACATGTATGAACAAAACCGCCAAATCGTTTTCCTGAACCATATCCTTCAGGGTGTCTAATTGCGAGGGGAATCCTGGCGAGTTCTTCGTAAGGCCAGGGTCTTGCTTTTCTGACGATGCGGTGCTCTCCGAGGGGCTCTCCATGGTCTGAAACATAAATTATCAGGGAATTTTCAAAAAATCCCATATCCTTCAGTTCATCAAGAAATATCCCAATCCATTTATCAACAAGGGTTACCTCTCCTGCATAGAGTGCTTTGACCTGTTTTAATTCATCTTTAGTAAGATATCCTTCTACTTCTCCCGGTATAGGGTGTATTAGTTCAATACCTTTATAGTCAGGATTATACATTCGATTAAATGGTGGGGGTGGGTCCCAGGGTTCGTGTGGGTCAAAACAATCAAGCCAGAGGAAAATATTTCGGTTGCGAGGCTGTTCCTTCAAGAATTTAATCCCGGCTTTGGCAGCCTGTGCAATAAAATGGTCTTCGTCTCCTTTCCACCAGGAAACATTCTTCAGATATTGTATCAACTGTCTTCTGACAGTTTCTTCATTTTTTTGCCCGTTTCCTTTGAAATATTTTTCAAGGTTGACTTTAATATCTTCATCCACAATATAAGGGTCGCCTTCCTGTCCTCTAATCCACTGGACATAATCAAATCCTCTTTCGTATGACATTTTGGGTTTGTGCATATGATAAGTATCTGTTATTAGGGCATTTGTAAATCCCTTATTCCAGAGGATTTCTGCCAGCGGAACATCGCTTTCTTCAAGCCTCTGCCAGCCACGGAATGGGAACGTGAATTTTCCAGTGAACATTGCTGTCCTTGTTGGAAGTGTCGGAAGCCCCTCACAATAGGCACGGTCGAATACTAAAGATTCTGATGCAAATTTATCAAGATTGGGGCTTTTTATCCAGGTATTACCATAAAATCCTAAATGGTCAGCACGCATACTGTCGGTAAGAATTACTATTACATTTTTTTTGTCATTTTTTCCTGATATAACCGAAAAGTCCTTATTCAAATTGCTTTTCGACTTAAGCATACCGGGAATAAAAGTGATCCCAAAAAATCCTGATAATAAATTTTTAAGAAATATTCGTCTGTTCATTGCGAAGGCCTCTTATTATTAAAACATATTATTAATTTTAAATATAAAAGAAGAGACACTACTAAAACTACTTTATAATTTAGAACAATTCCAATGAACGAGATGTTATTGAAAACTCTTTAATTCGCCTTTGTGTCCGCTTTACATATTCCTCCATCCATAGATCAACCCATTAAAAGAATCAATGACTATGAGAAATATAGAAATTCCAATTTTATTTGTCAAGTTAATTTCAGAAATTAAAATTTTAATTGAACAATATTATTTTTCTACAAACTTTGGAAAAATAATTAATGAAACAAAAATTGAAACTTTCTTATCAATAAGTTTACGTATATTCTTATTAAATAATCAACCCACTTTCCAATCAACAATGTAGCAATTTTTTCTATCATATCACAAAAATAATTTATTGACATTTGGTTTTTGTTTTAATAAATTTTCACAAATATTCTCACCCATTAAAGATTTTTCCTTTTTCCACCTTCTTAAAAGGCAAAAAAGATTAAAATAGTAAATTCATAGAATCTTTGTAGTATAATTTTTATTTGACATTTAAAAAAAGGAGGTAATAAAATGAGAATCAAGAATGTAATTTTTTTTACGTTATTCATTTTAATGTTTGTTTTTTATCCAGTAATTAGTATTTTTGCACAGGAGGACATTGATTCTTGGCGTGGGAAAACTGTATTGGTGTTTGCTCCCCATCCGGATGATGAAACCTGGTGTACAGGAACAATGGCAAAACTTATCGAAAATGGAAATACAGTTTATATTGTGATATATACAATTGGAAATAAAGGAACACGAGATACTACGATTTCTGCAGAAGAGATAGCTGCAATCAGGAAGGTAGAAGATGAAGCTGCCAATGCTGTAATAGGTTTACCGCCCGAAAACATCATCTGGCTTGGATATGATGATGGTGAATTAGAGTATGTTCCCGAAAAGGAGTTGTGTGAAAAGGTTTGTTGGTTAATACGAAAATATCGTCCAGATGCAGTATTTTCTTACGATCCTGGTGTTAAATGGGCGCAGTGGCATAAATCTGACCACAGAATGGGAGCTTATGTTACTCTCGATGGAGCAAGAGCTGCATCATATTATTTATACTTTCCTCATCACAGATCCCATGAAGGTTTACAGCCATTTACAGTGACGGATTATTTTTTCTTTGGTACTTATGAACCAGACTACTGGGTGGATATTTCCGATTACGTCGATAAGAAAATTGAGTCTATGTGTAAACATGTCAGCCAGTACTTAGAAGGAGAATTTGGGAAAAGCAGTGATAAATATTCGCCAGTAATGAGCCCCGCGACCCGAAGATTGGTTGAAAAAAACGTTAAGAGCCAAATAAAAGATGGAAAATGCGTAGAAGCATTCCGAAGAGTAACAGAATCAATGTCATTTTGATATTAAGTAACTAAATTTTATTGAATTTTTCTATTTCATTTAAGAATTGAAATATTTTAAATATTAGATTCAAAAAATCTTCACCAATTTTTCCGTTGTTTTTAAGCCTGAACCGGTGAGGATAAGAATGGTAGTTTGTTCTGGATTGATAATATTTTGTTTATAGAATTTATCGACTGCTGGAATGACGACGGCTGATGTTGGTTCGACAAATAATCCCTGTTTTGCAAGGATTTTTATCCCATTTTTGATTTCAGTATCCGATACAGAGGTAATAGCACCGGAAGTTTGATTTATTGCTTTCAGGATAAGTTTATCTCTGATTGGTTTTTCCGAGCAAATGCCCTCTGCAATAGTTTGTTTTTCCTGGATAAACTTCTGTATATTATCATCTTTATTTATGAATGCTTTATATACAGGAGAGCAGACACTGGATTGAACGCCCAATAATTTAGGCAATCTTTCTATTATCTTATTTTCAAGAAGTTCCTTAAATCCAAGATAAAGACCCAAATATATACTTCCGAAACCAATAGGGCATATAATATTATCGGGGCTTTTCCAATCTAATTGTTCAGCAATTTCAAATGCGGCGGTTTTTGTTCCTTCCAGGAAAAAAGGGTTCCAGTTATGGGAAGCATAATAAAATTTTTCGGCATCTTTCAGAACCGCATTTGAAGTGTCTGCCCTTGTTCCGGGGATTTTCTTTATTTTTGCACCGTATAGTTGGATTTGCGAGAGTTTGCCTTTCGATGTTGATTGGGGGCAGTATATTTCACATTTAATTTTTGCTTTTGCAGAGTAGCCGGCAATTGCAGCACCTGCATTCCCTGATGAGTCTTCGATTATCCTTTTTACACCAATTTCTTTAAGTTTACTTATTAAAACTGAAGCCCCGCGGTCTTTGTATGAACCGGTTGGGAAGATATAATCGAGTTTTGCTTTAAGGTTTAAGCCTTTGTAAAAGAAATCTATCAGAGGAGTCATTCCTTCATCAAATGAAACTATATTTTCTTTTTTTTCAATTGGAATTGCCTCCAAGTATCTCCATATTGTCGGCTTCCTTTTTGCGATTTCTCTCAGGGGAAAAGATACTTGTTTCTTTAGTTCCAGAACACCACTGCAGTCACATTTATATCGAAATTCGGTTACTGGATATTTTCTATCACATAGAGAACATACATATTCGCTCATTTTATGTAATAAACCCAATATTGTTAAAAAGCTTTGGCAAATTTAATATAGTCAATTTATTATAAATAATAATAGTGAAGTGATTTCTTAACCCTTTAACTAATAATTCTTCTATATTAGTAGAAAATAGAATATTTAAT
>JAUWXV010000304.1 GCA_030616165.1 bacterium | reverse complement strand
ACTCTGCGTGCCCTTCGGATTGGTGTTGTCACCAACAGAGAAAGTGCGTGTGTTGGTCACAAGACCAACACACAGCAATACAATAAAAAAATAATAAAGTTAATTTATTTATATGACTATGCACAAGGTTTTAAAAGGGTTGTATTATCTTCAAACTCAAAGTAGATAGAAAGACTTTTGAACTACCAATAATCTATAAACAATTTATAAATCGATCACCCAGGAGTTCAAAAATACCAAGAGTTGGTAGTTACTTTATTTGCGGAATATGACCTGTTTGCTGAATAATTTTAGTTTCTTTTATAGACTGCTCCTTGTTTTCATCAGGGGGCAGTCTGTAAACAGTCGATAATTTCTATTTGTTTCAGTATTTTGTTTTAAATATTGACATTTCTTGCTATGGTAATGTCAAAAGTTCTATGAAAAACGAGGATAAAATATGAAACCACAGAGAACGCAGAGGAATACTCTGCCTGCCCTGTGGGTGTACTCCAAAAGAATTTCCTTTAAAAGATATAACAGAAAGAATAATTTCTTGTGCAATTGAGGTTCATTCAACATTAGGTCCCGGATTATTAGAGAATGTATATGAGGAAGCATTATCCCATGAATTCAAATTGAGAGATATTGTATATGAACGCCAAAAAGAGATTACTCTTAAATATAAAGGCAAAGTTGTAGGTAAGCATAGAATAGATTATATGATAGAGGATAAAGTTATCATAGAATTGAAAGCAGTAGAAGCAATCAATAAAATATACGAAGCACAATTATTAACATATTTGAGGGTAACGAATAAAAGAATAGGGTTATTAATTAATTTTAATGTAGACTTATTGAAAAAAGGCATAAAGACATTAATAATTTAGAGCACACCCACAGGGCAGGCAGAGAGGAGAGAATAGTATTTCCCTTAACTCATTGATTTTGAATATTTTCTCTGCCTGCCCTGTGGGTGTTCTCTGTGGTTAAATTTTGACAAAACCCTTGCGATAAAAGGGAGATAATAATGAATAAAACCAGGGAAAAGTTTATAACCAATCGTATTGCATTCGCAGTTAAAGAAAAAGCACATGCAATCTATAATCGACTTTTTATTTTATTTTTAGGTGGATTTTTTCTTTCCATAATTGTTTGTGGAAGTTTTTTTATTCAGACTTCTGGTGAAGATAATAAACTCAAAAGTTACACCTGTCAAATTCCAGGCACCTCCATCAAGTTTGATATGATTTACATTCCCGGGGGCGAATTTGATATGGGCAGTCCTGATGATGAACCAGGCAGGAACCCTGACGAAGGCACAGTCCATCGAGTAAAGGTGAGTCCTTTCTGGATTGGGAAAACCGAGGTTACCTGGAATGAATTCGAATGCTATGCATTCAAATTGGATGTTGACCCAGATTCCAAGAAAATTGAAGTAGTTACTCGTCCCTCTCCATCATGGGAACCCTATGACCATGGTTGGGGACGGGGGAAAAATCCCGCAATGGGGATAAGCTGGCATGCAGCCAAGAAATACTGTGAATGGCTGTCAGTTAAAACTGGCGATAACTATCGTCTCCCTACGGAAGCAGAGTGGGAATTTGCATGCAGAGCCGGAAGTTCGACTATGTACCCATTCGGGAATGATTCCGAAAAAATCAAAGATTATGCCTGGTTTAATAAAAACAGCGGTGGAAAAACAAATCTTGTTGGGTCAAAGCAACCCAATGCATTTGGACTCTATGATATGCTCGGAAATGTTTTGGAATATTGTTCGGATTTTTATGACCCGGACTATTATAAGACATTTAAGGGTCAAAAAGTTTCAGACAATCCACAAGGTCCAGAAGATGGAATTGATGCCGTAATCCGGGGAGGATTCTGGAACGATCCTCCATCCAGACTTCGATGCGCAAGCCGGATGGAACTGCCTTTTGAATGGAATGAACGAGACCCTCAGCGACCTCGAAGTGAGTGGTGGCTGATTGATGGGCAATATGTCGGTTTTCGAGTCGTTCGCTCCGATAAAAATGAATGATAAATCTTTTGCAGTTTTTTTAATTATAGGATTTCATAAAAATACCTTTTTAGCCTGAATAATTCATAAACTTCTAGGCATATTATTGATATTATTAATGTTACTATAGAAGTACCTTTGAAACAATGCTGAGTGTCACTGCTATTGTCATCCTGAACCCTGGCCTGTCGCCAGGACAGGCTTGTTTCAGGATCTAATATGAAATCTGAAGATAGATTCCGAAACAATACTGAATCAAGTTCAGCACAGGATTCGGAATGACAGTCAGTGTTTCAGAATGACAAAAACAGAATTTGTGAATAATCCAGGTTAGAAATAATCAAGAACATCATTAACACAAGAAGTCATTCCCCCCGCCTTGGCGGGGGGAATGTCAATACAGATAATTGTTTTAAGATTATTTGGTAAAAAGTCCAAATAATTTGTTTTTGAATCTTTATTCTGAAAAAAATTCAATTGTAAAATATAGATTTATGCAGAGACACGCCATGGCGTGTCTTTACTTTTGTTTGTTGAGAGCACAATTAGACTGAATATTTAAAAAATTGCCCAATAACCTATAAAAAAGGGCGATTTTAAAGAAAATTTTTTAATTTTAACTATCGTAAGTTCAATATTAACAATTATCAAAAATTCACCGAGGGAGTTACATTCTAATCCTGAATCCCTATATTTTTTATTATTTCATTCCTTGCCATATCTCTTAATTTAATAATATCATCTTTCATTATATCTGTAGTAATAATAGGCTTTCCGATTATAATTTTTATTTCCCCCTTATTAATCCTGAAACTGTGTTTAGACATTACCCTTTTACTGCCAATAATGGATACTGGAAGAACAGGGAGTTTTGATTCTATCGCCAGTCGAAACGCACCCTTTTTAAATCGCTTAACTTCACCATCATGGCTTCTGGTCCCCTCAGGATAGACCACTATTGAAAACTTCTTTTTTTTTATCTTTTCTGCAGCCTTTTTAAGACTTACAATCGCCTTCTTACCCTTTCCTCTATCAAGACTTATATGCCCTGCTATGTAAATTGCCCACCCGAAAATTGGTATCCTGAAAAGTTCCTTTTTGGCAAGCATGCGAACCGAAAGTGGGATATATCCTAATATTACGGGAATGTCAAAGTAAGATTGGTGATTGGATACAACTATGTAAGAATGATTTCTATCTATATTTTCAAGCCCTATTATTTTAGTCTTTACCCCACTTATAAACAGTATTACAACAGACCATAATCTCGATAAAAAATCAAATATCTTTCCCTTAAAATCGACAGGAGATAATACTAAATATATTATTCCAAGAATAACGGTATCAATAATAATTCCTGTACTTACCAAAATATGACGAATCATGAAATAACTCAAAACATTATGAATTAAATATTGGATTCGATAAATCTAACCCATACATTTAATAATATGAAAATTTTACATTTGTAGGGGCTTGATTTATCAAGCCCTTTTTAAAAATTTTGTCAAATTTATAATATAGTCAATTTTCCATAAATACAACCAGTGCCATGTTAAATAACATATGTTCTTTTTTGTAATTTTTACAAAAATATTTGACTGGAGTTAATCATTTTTTTAATGAGAAAATAAAAAAAGTTCCTTAATTCTTATATTTGTATAATTTTCAAAAATATGTTAACGGACAGAACGCTGCCTGCACACTGTGCCTGCACTTTGTGTTCTGTCTCTACATAATAATCATTTATGAT
>JAUWXV010000066.1 GCA_030616165.1 bacterium | reverse complement strand
CTGCCGTGAGACCAAGATCATCAAGTAAACTCGGTCTCAATTTTGTAGAAATTCTTTGCAAAGTCTGAATGGTTTCATTAATGAGACCTGACATCGATTTCGTCTTCTCCAACAGCGACTTTTTCCCTTTAGGTAATTTATTTTCCAACCAAGATAAGTCCATCTTCAAAACCATCATCGCTTTTCCCAATTCATCATGAATCTCACGCGCAATGTGCCTCCTTTCTTCTTCTCTCACTGTTTGCAAATGTGTGGAAAGGTTACGTAACTGTTCGCGTGAACTTTTTAATTCTTCTTCTGTCAGTTCGCGCTCGATTATCTCATGTTTCAACTGTTCATTTATCTTCCTGAGTTCAGCAGTTCTTCCTTTAACTCGTAACTCCAATTCATTATGAGCTTTTTTAAGTGCCTGCTCTACCTTCTTGCGCTTGTTTTCTATTTTCTCTTTCTCTAACCTTGCTTGCAACACTGGAGCTATATGGTTGGCAATAGTTTCCAGCAACTCCTGGTCCCTCTCATCATAGTCCGTCGCCTTGTTGCCGACAAGAAGATTTCCAATGACCTCGCCTCGATGTATAATGGGCACATCTAAAGCCCTGAATATAGGAATATGCCCATTGGGTACGTTGAAAGGTTCGTTAGAATAAATGCTCTTCTTCTCTATAAGAGCCCGGCCCCAGATACCACCCCATTTTTCACGAGGGAATACGATTTCTTTGTCAGGAATATGACATTGCCACCAAACATCTCTGGTCATCGAGGGGCAGACAAATGCCCAATTCTCGTCAATGTATCCGAAAACCCCATATTTGCTATTCAAGGTTTCCAGAACAATTTGCAACACTTCTCCGTACATTTCAGCATCAGGAATAGTAAGAAATATGTTGGAGATTCGATTCCTGATTGCTAATTCTAACTCTGACCTCTTCAGCGCCTCCTCTGCCTTCTTGCGTTCGGCGATGTTTCTGGATATAGTAACTACACCCTTGATATTACCAGCAGAATCTTTTATTGGAGACATTTGATCTATGAACCATGATTTCTCTCCCCCCCAGTCCACTTGACTTTCGTAAGTCACGCTCTCCCTGCTTTTCACTACTTTCTCCAGATTCTCCATAAATTTGGCTGCATTTTCTGGGCTGTGAAAATCAAAAGGAGTCTTGCCAATTACTTCATTATGCTCTATGCCATACAGGGATGGTCCATTATAGTATAAATATTTTCCCTCTGTATCCTGCATGAGAATAATATCTTCGGCGCTTTCTACCAGTAATCGAAGCCGCTCCTCACTCTCCCGAAGCGCTTCCTCTGCTTTCTTGCGCTTGCTGATGTCACGGTCAATACCACGGTAACCACAAAACTGTCCTTTGATGTCAAATATTGGCACACCGCTTGTTTCCAGTACTACCAGTCGTCCATCTTTATGCAGATTGATATTCTCCAATCTTTCGAATGGTTTCCTGGACTCAGCGATAGTCCTGAACTTTGCAGCTACGCATTTTGCCTCTTCTGGAGGCATGAGATCAAACGGTGTAATTCCGATGATTTCCTTTGGACTATACCCTAAAATATCTTTGACTTTCGGGCTGCTGTATGTGTAGATACCGTTCGCATCCACTTCCCAGATCCAATCACTTGTGCTCTCAATCAGTCCACGAAAACGTTCTTCACTCTCACGCAGCGTTTCTTCTGTTTCCCTTCTTTCAATAATTTTTCCTAATCTATCTGCATACCCGTTAATAAGTTTTTGTTCAAATTCTTCTATGAATGGAAGCTCTTCAATATAACCAATAGTTAAACTACCTCTTTGCTTTTTCTTCACTATAATTTGTGCGGATAAATGTGGAAAATTATCATATGCATTTACCCTTTTATTGCAATATTTTTTCTTATCTAACTCTATTATAGCAATTGTCTTATCTGGAAACTGCATACTTACGGGAATAACATCGTTTATTAGTCTATGAAACAATTCTTCTAAATCTTCAACTTGTTCTGATAATTTACCTAAATTGTATAATCCATTAAGTTCCTTTATTCTTTCTCGTAAAGCTCTTTCCGCCTGCTTGTGTTCTGTGATGTCTCTGATTATGAAGGCTACTCCTACTGGATTACCATCCTTGTCATCTATACGCCATGTGTGCAGGGAGACTGGGAAAACTGTACCGTCTTTCCTAATATATTCCTTCTCGAACACATCCGAATACCCGCGTTCCATTGCCTCTTGGAATATTTTCTCGTTGAAATCATGCCACTTTGAAGGCGTGATATCCTGGTACCTGATTTTCTTTAACTCTTCGCAGCTGTATCCTAACATGTCAGTGTAACTCTTGTTGCACTCAGTGATGAAACCCTTTAGGTTGGCTGTCGCAATACCGTCCCGGGAAGACTCGTAAAGCATACGGTATCTCTTCTCACCCTCCCGTATCGCCTCCTCCGATTTCTTGCGCTTGGTGATGTCACGAATTACTCCTATAATTCCATATTTCTCTATTCCGAGAAAAAGAGAACTTATTTCTAATATTTTATCCTTGTACTCTAATTCAAATGGTTCTATAGGAACTCCGGATAGAATCTGCTTGGCTAATTTCAACATCCAGGGTACATCTTTAATCTCTACAAATTCTTTTATAAGATTTAAAGTATGTTTGCCTATAATATCTTTTCTTGAAATCCCTGTTTTTTTTGTGAAGGAATGATTAACGTCAAGCACAATACCTTTTTTATTGGCATATAGTATTCCATCTCTGGCACCATCAAAAATGTTTCGAAAATGCTCTTCGCTCTCTTTTAATCTTTCATCTGCTTTCTTTAGTTTGCAATTCTCTTTCTCAAGTTCTTTTACACGTTCTTCTAACTCTCCATATGAAGGTTTACTCATTTTTTAATCTCCAAAAATATAATATTTGTCATATATATTTTAATAATAAATGTCTAAGTTGTATAAAAAAAGAGTATCAGTTCTGCAAGAGTATAGAGAATAATTTAACAAGAAAGCCCTTAAGAATTTCGATCTGCCTTCTCTATGAGTAAGTTTCTGCCATTTATGACTAATCTAAAGAATTTTAATCATAATTTACTATATTTAAAATCTTAAGTCAATATTTCCTCTTTATTTAGCCATATTAATTTTAGTAAATTATCATTAAAATTGAATTGTATGATATGCAGTAATAATAAGTAAGTTGTCACTCAAGATAATAACAAAAATTATTTTAAGTTTCAAGTAATTTTTAAAAAATCTTTGAGTTTAATAATAATATTTAGTAATTTATAGAAAAATTATTAACTTACAAGAAAATCTAATTAAAATCAATTTTCAAATTTTTCAAAATAAAAAAAATACTCAAAATTAGGGAATGAAATAAGTTTTCAAACTGGGACGCCAATGGGAAAAAGAGGTTTAAAGCAGTTTAGTAAACTTTTAGCTTTATTGGGACCGGGATTATTTCTGATTGGTTATAATATTGGTACAGGGAGCGTGACCACAATGGCTTCGGCAGGGTCGAGGTGGGGGATGTCACTGACATGGACAGTAGTATTATCCTGTCTTTTTACATTCATAGGAATCCTGGCTTTTAGCAGATATACGCTGGTTACGGGTGATACAATCTTATATGCCATCAAGCAGCGATTTCCATTTGGTAAACAGGTCAGTCTTTTTATAATGGCTGCTGTTATAGTAGCCGAGTTTGTCGGTATTACCGGGCTGATGGCTATTATAGTAGATCTGCTTCAAGAATGGATTAAATATACTGCCGGATATTATGCCGGGGGAATAAAATTTGGTTTGACCATATTCATATCAGCCATTCTTTTTACTATTCTCTGGACGGGAAGCTATCAATATCTGGAAAGACTATTGGCGGTGTTGGTGTCGATTATGGGGCTTTGTTTTGTGGCTACCACGTTTTTGGTAGTTCCCTCATGGCGGGAGATTGTAACGGGACTGGTTCCAAGAGTTCCGAAAGAACCGAATGCAGCATTAATTGTGGCTGGCATGGCTGGTACAACCTTTGGTTCAGCCATATTATATTGTCGCAGCATCATCATTAAGGCAAAGGGATGGAGGCTCGGTCAGGGAAAACAGGCACTCACTGATACGGTGATATCGGTATTTATGATGTTTATTCTCAGTATCGCCGTTATGATATGTGCCGCTGGTACTTTATATGTAATTAATAAACCGGTTGAAGACGCTGTTGATATGATCAGGACTCTTGAACCATTGGCTGGGGGATTTGCGAATTCTCTCTTTATTATTGGTATTGTTGGCGCAGGTTTATCGAGTCTTATCCCGACTATCCTGATCGCGCCCTGGGTCATCTCCGATTATACGAATTCAGGTATTAATCCTGCATCCGGAATCAGTCGGCTTTTTGTTTCAATTGGTATCCTGATTGGATTGGTTGGACCATATATCAAAACCAAGCCCGTATTTCTTATGATTATAACTATGGCACTTTTAGCAGTGATTCTTCCATTGTCAACTATTGCAATCACTATCCTTTTAAACCAGAAGTATATGGGAGAATACAAAAATTCGGCGCTAATGAATTTTGCATGTATTGGAGCAATTGTTTTTTCAATTATTATGTCATACTACGGTGTAATTGGTCTGTTAGATTATTTCGGGTAATTCAGGAAGCCCGATTCTCAGATAAATTAAATCGAATTCATTGTATATAGATTTTGTGCTCAATAGTTGAAAAATTTCCACCGTTTGTGTCGGGCAAACAAACCTATTTAATTAAGGATTTGGAGAGAAACATTTTTTTAATACATGTCTAAATATTGTTTAACCTGATACGAAAAGAAGATTATCGGAAAAGTAAATCTAAATATTATTAAAGGAGATATATATTATGGGTGAAAAGTTAGCCATTAACGGAGGAGAGAGGGCTGTGGCTTTAGACCAAACTGAATCTCTGAAGTGGCCCCAATTTGGTGATGAGGATTTCGAAGCAGTAAAAAGGGTAATGCAGATGCCTGATTATTCCTTTTATGAGGAAGCATACAGGTTCGAAGAGGAATTCAAAAATTACTCCGGGTCAAAATATGTATTGGCTCATAATAATGGCACCTCTGCAATTCACAGTGCCCTTTTTGCCTTGGGGATTGGTCCCGGTGATGAAGTCATAACCCCTTCTCTTACTTTTTGGGCATCTACTATGCAAATACTATCCTGTAATGCAATCCCGGTGTTTGCGGAGGTAAATCCGGAAACATTAAATATAGACCTTCAAGATTTTGAAAAAAAAATTACTCCCCAAACAAAAGCAATTGTTGTGGTTCATCTTTGTGGTTTGCCCTGCGCTATGGATGAAATCATGGATATTGCTCAAAAGTATAATATAAAAGTTATAGAAGACGCAGCACATGCTCACGGAGCAGAATATAAAGGTAAAAAGATAGGAACAATCGGCGGTATCGGCTGTTTTAGTTTCCAGGCTACTAAATTGTTACCTGCTATTGAGGGAGGATTGCTAATCACGGATAATCGGGAATATTATGAAAGAGCGGTGACTCTTGGACATTATGAAAGGTTACCGGGTTTACCCGAAGATTCCAGATATCGAAAATTTTCTCATACCTGTTTCGGCTATAAGTACAGGATTCATCCTTTAGCCGCAGCAATCATCAGGGTACAACTTAAGCATCTGGATGAAAGAAATAAACTGAGAAATGAAAATCATGAGTATTTGAACTCCGAATTGGGAAAAATTAAAGGCATAGAGACAATTAAATCTCCAACAGATGTCAAACGGACTTATTATTGTTACCGAATCAAATACAAATCAGAACAACTTGGAGGATTAGAGAGGGAAAACTTCATTGCTGCCCTGCAGGCAGAAGGCGTTGAAGTTACAACTGAAAGGTATGAATTGTTGCATCTTCAGCCTATTTTTCAGGAGTCTGATATGTGGGGAAAGGGATGTCCCTGGAATTGTCAACACGTAAAGAGAAAAGTAACCTATAACCGGGGAGATTTACCTGTCACAGAAAAACTACATCAAGAACTGCTGGCTCTGCCTACCTTCCCCCAGGCAGAGAAAGATTTGTTGGACCAGTATATTAATGCCTTTAAGAAGGTTGTAGAAAATGTTGATGAAGTTAGAAAGATTAAAGTGACGAAGATAGAAAAAAAACCAGATATGGACTGGACGAAAATGCAAACGGCAAAGGAGAGATAAAATCCAGGGAGGGATAAAAGTAGATATTTCTCTTATTCAAATAAATATATTCTGCATAATAATTTTAATTGCCATTATATTACTGGTTTAGATAATAATCAAGTATTAAAAATATATATCTAATTGAACATAACATTTATTAATGAGGAGAGTTAAAGATGAAAAAAAACAATTTAACCAGGCGGCAATTTTTAGGCACTGCGTCGGCAGGTGCTATTGCTGCTGTTGCATCAGGGGCAATTCCTGCTTGTGGAAAAACGAGTAAAGATGCCACAAAACTTGCAATCCTTGGCGGCCAGCGTGCAGTAAATAAATCTTTTCCATGGCCCCAAACTCATGAATCTATTGAGGAATCGCTTCTTTCTACATATAAGAGCGGTAAATGGTATAGGTTTGAAAGAGGTGCAAAGAAGGTCAGCACATTTGAAAAGAGGTTAGCCGAGTTAACCGGGACTAAAAAGTGTGTTGGAACCGGTTCAGGAACACAAGCATTACACTCTGCATTATATGCTGTCGGAGTTGATGCCGGAGATGAGGTTCTTGTTACACCATACACATTTATTGCTTCAGTGAATGCGATTATTCTTTTAAATGCTCTACCAGTATTTGTGGATATAGATATTGAGACATTTCAGATGGACCCTGCCAAAATGGAGGAAAAGATAAACGGCAATACAAAAGCTGTTGAACCCGTTCATATAGCAGGCTTATCAGCTGATATGGACGGAATCAATAAAATTGCAAAAAAGCATAATCTTATGGTAGTTGAAGATGCATGTCAGGCACTTTTCACAGAATACAAAGGTAAAAAGTGTGGCTCCTTGGGCGACATAGGATGTTTTAGTTTTCAGGCCAGTAAGATTATTGGCTGCGGAGAAGGAGGAGCAGCTATTGGTAATGACGACGAGTTAATGAATAGGTGTTATTCTTTCCATACACTAGGAGTTGAAACCGAAACAGGCAGCCCAGCAAGGAGAAGATGGATGATTGGAGCTCCTAAGTATAGAATGAATGAGTTTGAGGGTTCTGTATTGCTGCCTCAGCTGGATTTACTTGAAGAACGTGTTAATCGGAGAACTGAAAATGCAGAATATTTAACATCAAATCTTAAAGATATTCCTGGAATACTCCCTCAAAAGCATTATGAAGGTCAAGGAAAGGCAACTTATTATACTTATGATTTCAGATATAAAAAGGAACACTTTAATGATGTTTCACTGGATGTTTTTGAAAAGGCTCTAAATGCAGAGGGAATTCCAACATTTCGCCAAAGCATTTTTGAATTAAATAAAGAACCAGTTATTGAGAATACATTAAATTCAAGAACATTTAAGAAAATTTTTTCAAATGAAAGACTTAAAAAGTACCGTGAAGAAAATGAATGCCCGAATAATGCTCAACGCTGTAAAGAATCAATCGGAATATGGCACTGGGCTTTATCCGGAACAAAAGAAGATACAGATAATATTTACAATGGCATTTTGAAAATCTATGAAAACAGAGATAAACTAACATAATCAGAAAGAAGATAAAAAAAGCGAGAAGTTTCTTGAAAAGTATTTTATAATTTTATCACAATAATCGGAGTTAGAAATGAAAAAAAATAATTTAACCAGGCGGCAATTTTTAGGCACTGCGTCGGCAGGCACTATTGCTGCTGTTTCGTCGGGCGGAATTACTGCCTATGGAAATAAAAAAGCAGGTGAACTTGCAGTCCTTGGCGGTAATCCCGTTAGAACTAAACGCTTTCCTTCCTGGCCAATCATTGATGAAACAGACGAAAAATCAGTTCTATCTGCACTGCGCAGTGGAAGATGGTCGAGGGGTAAATTGGTCACAACTGTTGAAGAAAGGTTTGCCGAATTGATGGGATCAAAATACTGCCTTCTTACCGGGTCTGGAACCCAGGCACTCAATGCCGCTCTCCACGCACTTGGAATAGGCGCTGGAGATGAAGTTCTTACTACTCCTTATACTTTTGTTGCAACGGTGGATGCAATTCTATTAGAAGATGCACTGCCGGTTTTCGTGGATATAGACCCTGAAACATTTCAGATAAATCCGGATAAAATGGAAGAAAAAATCACGGAAAACACAAAAGCAATTCTGCCAGTCCATATCAACGGTGGAGTTGCGAATATGGATAAAATTAATGCTATTGCAGGAAAGTATAACCTTAAAGTGATAGAAGATGCATGTCAGGCAATCTTTGCAGAATGGAGAGGCAAAAAGGTTGGAACACTTAGCGACCTTGGATGTTTTAGTTTCCAGACCAGTAAAAATCTCACCTGTGGTGAAGGTGGAGTGATTCTTGGAGATGACGAGAAAGTAATTGACAGATGTTACTCTTTCCATAACTTTGGAAGACCAAGGGGAAAGTATATGCCGCGGGACAGAGGTGGGCATCCCATATTGGGAACTAAATACAGAATTTCCACAATTCATGCTGCCTTGTTAGACACTCAAATTTACCATGTTGAAGAGCAGACTGAAAAGCGCTCCGAAAACGCAGACTATTTAACATCGAGAATTAAAGAGATACCAGGTATAATTCCACGAAAGGACTATAAAGAAACAACAAGAACTGCATACTATAAGTATGCCTTGAGGTACAAAAAAGAGCAATTTAACGGCATCCCGCGGGAAAAATTTCTCTCTGCACTGAGGGCTGAAGGAATTTCCTGTTCATGGGGATTAGGAGTTATAGAAGGTCTTCCAATAAATAAAGAGGGCTTAATTGAAGAAACTCTAAATTCTAAGAGTTTTCAGAAAATTTATTCAAAGGAGAGACTGAATAAATACCGTGAACAGAATCACTGCCCGGAGTGTGACCAACTCTGTGAAGAAACAATGGGGTTTTCTGGTGAATTTTTCATTGGAACCAAGAAAGATATGGATGACATCGCCGACGCTATCTTGAAAATCTACGAGAACAGAGATAAACTGGTATAATCAGAAAAAAATTTAAACAAACTCAAATTTCTAACAGATAAGTATTGATTAATAGGCCATTTCAACAGAAACAATACATCAAGTAAGTAAATACATGGTGAGGTATATTGAATCTATATCTAATCATTATAGGGTTTTACGGAAATATTTTTTAAAAAATAATTAAAAATATCATTTAAAAACTGTCATTCCCCCGAGTACTCGGGGGAATCCATAAAATTAAAATTTATAACGGTTTTGTGTGTAAGGTCAAACTATTACTCCAGCCTCTTTCTGAATCTCAAAACACTTATTGTGAAAATTCCGATACCGAATAATAATAATATTATAAATTCATCCCATAGCAGATTAAATCCATTCCCTTTCAGGAAAATCCCTCTTATTATTATTAAAAAATATTTAAGAGGAATCAAATGAGTAATATACTGTAGTATTTTCGGCATATTTTCAATTGGAAATATAAAACCGGAAAGATACATAAAAGGAAGCATAAAAAAGAAAGCCGCGGTCATCATCGCTTGCTGTTGTGTTTTCGATATGGTTGATATAAAAAGACCTAATCCTAATGTTGTCAATATAAAGGTTCCGCTTAAAACAAATAACAAAATTATGCTCCCTTTAATCGGAATACCAAACCAGAAATATGATACGAATAAAACCAGATTAATATCTATAAAGCCAATTATAATAAAGGGGATTAATTTTCCGGCAATTAACTGAACTGGCTTAATCGGTGTTACTATCAACTGTTCCATGGTACCAATTTCTTTTTCTTTAACGATTACCATAGAGGTAAGTATCATCGTTACAAGCATCAGTAAAAGGCACAAAACTCCGGGTATCATAAAATATTTGCTTTTTAGTTCCGGATTATACCAGGAGCGAAATTCAGCATTTATTTTTGAAACTTTTAAAGGAAGTTTTTTTTCCTTCAAGAGATTTTGATTAAATTTGCTAATTACCCCTTTAGCGTAAGCCAATCCGATAGTGGAAGTATTTGCATCACTGCCGTCAACTATAAGTTGTAATGGAATTGTTTTACCTGTTTTTATATTTTTCTCAAAATTTACAGGAATTACAAGTCCCATTGAAACTTTGTTTTTTTGAATATTCTGTTCAAGTTCATCATAATTATCCATTTTTGATTTCATGACAAAGTATCCTGAAGAGGTGAAATCTGAAATTAACTCTCTTGAACTGTAACTATTATCCATATCATAAACCGAGAACGATATATTTTTAACATCAAATGTTACTGCATAACCGAGTAAAATTAACTGAAGAATAGGAGCCAAAAATATCGGAAGTAATAACTTCTTATCTCTTATCAACTGCAAGAATTCTTTTTTTATTAAATATCTTATCTTTTTCATTTACAGGATTTTCTTTAATTTAATAGAACTAACTATTATCATTATTGAAGAAAATATTGTTAAATAAATTAACTGGTCCCAAAAACTGATTAAACCGCTTCCTTTTAGAATAATACTTCTTAAAATAACTAAATAATATCTCAACGGGACAATATAACTTATGAATTGAATTATCTTGGGCATGCTGTTCAGGGGGAAAATAAAACCAGAAAGAATTATTGATGGAAGCATAGTAACAATAATAGAAACCATAAAAGCCACCTGCTGAGAGTCTGTAATTGCAGAAATCATCATCCCTAAGCCGAGTGCACCAATTATAAAAACTAAAGATGTTACAAATAGGTATATAAGATTCCCTTTTATTGTAACATCGAATAATATTATCCCTAAGATTATTATTAATATCATGGTTATTAAAGAAATAATCATATAGGGAAATGTTTTACCAATTATTAATTCATGCGGTCTTATAGGTGAAACGCTTATCTGTTCTATGGTAAATCTTTCTTTTTCACGAACAATTGAAAGAGCCGTGGTAATAACACAAACTATCATCATTATAAATCCTATCAAGCCGGGTATCAAAAACTTTGCGCTCTTCAATTCCTGATTATACCATACTCTTGGAATCAATTCTACAGGAACAGGTTCCTTATGGATTCCAACCTTCTTAAGTGCATTGGCTGATAAGTTATTAGAATAATCAGTTATATAAGCCCTGAGATTGCCCAGCACTGTCATCCCGACATTAGAATTTGTTCCGTCGATAATAATTTGAATACTCACATTGTCGCCTTGTTTAAGTTCATCCGAAAAATCTTCTGGAATCACTATACATAAAGTAGCCAGACCCGAATCAAGATAATAATCAATTTCCTTAAATGTGTTTAGATGATATTTTAAAATGAAATGATCGTACAGAGTAAATTTCTCTATAAATTCCCGACTCTCTTTTGAATTATCAAGGTCAAGAACCCCTATTTCTACATTTTTAACGTCAAAATCGATAGCATAACCGAAAATTAAAAGTAAGAAAGCAGGAAAAAATATTAAAAGCAATAAAGTTCGCTTATCCCTTTTAATCTGGTTAAACTCTTTTAATATTATTGCAGCTAATCTATGCATTTTCTCTCTAACTCCTTCGTGTAGGGGTGAACTTGTTCACCCCTTTTAACTATTGCGGCTAATCTATACATTTTCTCTCTAACTCCTTCGTGTAGGGGTGAACTTGTTCACCCCTTTTAATATTATTACGGCTAATCTATACATTTTCTCTCTTTAATTTTATAAGTTCAATGAATACGTCCTCCAGAGAAGGCTCTATCTCGTCTATCTTTTTAAATTCTAAACTCTTGTTTTTCAAAAATCCACTTATATAATCTTTATTTATATCTTCTC
This sequence comes from bacterium, assembly GCA_030616165.1. GTDB lineage: Bacteria > SM23-31 > SM23-31 > JAUVVT01 > JAUVVT01 > JAUWXV01. Next base: position 3,588 of record JAUWXV010000066.1, on the reverse strand, counting down.
TATTTGGAATAATATGAACCTTTAATCCCAAAATTGATATATCATCCACAAATTCTTCTGCTTTGAAACAATCAATCAATTTATCAGGCTCTTGGCTTTCTATTTCGAATACCTTTCTTTTTATTACATTCTTTTTTAACGCAGACGGTGTCCCCTTGGTAATTATCTCTCCGTTGTGAATAAATGCAAGACTGTTACAATACTCTGCTTCTTCAAGATAATGCGTTGTAACAAATACCGTTACCCCTTCATCGGTGATTGATTGTATCAGATTCCAGAAGTTTCTCCTTGAAATTGGATCGACCCCGCTGGTAGGCTCATCAAGAAATACGATTTTAGGCTTATGCAGAAGAGCGCAGGAAAGTGCGAGCCTCTGCTTCCACCCGCCGGCTAACTCTCCTGCCAGCACATCTTCTTTATCGGATAAATCTGCTGCTTCTACTGCCCATGAAACTCTGTTCTTTAGCTCTTTTTCATCCAATCCATAGATGCCGCCGTAAAAATTCAGATTCTCCTTTGCAGTTAAATCTTCATAAAGCGAAAACCTCTGCGACATATATCCTATTGACTGTTTTACCATTTCAACATTTTCGATTATATTATATCCACCCACAATTGCATAACCTGAAGTCGGCTCCAAAATTCCAATTAGCATTCTAATAGTTGTTGATTTTCCTGCTCCATTAGCACCCAGAAAGCCGAATATTTCTCCCTTTTTGACTTCAAAGGATACATCTCTAACAGCAGTAAAGTCGCCAAACCTCTTTGTTAAGCCCTCTACATATATCGAAATGTCGTTATTCATATATTCCAGCCGCCTTTTTTAATTCTGCCATTTTTATATTGAAATCCATTATACTTTTTGTTACTTCCAATTTTGATTTTAGCAAATCAACCTCGGCATCGAGGAACTCTGAGTTTAACAACATCCCATTTTTATATTTATCTCTGGAAATCCTGTAATTCTCTTCTGCCTGGTCAACCATCTTATTGCTTAATTGATACCTCTTTAATGATTCATTTATATCCAGGAATATTCTTTTAATATCCAGTTCAATCTGACTCTGTAGATTTTCATAATCTGTTTTAACTTTTAAAAAATTGTTCTGAGCGGACTCGTAATCCATTCTCTTTTTACCCCAGTTCCATATCGTAAACTGGACAACAACTCCGGCATCCCAGGTATCTGCCCATTTATCCTTCATAGGTAAAATTCTTCTATTTGGTCTGGCATAATTATAGTTGCATACCAAATAAACAGAAGGATAAAAACTTGATTTTACTACCTTTTTCGCCTCTTCTGATGATTGCAAGTAAAATTCCATCGATTTTAATAACGGTCTTTTTTCAATCGCTTTCGAAGTAATCTCTTTAAAATTGTAATTAAATTCCGGAGATGGGAGATCATAATCGGGTTCAAAACTTGTTTCAATTGGAGCATTCATCGTTCTACACAAAACTGCTCTGCTCAATTCAATATTCTTCTCAATAGTGGTCTTCATCAGTTCCATATTCGATAACTGTACCTCTACTTTTTTAACGTCATTTTCCGATGCCATGCCATTTTCTTTAAGATTTTTCACATCTTGAAGATGAATTTTTGTAAGTTCAATCGACTCGTCAACCACTCTTTTCGATTCAATAGCATAAACAAGTCTCCAGAAGTAATCTTCTATCGCATACTTTATACTATTTTTGACCTCTTCTAAATTATTCTCTTTTGCTAAGAACGTATTTTTCGCAATCTCATAATTAGACTTTATCCTTGACCCTGTAAAAACAGCTTGTTTTAATGTAAGGTTTAAGCCATAATTGTTAAGTATCACAGGGAAAATATCTATTGCTTTACCTGTTGGCATAGTAATGGAAAATGGGTCGATAATGCTTAAACGTGAATAATTTCCGGAAAAATCCACCGTTGGCAAACGCTCTGTTTTGGCACTCAATATCTTCGATTGGGCAGATATCAAATCAAATTCTGTCGATTTAATATCCTGATTATTTTCAAGGGCTCTTTTAATACAATAATCAAGAGTGTATTTTTCAATATCTTGCGATAAAACCTTAGCATTGACTAAAAGCACTAATATAATTAATAATCTTATTTTCATAATTTATTCTCCCGTTCTTTTCTCCATTTTCATTATAAATATATTTTCGAGTGATGGACTTATTAATCTGATGTTATAAATGTTAAAATCTCTCTTTATCAATTCTTCTTTTATCTCCTGGACTGAAATTTTCACTTCATCAAAAACCAGGTGAAGTCTATCTCCAAATATATGGATGCTTTCAATCTTTTCAATTGTTTCCATATATTTATAAACCTCTCTTATCGGTGAACAAACAACCTCCATAATCCTTTTATCAAATTTTTCTTTTATAATATGCGGATAATCGCACGATAAAATACTCCCATTATACATAAAAGCAACCCGGTCACATCTTTCAGCTTCATCCATATATGGCGTTGTGATAAGAATGGTGATACCCTCTCTTTTTAAATCTGCCAAAATCTCCCAGAACTCCCGTCTGGAAACAGGATCAACCCCTGTGGTGGGTTCATCGAGAAAAAGAATATCGGGGGAATGTATCAAAGTACATGCCAGTGCGAGTTTTTTTTTCATACCGCCGGAAAGCCTTTCAGCAAGTCTATTACCAAACTTTTCTATTCCCATCTTCTCTAACAATACATCCTTTTCGTCTTTGAATTCTTTTACGTTATGAACCTTTGCAAAAAAACTGATATTTTCATCAATTGTTAAATCTCCATAAAGTGAAAACTTCTGAGAAAGATATCCTATTCTTCTCTTAATCTTATTTCTATCTTTCCTCCCATCCAGTCCGAAAATTGAAAAACAACCCGAATCTGGCTTCAAAATACCACATAATACTCTAACTAAAGTGGTTTTGCCCGCACCATCAGGACCGACCAGACAGAACATTTCATCTTTAAAAACTTCCATATCCAATTCATTAACAGCATTGATATCCTTGAAATTTTTCGACAGATTTCTTATTTCGATTACTTTTTCCATTTCATACCTTGTATATTAAAATATTTTCCTCTCTATGCATATCTGTGGTTAATTTAATATCTTTATTATTATTTATTCATGAACTAGTGCCATGTTAAATAACATATGTTCTTTTTTGTAATTTTTACAAAAAAATTAGACTGGAGTTAAGCATTTTTTTAATGAGAAAACAAAAAAAGTTCCTTAATTTTTAAATCTGTATAATTTTTAAAAATATGCTAACGGACAGAACGCTGCCTGCACACTGTGTTCTATCCCTACATAATAATCATTTGTGATTAAATATATTGTAGGGACAGGACATTGTCCTGTCCTTCTGTGCTAAAGTAAAAGTTGATTTTATTTCGTTTATTATTTCTCTATTTCAAAAAATGTCAAGAAAATATATATCATTTATTATTTGATAAGGCACTAGTGCGTTGTGACATAAATACTTGACAATGTAATTATTTTATGGTATATTACCTTCTCACTAAAGGAGGTAGTAACCATGCAAGTTAAGAATAAAGTTAGATTAAAGCCCAAAGATCGAGCGTTATTAAAACAACTG
>JAUWXV010000292.1 GCA_030616165.1 bacterium | reverse complement strand
GTTGAAAGATTATTTTATCATTAATACTCCATCCTTTAAGTAAAAATAGAATAACCGGTCCAAAGATTATACCGCCTCCTACTCCAAGAAGACCCGCTAATAAACCTGAAAAACAACCTATTAAAATAAGAAGTAAAACCCCGTGGATTGTTAATGGTATCATATTTTCTCTATTATTCTTTTCGAAGTAAGGGCGACACGGCGGGTCACCCTTTCCATTTATTGAAAAATAAAAATTTATAAATGTTTGCGTAAATAATTTAAAATTTATGGGATAACAATCAAGGTAAAAATTATGCTCTTGACTATTTAGATAAATTTTATTAAAATATTAGTATGAAATCATTAAGAATAGCCTTATGCCAGATAAATACTACTATAGGAGACCTTGAGGGCAATACCAAAAAAATTATAAAAAACATTAAAAAGGCAGGAAATTTAAAAGCAGATATAGTCGTTTTTCCTGAACTGAGTATACCCGGTTATCCCCCCGAAGACCTCCTTTTGAAATCCCAGTTCATATCAGATAATCTGAAATATCTTGACATCATTGCAAAAGAAACCAGAGCAATTACTGCAGTTATAGGATTTATAAATAAAGAAAATGTTCTTTATAACTCTGCTGCGGTTATTAACGACCAGAAAATAGAGGGGATTTATAATAAGATTTTCCTTCCCAATTATGGAGTTTTTGATGAAAAGAGATATTTTAAACCCGGGAGTATTTATTCTGTTTTTAAGTTTAACGACATTACTTTTGGTGTGAATATATGTGAAGATATATGGATTACAGGAGATGTAACAGAGGTTCAGGTATTCGGAGGGGGAGCGGAATTGGTAATCAATATATCCTCCTCTCCCTATCAAATAGGTAAGATAAAGACCCGCGAAAGGATGCTTTCTACGAGGGCTTCAGATAATCATGTAGCAATTGTTTATACTAACCTTGTTGGTGGACAGGACGAACTTGTATTCGATGGAGGCAGTATGATCTTTGACCATAAAGGTAATCTTATAGCAAAGGCTAAGCAGTTTAAAGAGGATTTTTTGACCGTCGATATTGATTTGACAAAGGTCTCTTCCGATAGACTATATGCCAGTTATCACAAGAAACCTGAAATAGTTAAATTCAAGAAAAAGAAAGTAAAAAAGATATTCCTCACGGAGAGGAAATTGTTAAATGAAAAGCCTTCTATAAAATGGGGTATCCCACCAATAAAAAACTCCTTAGAAGAGGTATATAATGCACTTATTCTGGGGACTCGTGATTACGTCAGAAAGAACGGTTTCAAAAGAGTTGTTATTGGAATGAGCGGTGGGATCGATTCTGCTTTAAGTTCTGTTATTGCAGTGGATGCTCTGGGTAAAGAAAATGTTACACTTATTTCGATGCCTTCATCAGTTACCTCAAAAGAGACGATGAGCGATGCTCGGAAGGTTGCTAAAAACTTAGGAACAGAATTTTACGTTATTCCAATTGAAAATATCCTTGAGGAATATCAAAATAAACTCTCGGGAATCCTTTACTCCGAAAAGAGAATTGTTATAGAAAACTTACAGGCAAGGATTCGAGGGAATATATTAATGGCATTTGCAAACAATTTTAACTGTCTGGTTCTCACTACCGGAAATAAAAGTGAAACCAGTGTTGGCTACTGCACTCTTTATGGTGATACAGCAGGTGGATTTGCAGTAATTAAAGATATTCCAAAAACTATGGTTTATGATTTAGCGAAGTTCAGAAATAAGAAAGCAAGATTTGAATTGATTCCCGAAAGTATTATTAAAAGGGAACCCTCCGCAGAACTCAGCCCCGGTCAGAAAGATACTGACGCACTACCACCTTATCCAGTATTAGACCCCATACTTAAAGCATATGTTGAGGAAGATAAAAGTATTGACGAAATCGCAGAAATGGGTTTTGATAAAGAGACAATAAATAAAGTGATAACAATGGTGGATATAAACGAATACAAGCGCAGACAAAGCCCTATCGGAATTAAGATTACACAAAAAGCATTTGGAAAAGACAGAAGACTCCCTATAACCAATAAATATAGATATTGAGACTCAACAGACAGGAATGTTTCTCCTGCTTTTTTCATTACTTAAAGTATAGATACAAATATTGTTACTTTAAAACTATAAAAATGTGAAAATGGGAAAGATAAAAACAGCGGTGATAAGTGACAGCGGTTCAATAAGGAAAATACTCAATAATGAACTTGAGATATTAAATTACAATATCTCATAATTCATTACAATTCAATATTTATAAACTAACTTAAAGGAGAAAAAATGAAATAACTTATAATAAATAATTTTAAAATTCTCTGCTTCTCCGCGTCTCTGCGGTGAAAAATAATGTAAATAAAAACACAGTTCTATTCTTTAAATAATAATGTGAGAGGTAAAAATGAGTCCAAGAGAACTTATTGAATTTGCAGAAAAAAATAATGTAAAGATAATTGATTTCAAGTTTATGGATATTCCCGGTCTCTGGCAGCATTTTTCTATCTCCTTTCGTGACCTTACTGAGGATGTATTTGAAGAAGGGATAGGATTTGATGGTTCCAGTATCAGGGGTTTTCAGACAATAGAAGGAGAGTGATATGGTTTTGATACCTGATTCTAATACATTTTTCCTTGACCCATTTACAGATGTCCAGACCCTGAATATTATTTGCAACATAAAAGATCCTATAACACTTGAGCCATACATCAGGGATTCAAGATTCATTGCCCAGAAGGCTGAAAAATATCTCAGGTCAACCGGGATTGCTGATGTGGCATATTTCGGTCCAGAGGCAGAATTCTACATACTTGATGAGATTAGATTTGATCAAAGTCCAAATTCTGGTTATTATTACATAGATTCTGTGGAGGGTTTCTGGAATACTGGCAGGCAGGAAAATCCAAATTTAGGTTATAAGCCGCGTTATAAAAAGGGGTATTTTCCTGTTCCTCCGATGGATAGTTATCAAGATTTGAGGACAGAAATGGTTTTAACTTTGGAAGGAATCGGTATTGAAACTGAGGTTCAGCATCACGAGGTAGGAACAGCAGGACAGGCTGAGATTGATATTAAATATGACTCACTTGTGAAAATGGGTAATAAGATTATGATGTATAAATATGTAATTAAAAACCTAGCAAGAAAAAGGGGCAAGACTGTTACTTTTATGCCCAAACCTATTTTTATGGATAACGGTTCCGGGATGCATACGCATCAGAGTCTCTGGAAAAACGACAAAAACCTGTTTTTCAAAGCAGGTGCGTATGGGGATATAAGTGATGTAGGTTTATATTATATCGGAGGACTTATAAAGCATACACCATCGGTATTGGCGTTTGCCGCACCCACAACGAACTCATACAGAAGGCTTGTTCCGCGGGATTTGAGGCGCCGGTGAATCTAATATATTCTCAAAGAAATAGAAGTGCCTGTATTCGAATACCTATGTACTCAAGAAGCGAGAAGGCAAAAAGAATTGAATATAGACCACCTGATCCATCCTGCAATCCTTATTTAGCATTCGCAGTTATGCTTATGGCTGGAGTGGACGGAATTGAAAATAAGATAATGCCTCCTGAACCAATTGATAAAGACCTATATGACCTACCTCCCGAAGATAAGGCAAAGGTGCAGTCAACTCCTTCAAGTCTTGAAGATGTTTTATATGCTCTTGAAAATGACCATGAATTTCTGCTTAAAGGAGATGTTTTTACTTCTGATGTAATTGAAACCTGGATAAATTATAAAAGAGAGAAAGAGGTTGAAGCGGTTAAGATCAGACCACATCCGTATGAGTTTGCCCTTTATTTTGATATTTGATATGATTAATTAAAATATTGCTAAAAATTTATTTTCTCAAAGGAAAAAACTTATCCTCGTTTATATTTTTTTTATTTAATTAATAGGATTTCATAAAAATACTTTATTAGAAATAATCAAAAAAAGCATTAGCAAGAGTAATCATTCCCCCGAGTACTCGGGGGAATGACAAAAGGTATTTATATTTATAATATCTGATAAATTCCCACGTAGGGGCGAA
>JAUWXV010000006.1 GCA_030616165.1 bacterium | reverse complement strand
AAAGGAAAAGCTTATAAAGTTCGATAATTAAATGTAATATTTTCAATAGTGATTTAATCCATTTTTTAATGGGATGAGAACATCTTATGGAAGAGACTTGATGATATGTAATTATTTTATAATCAAATAGATATGGCTAATTTCCAGATTGGAAGAATAAAATTATCTAAAGTTTTTATATTTTTTATAGTAAGCATAGTTATATTATCTTCTAAAATATCAGCCCTTCCTCAGCAGCCGCAGATTTCAATAAATCCATCACAGGCAGATTTTGGTGAAGTTAATCCTGGAACACCAGGACCTTTAAGTATATCGCTCTTTATAATAAATTCTGGAAATGATACATTAAAAATATATAGTATAGGTCGAGTTCTGAGTAACCCATATTTTCATGTTACTCAAATTTTCGATACTTTAAATATATCATCACAGGATAGTATTGAGATAATGGCAGGATTTGTTGTTCCTGAAGTTATTGGCGATTATATTGATTCCATATTAATAACGAGTAATGATCCGGATAATCCTGATACTACATTACCAATGATGGCAAAGGTAGTTGATGCCGATATTGACCTCTCGATAAGTTCACCTTATGATTTTGGGAATGTATTAGTTGGGGATTCTGGAAGTTATAAATTTTATATATTGAATCGAGGGAATCTCATCCTTGAAGTTTATAATATCACTAATCTTGAACCTGCATTCAGTGTTAGTGATACATCAATGACCATTGATACTGTTTCACTTGCCCCTGTTACTGTTAAATTTAAACCGACAGAGGTCAGGGATTACGTCGATACTCTGCGAATATACTCTAATGACAGCGATGAAGGGATTGTGGAGGTTGTCTTTTCAGGCAGCGGTGTTATTCCTGTTTTATCGACATATGAGACGATGATTCAATTTGGTGAGGTTTCTCTGAGAGATAGTCTCTCGGTAAAACTTCCCGTATATAACAGCGGTAATGCAGTTTTGAATATAACAAATGTAACGGGAATTACCGGTAACGATACCCTCTTTTTTGGTTTAAGTGATACGTCAGAATCGATTAATCCAGGCGATAGTTCCAATATAACAGTGAAATTTACACCAGGTGAAGAAAAAACCTATAATGATGTAATATATGTCGAATCAGCAGGAGTGGATACCGCCGTAATAGATCTTCAGGGAAGAGGAGTGCGCCCGGAACTGATGTTTATACCGGTATCTCTCGGTGATTCGATAACGTTTGGCGATGTAAAGGTTAATGAAACTTCAACAATAAACTTGACTATTAAGAATACCGGCACTACGGGAAATCTTGAGATATGGAATATTAATTATGACAGCACACAGATTTTTAGCATTGATACCACCTCGAAAAGCGTTGTTCCTGATGGGATCATTGTTATACCTATCGTCTTTACTCCCAAAGCAAGAATCCACTATATCGATTATCTTGGTTTTGTTACCAATGACACCGGAAAGGTAAATGTGAGTATTCCGCTAACGGGGATCGGTATCGCTCCGATTGCAGTCTTCAGTCCTTCAGATTCGTGCAAATTCGATTCGACAATTGTTCAAAACACTTCTGTATGTACTCTTTATGTCTCTAACAGCGGAAATGCAACATTGAACATAACAGATGTTGATTATCCTTTCGGGATGGAATCGGTCTTTGATATTGGGATTTCTCCCGATCATACTATAGAAGTTGGTTCGACCGATACCTTTTTTATAAATTTTACCCCGGATGAAGGTAAAATTTTCACAGATTCGTTTGCAGTGTGGACAGATGACCCGGATAATGAAAAGCAGACACTCATTCTTTACGGTGTGGGGAAAGCACCAGAAATTAGCGTAAATGCCCGGAGTTATGATTTTGGTGATACTGTAACGATTGGAAATTCTTCTTCATGGGATTTGAAAATATATAACACCGGCACCGATACTCTCAGGGTTGACAGTATTGCTATTGTTAACCGATTGATGCTTCCTGATGAGGTATTTGAAGTAAGTTTTAGTTCTACTGTATTGGATGTGGATGATTTCTTATCTGTTGAAGTTAAATATCTCCCTGAAGAAGATAGAAGATATCTTGATACTCTTAAAATATACAGCAGTGCCAATAAGGAGCCGATTGTTCCGATAGTATTGACTGCAAATCTGACAAAAAATTATTTTCCTTTAATTACAAGTGTTCCAGAAACATCTGTACTTGACACCCTATATGTAAATGAGGATACAATTTATAAATATCGTATAATTGCAGAAGATTTTGATGTTGAACCATTAAAATTAACAATCCAGAATTCTCCTCCTGGATTAGGCGTTGATACTATTGGTTATACCAATAGTGAGATGAATTGGGAGATAAACTGGACACCAGACCAGATTAATGTCGGTATTAATCAGATTTTTATCATCGCAGAGGACAGCAAAGCAGCAGCAGATACGCAGGTTTTTTATATTAAAGTAAGTAATGTTAACGATGCTCCTGTGATAACCACCATACCTGATACCACTGCGTATGTCGATTCATTGTTTACAATTCAGATTGAAGCCACCGACCAGGAGAATGATACTATTTCTTATTTGCTAATTGTATTTCCAGTTTCAAGTTACGGGAAAATGACTATCAGTGATACCGGGTTAATCCAATGGAGGCCTGATATTAGTTTTAATGGAAGTTATGCCGATGTTCGTGTTAAAGTTAGTGATGATAAAGGTGGGGTAACTAATGTAATTTTTAGAATCAATGTTTCAATCTTTAATAATCCGCCTGAAGTTATTTATAGAATTCCAGATATATCTATTTTAGAAGATTGCAGTACTAAGGTTATAACTGACTTAGATACAATCTTTTTTGATGTTAATTCCGGAACAATATTAGAATATTCTGTGACAAGTGATACATTGGATTTGGAAATAAATTTATCAGAAGATAATGAAGTTTCAATCACTCCTCAAAAAGATTACTTTGGCATTTCATATATAATATTGGGAGCAAGCGATAAAGTATATACAGTTTATGATACAATAAAAATTGAAGTTCTCCCATTAAATGACCCTCCTTTTATAATTTCAGTTCCGGATACTACTGCTGTAGAGGATAGTCTATACACATATAAGGTTCAAGCGGAGGATGCAGATGAAGACAGTTTAAGATTTTTACTGGATATTTATCCTTCAGGAATGACGATAGATTCAACAGGGTTGATAAACTGGCTTCCTGATAATAACGATGTTGGAGATACAGTTGTTATGGTAACAGTATATGATGACTGTGCTGCATCCGACTCGCAAGTCTTTAACCTGAGTGTGATTGGCGTTAATAACGCTCCAGTTTTGTCCAGTATTCCAGATATAATGATATTCGAAGACAGTTCGGACACTACTCTGAATTTGTATGACTATGTTAGTGATGCTGATAATGATAAAGATGAATTAAGATTTGAGGTTTCTTACTATAAGAATGTAAATGTAGTAATAAATGATAAAGTAGAGATAATTCCTCCGGCAGACTGGAGTGGGGTTGACACTTTGATATTCACTGCATTTGATCCATCAGAAGCATATTCTACGGATACTGTTGTGGTAACGGTTATTCCCGTGAATGATTCGCCAAAGATTGTAAATCTTGGGAATTTTACTTTTAATGAAGATGATTCATTAACAATTTATCTGAATCAGTTTGCCTATGATATTGATGATAGTATAAAATATCTTGAATGGGAGATATACGGTGGTGAAAATATATCTTTTCTATTATCGGATAGTTCTGTTATTTTCTGGTCTGTGCTCGACTGGAATGGAAAAGAGGATTTCACATTTGTTTTAACAGATACTGCCGGACTTAAAGACAGTACAGTTATTGATATTTCTGTGAGGGATATTAATGACCCACCGGTTATTATTTTCGAGGATACAACCTTAATAATTAATGAAGATGACACTCTTAAAGCAAATTATAAAGATTGGGCATACGATGCTGATAATGATGAAATAAATTGGGAATTTAGAGAAAGTGAAAATATTAAGATAAGGGTAGATATTATTAATAAAGATGTAGTTTTTGTTCCGATAGAAGATTTTTTTGGAAAAGATTCTATAAAAGTAACAGCATTTGATTCACGTGGTGGAATAGACAGCGGTTTGGTAATTTTTGATATAATCAATATAAATGACCCACCCGTGATTGTGAGTATTGCTCCCGATGAAGATACTGTTTTTGTTAAAAAGGGTGGATATGTTAAGTTTGAATTTACAGCGTATGACCCTGATGAAGATGATTTAAATATTTTCTGGAGTTTAGACGATAATATAATCCCTTATTATACTGGAAAGGATACATTCTTATATGTTGCGGGAGAAAAACTGGAGACCAAATCTCTTAGAGTTGATGTTTCTGATGGTAAGAAGGCGGTCTTCAATAACTGGATAATTATGTCAGGGTGGGAAGTTTCTTTGGTACTTGAAAGTTTTTATGCCGTTGATTCAAAAGAAGGTGGGATAAAAATTATATGGGAAATTCTGAAAAATGACGGCAATACAGGATTTAATATTTTGAGAAGTGAAGATGAAAATGGGAAGTTTGAAAAGATAAATGACAACTTCATTTACGATAATGGTGAAAAGCAGTTTATTTATTATGATAATAGAAAATTAAGAGCAGGTAAAAAATACTACTATAAATTAGAAAATATAAGTATAACAGGAGTAAAAAGTTTACACGGTCCCATTTCTGTGATACTATCACAGCCAGAAAGATGGAATCTCAGCCAAAATTTCCCAAATCCTTTCAATACCGAAACTATAATTAATTTCAGCCTTCCGAAGCGCTCCAATATTAATATTTCTATTTATAGCATTAATGGTATGCTTATTCGCACATTAACAGATATGGTTTATGATTCCGGGTATTATTATGTAAAATGGGATGGGAAAAATTATAGAGGATTCCTTGTTTCTTCAGGTATTTATTTCTGCACATTTAAAAGTAAAGATACTTTAATCACGAAAAAGATTATATTTGCAAAGTAAATTAATAATTTATTTATTTATTTTCAAAATCCCTCTAATTATATAATTAGTGAATTATTTGCCTATTATATTGTTATTATTATACATACATAAATTCGATTAAAAGATGATTTTGCATAATCTCAAAAAAAAATAATAATTTTTTAAAATTTATAAAAAAAACCTTGACAAATTTAATTTTATTTTTATATTTATATCTACAGCAATTTAAAGTAATTAAAAATATTACATCAACTGTTGAAATAAAAAATTAAAAAAATAATATTTATTTGACTTTTAAATTAATTTTATATATATTGATATTAAAAGAAATAATAATATTTAATTAGGACTGCTTTCAGAGATTTCTTTCAAATTATCTACAAATATTATTTCCCATTTTTAGTTATTTCTTATATCTATTTTATTAAGGAGGTGATAAAGAAGAAAAAATAGTGTTATAGTGTATTTATTCTTTAATGAGTGCATCTTAGTTTTGGAAAAAATATTCAGAAATTTAAAATTTTAATCATAAAAATTGGAGGAAGGAATGAAAACCAAATTATTTGTTATTGTTATAGCCATTGCTTTAGTTTTTGGCTTAAATAATGTTTCATTTGGGCAGACAGCTATTGACACAGTAGGACGAGTACCAGATGCAGGTCTTACAGATTTGGCTGGAGCCTTTGATAGTAAAGTAACTGGGAGCACTGACTTTATTAACAGTCCGGAAGGAACGGCAGGTGATTCTGCATCGCATGTATTTTGGTTATCTAATACTATAACAGGAGTTGTAAATTTAGATTCAATTAAACTTACGTTCCAAGATGGTACTATTTTGGGGAAAGTTGATACAATTCCTGGATTATGGGCTAATGACCCTGATTTTACTGATTCTTTAAGTATTGAGGTTGATGCTGCTGTTCCTCATATTCTTTTATATGTAAAAACACATGATGGACTTGGAGATAGTAGTGATATAGATTTTGGACCAACCGCCGATATTAGATTTGCATTTTCTGGTATACACAATGATACTTCTTTAACGTATTCTACAACCGAAGGTAGATTTGATGAGCAAAACGTAGTTGTTACATATTATTTAACTGGTGGGGGTACTGATGTAGTAAATGTTCCTATGAGATTGCAGGCTGCGGAACCTGACAGTTTCTGGCTTTCAACTGTAAGTTTTACTGGTACTCCTGATGATACAGTTGGTAAGGATTTTGGAGATTTTACGGTCATGTTAAAAGACAGGTATGAAAATACTACATTAGATACATGTGCTCTTGCGAGGTTTATTGTGGTAGATGCCAATCCAGCTTATAATGAACTTCCCGGCGATGGTAAAGTTTATGATGTACTTGCTACTGCCGAGAAAGACACAATACGTAAACCAATTGAAGGTAGTGCTGGAGCAGTTTTCAACGATTATGGCTATACAAGGGCAATTATGGTAAGAATTAAGGCATCTTGGGGAGGTGATTATGGATATTTGGGTGGCAGTATAACATCTGACCGCTCGGCAGAATATGCTACGCCTATATTATCTTTAGGTGCTGAATATGTATCGCTGATACCCAAGGAACCAGCTTATTTACAGGTCAGTCCACTGCACGTTACTGCTTTATTGATTCTGGATAAGGCGCTTTTTTCAGTTACGGTAACTGATGAATGGGATAACCCGTGTGATGCTGATAAAATTTATTTTAAAAGGGATTTTCTTTCCGGTGAATTTTTTGAAGATGATGGAACAACTTCCATAACTACAGCAAGAGAAGCTACAATGGATTTAGATGCATTTGGTGGTTTTTCATTCTATTATAAAGCAGGTGCTATTGTTGGTGATGATACATTAAGATTTACTGTCTTGGATGTAGTTGGTGCTGCTGATGTTGTTACAACTGTAACCGAGAAAGTAGATATAGAGATAGTGGCAGGTGTTGTGGCAAAAATAAGTATTACGCCTACATCCGGAAGTTTGGTTGATGTACCCACTTATAATAGGTATGAAAACAATACATACTTAGGAACCGGTGCCGTTGTTGCGGGAGATACGGTTGTTTTTTATGCAAAACTCAAGGATTCATTTGGAAACCCAAAGGATGTATCGGAGGCTGATTTAGATAAGATTAACTTCGAGGCAACTTGTATAGATATAGAATCCGGTGTACCGACAGTTTACAGGTCAATTGATGCAGATGCTCGCTGGAAGGGGGGTGGTATTATTGTTACATATAATAATGTTAAGTATGCACAGTTTAGATTTGTTACTCCCGAAGTTATTTCGAGAGATTCTGTAATTGCTTTCTATATGAAAACCGCGATAGATTCAATTACCTCCGATGTAGATAATACAAATTCACCACCTTTACCGTCGGGTCACAGAGGGACAAGGTTCACCACTGTTGGAGGTCCCCCTTACGAGGTAGTTGACTGGATTCTGGTAAATGGTCTGGATACTGATACTATAGAGGTAACAAGTGCTGACGATGAAAGCACCACTAAAACTGTTAAACTTCAGGCTACCTTGCAGGATAAACACGGAAACTGGGCTGATATACTGCCGACGGTGAAAGTCAGATTTGAAGTAGAAAGTAGTGACCCTGCTGCACGAGGAGATGCAGGATTTGTTTCATTTACTAATAGAACGGTCACAGATGATACAACTGCTGAAAAGGGTAAAATAAGAATAGATCCACCAGGAACTAATAATCTTGGTGATACAACATCTGTTATTTCTTCATTCATAGCAGACAGTGCCAAAGGGCTTGCTACCATTAGACTTTCACGTGTTTCCGACGATTGGGGATTAGGTATAGTAAAAATATTCAAACAGCCTGATAAAGATATTACTGAAATAGTTGCAACGATTTCTAATGTAAATCCTCCTGAGACTGATGTAGGAAATACGCTTCCAGAACTTACAACACAATTCTATGCTGGTGCTACGAGAGAGGTTTTTGCCCAGTTTAAAGATGAATTTGGAAATATCATTGAACCCGATACGATTGCCGGTGATGGTGTTCCTAGGTATACAGTAGGAATACTAAGTCTTGATGCATTAGAATTTACTTCAACGAGGGTGATTGCTGGTACTACTGGATATGGTGCATTTATAGCTGATACAATAGTTGGTGGTATAGACGAAGAACCTGCTTTAATGAATAATGGTGGATATGTAAAGATACCTTACAAAGCGGATGCTGGAGTTTTTGGTGAAGATACGTTAATTGTTAGATTCGTTCTTGCGACGACAATTAATGATTCGATTAAGATTGTAATTTCTCTTCCAGAAGAAATACATCATTTTGTAATGTCAGTCATAACCGCGGGTATTGTTGAAAGTGATACAGCAGGTATGTGTGATGTACCTCAAGCTGCTGGTGAATATCACGAAATTTCTTTGCGTCCGAGTGATAACCTTGGAAATCCGATTTATGGTTTTACTTATGAATATATGAAATTTGAACTTATCCCTGCGGCTGATGAAGTTCTTGGTGTTGATACTACAAAAATTGCTCCTGATCCAGATACCAAGTTACCAGCGATTCATTGGAAGGTTAAGTCTGGCCAGTTTATAACATTAAATGACAGTGTTAATGGAGAAGCTTGGAGTGCTTCTTTCAATGAAAATGACACTACAATAGTAGGAGATTCTACCGTTGTAATGGTCACAAGCACAAAAACATTGAACCAGGCAAAGATTGCTTTAACAGTTAAGGATACTGCTGGAATTATGGTATATGATACTCTTGGCAGAGAATGGGTAGGTGTTGAAACTCCGAAACTTCTCAAGTGGATATCGACATCTACAGATACTTTCGAGATTAGTATCGACGGAGAATTAGCTGAGCAGACGCAGTTTAAACTGAGCATTGTTCCAAAAGATATATTTAAGAATAAGATTTCTGATACAACATACGTAGTTACTATTTTAGCAAGTGATGCAGGTGTATCAGGAATTGAGAATCAGTTACTGGTGAAAGATTCAACAGTTATCACAGTTAGTGTTGACCATCCGACCACAGTGAGATTCGCTGCAGGAGCATCACAGGATGACGAAGGGAATTTTATTCCTGGTGGTGATGGTAAAGGAATCATGGGATATACACCTGATTTGACTGTGAGAACTGCTACAATTAATCCACCTGCTGCACTTGATGCGACGGATTTTCCGGGAGATGGTGGCGGTTATATACTGCTTACGTTCCCGGCTTCTCTTAACCATCCAGGTAATCCAGCAGGTGATACCGATGATAATCTGCCAATAGATTACTATCAGGTATATAGAAATTCTGCTCCGTCATTAGAAAGTTCACTTAACTGGGCAGTTATTTACGCGACGCCGATACTCGCTTCAAAAGATGATACGGTTCGGGCTGTTGTCAGCACAAACGGTGCTGTTGGGACTGCATATTACTGGGTAGCCGCGGTTAAGGGCGATATAATTCCAGGTGTATCTACCAGTAGTAATTTGGCTAAAGTTGCTGCAGAATTGGGTGAAAATGTTGTTGCGGCTGTTAATGTCGAAGCAGGTGCCTGTGAAGCCAAGGAAGACCTTGCTGTTCTTACAAAAGACGGAAGGTTAATCTCGGCAGCATCTCCGGCAAATAAGGCAAGACCTATCGATAATACAGTCTTATGGGCTGCAGACCTGAACGGTAATAATGAAATTGATATACTTGATTTATTAATTGTTACTGACATATTTGATATTCCTGATGAATATGATCCAGTTATTGACCTGGATGATAATGGAGAAATCGATCTTGGTGATATTCTTGCAATAACGGATGTATTTGGTCAAATTGCACCTACTAAAGGTGCTCCGGTTGTGATTGTAAACAATGGAGTCAATATCAGTTCCTCGATTAAACTGGCGAGCAAGATGAGCGATTTTGGCGATAATTTCACTATGACGATTACTGCTGAGCAAGTAAAGAAACTTGTCGGATACCAGTTTGCTGTTTCTTATAATCCAAATGATTATGAATTGGCTTCAATTAATGAAGGTGATTTCTTGTCAAGTAATGAAGGGACATCGCTGTTTATCTATAACGATAAGACCGAAGGCCAGGTTATTGTAGCAGGAGCACTGTTTGACATCAGTGATAAAATTGCTGTTGAAGGTTCCGGAATTTTTGCGTCACTTATATTCAACTGGATTGGTGATGAAGTCTCAGAAGTTACAGTAGATAATATTAAATTGGTGGATACAAATCAGAGATTGAATGTCCTTGAGCAGCAGATTCTCGAAAAACCGATTTCACTGCCGACAGAATTTAACCTTGCGCAGAACTATCCGAACCCATTCAACCCGGAGACTACTATTAAATATGCTCTGCCTAAATTGGTTGATGTTGAGATTACAATTTACAACATACTCGGTCAGAAGGTTAAAACTCTTATTAATGAACCTCAGAAAGCTGGGTTCAAGAAGGCTAAATGGGATGGAACAAATGATTACGGTCTTAAGGTAGGAAGTGGTGTTTACATCTATAGATTGAGAGCCGGTGACTTTGTTGACCAGATGAAGATGGTCTTCTTGAAGTAATGTAAATAAACTTGAAATGGGAACTATAAGTTCCCATTTCAAGTATAATATAAAAAGTAATAGGGGAATGGTTTATAAAAAGCCATATAAGCCATCTAATGGCGATGGCTTTATGGCTTTTTATTTATATGGAGAAAAATAAATAAAAAAGGAGAGGGTGAAATGTTATCATTTAGATATTCATTAATTTTTGTCATAATGGTCGTTCTGTTTACATCGGTTAGTTTCGCCGGCCAGAATGCAAATGCTAAAGTTGCACTTGACCTTTACACTGAATTTCCAACGAATACATCAAATTCAGGAAAAGATACTTTGATGAATATTGTTCAAGATACTGATATATATGTAAAGGTTTATTTGCAGGATGTTTCAAATATTATAGGTTATCAAGTTGACATACTGATAGACTCGACTAAATTATCATGGGTATTACTTCAAGGTGCGGCAAATGCGTCAGAATATAACCCTACTTCAGGTGAGAAAAATATTTTGAAAAAGGAGAATGCGTTTTTAACTGTTGCACCTGCATTTGGTTCAGTACCAGGAGTTACCGAAGGTATTTATAAAAGAATAAGGATTGCAGCAGCTTTACAACCATCGACTGGTGTAACAGATGCTAATGCTCCTGATGGTGAGGGATTGGCAGGATTAATTCAATTGAAAACAAAAAGCGGTTTTACAACGAGTGATAAAGCTAGAATATTGGTTAAAAATGTATTATTGGCAGATAATTCAATACCAAGAGTAGAAGAATATGGACTTTCCAACTATTCTATTGCCGGTAAAATTAATCCTGTCGCAACTGAAAATAGTCTGAATACACCTGTTGAGAAAAGTATAGCAACAGATACAAGTACAATATCAGTGGAATTTGAAGATGGCTCAAAAGTTAGTATAAAATTTACTTCCGGAGCCGTTGCGGGAAAGACAGTTACCATTACTTCTATGGGGATTTCACTTTATGGAGAGTTTGCTGCTGACCCTGATAAGACGATAATCGAAGGAAAAACTGCTGCATTCTATAATATTGAAACAAATATAGTTGGTGATTTTACCGCTGAAGTGCAATTTACCTTTACTGCGGCTGGACTTTTGGCTGCTGGAGTTTCTGATGAGCCCGGGAAATTGATATTAGCATATTTTAGAGATGCAGAAAATAATTGGATGAAAGTTTTAGAAGCAGTTATAGACCCGGTTACTATGACAGCAACAGCAACAATTTCAAGTTTTTCTGTCTGGGCTGTTGTTGACTCGACAGCCCCAAATGTTGTTCCTGTGGAACTTATGTCTTTTGCAGCAAGAACAGATGCTAAAGATGGGGTGATGCTTGAATGGGCAACCGCTTCAGAAACAAATAATTATGGTTTTTATATCGAAAGAAGCATTGACAATGAAAATTTCAACCAGATTGGATTTGTTAGAGGTAGTGGAAATTCTTCGAAGGAGATTAGTTATTCATATATAGATGCCGATGTTTATGAAGTTGGGACATACTACTATCGCCTGCGACAGGTTGACTTTGATGGCAAGTTTGAATACAGCAGTATTGTAAGTGTTAATATAAAGGCTCCTGATAAATATGCCCTTCTTCAGGCATATCCGAATCCGTTCAACCCGGTAACAAATATAGAATTTAGCCTGAAAGAAAATGGGTATGTAAGACTTCTCGTTTACAATACATTGGGTCAGGTTGTTCAAACACTTGTTGATGATGATTTAAATGCTGGAAAGCATAAAGTGACCTTCAATGCTAAAAATTTGGCGTCCGGAGTCTATATATATAAACTTGATGTCAACGGCTTTACGGATACAAAGAAGATTGTTCTGGTGAAGTAAAAAAATATTCATAATGAATGAAAAAGCCCCGAATTCTTATTCGGGGTTTTTTTTTATTATAATGCAGAAAAAATTTAATATTGACATTAGTTTAGTTATTATTTAAATTAAAATGTTGATATTTATAAGTTTTTGGTTCAAAATAGTTACGATAAGTGATGTTAAATAACCTGCTTTGAAGAATAAATACATATATTATTATTGTAATGGAGTTAGAAAAGGAAATATGGTGGATAATTGACAGCGGTGAAAACAGTGGAACCTATAATATGGCATTCGACGAGTTTCTTGCAAAAAATGTAAAAAGAAGACCAATTTTGCGTTTTTATAGGTGGAACCCGTACTGTTTATCCTTAGGACATACTCAAAAGAATGGAAATTTTAATTACGGCAAATTAAAAGAAAATAATATTGATATCGTAAAAAGACCAACTGGAGGCAGGGCTGTTCTTCATGCTGATGAGGTTACTTATTCAGTGATTTTACCAGATTGTCATCCCTTTTTTTATTTAAGTATAACAGAATTATATAAGTCTATTAGTCATGCTTTGCAGAGAGGATTGAAATATTTAGGGATTAACTCATTTTTGGAGAAAAATAAAAAAGAAATTGATGGGTTAGAAAAGTTTTCACCATATTGTTTTTCTTCAATAGCGAGATATGAAATAAAATATGATGACAAAAAGATAATAGGAAGTGCACAGAGAAGATATAAAAATAGTATACTGCAACATGGCTCAATTCCCTTACGAGATTATCCTTTTAATTTGTGGGAATTTATTTCTGATAATTTCAGAAAAGAAAAGAAAAAAGGTATTTTAAAAAGTAAATGCTGTTCAGTTTCAACTTTACTTAATAAGGATGTTTCATATAAAGAGGTAGTTAATAATATTAAGAAGGGTTTTGAAGGTACGTTTGGCATAGTTTTTCAAAGAAAAAATATGTCTATATTCCAGGAAACATTGATTGAAAAATTATCTAAGAAATTTAGAATAAATATTTAAGTGAAGAAAAAAATTATTATACTTGGTTCTACCGGTTCAATTGGAACCAATACAATAGAAGTAATTGAAAAAAATAAAAGAGATTTTCAGATAGTAGGAATTACAGCAGGAAAAAATGTAAAATTACTCGCTGAACAGGCTAAAAAGATAAAACCTAAATACATTGGAATCGCTGATAAAAGAAATGTTGAATGGTTTACAAAGAATTATGATGAAAAGGAGAATTATTTATTATTTTCGGGTGAAAATGGATTAAAAGAAATTATAGAGGAATGTGAAGCAGATTTGGTTATAAATGGACTTGTTGGGGCTGTAGGATTGATTCCCACACTAAAGGCACTTGAAAGAAGGATACCAGTCGCATTAGCGAATAAGGAGACTATGGTAATAGGTGGGGAGATGGTTTCTGAACTTGCTAAAAAGAACAAGACCGAAATATTTCCTGTAGACAGTGAGCACAGCGCTATATGGCAGTGTCTGATTGGAGAATCTATCGAGGATATCAAGAGAATTATACTGACAGCATCGGGGGGTCCATTTTTTGAAAAAGATTTTGAAGAATTGGATTGTGTTACTGTTGAAGAGGCTCTAAATCATCCAAACTGGAAAATGGGGAAAAAGATTACTGTCGATTCTTCTACTATGATGAATAAGGGGTTTGAGGTTATTGAGGCTCGCTGGCTTTTTGGAATACCTGCAGAAAAGATTGAAATAATCATTCACCCCCAGTCTATTATACATTCTATGGTTGAATTTATGGATGGTTCTGTAAAGGCTCAGATGGGTTTTCCAGATATGCGAATACCTATCCAGTATGCATTAACCTTTCCGAAAAGAGAAAATGCTCAGTGGAATAGACTTGATTTTGATAAAATAAACGAATTAACATTTTTATCACCGGACTTGAAAAAGTTTCCATGTATTTCTTTGGCTTACAAATCATTAGAAATGGGAGGGACGATGCCCGCTGTATTAAATGCAGCAAATGAGACTGCTGTTAGTCTTTTTTTAGAAAAAAAGATAAGATTTACACATATACCTATTGCTATTGAGAAGGCAATAAATGAACATAAAGCAGTTAAGAATCCCAATCTGAAAGATTTACTTGAATCTGACCAATGGGCAAGGAATTATGTGAAGGAAATTTTTGTTTAGATAACTGAACAGTTGTGGATTTTTATTTTTTCGATAAATTTTTTTACTTTCTTTTTGAAGAGAGGTTCCGCTACAGTGGTTCCGTCTCCAGTTGAAAAGAAAATTTAAAATTGTTTCTAAAATTATAGTTTTTGGTGTAAATATTATGATTATAACTATATTAGCGACTGTATTTGTTCTTGGTGTTTTGATATTTGTTCATGAATTTGGTCATTTTATAATAGCAAAACTCTCGGGGATAAAGGTAGAGAGGCTTTCTCTTGGTTATCCACCCAGAGCATTCGGATTTAAATGGGGTGAAACAGATTATTGTATATCCTGGCTCCCGATTGGGGGATACTGTAAGATGGCAGGAATAGTTGATGAATCGCTTGATACAAATATTAAGGGGGAACCCTGGGAATTTCAATCCAAATCTGCTCCTACTAAGGCTGCTGTGATTTCTGCCGGTTCAGGTATGAATTTCGTCTTAGCAATCTTTATTTTTTCATTAATGGCATATTATTTCGGAGTTCCGAGTGAGAAACCTTTAATAGGAGGTGTAAAGGAAAATTATCCTGCAGAAGAAGCCGGTATTAAAGACGGTGATTTAATGATTTCTATCGATGGGGTTGAGGTATCAACGTGGGCACAAATGACGGAAATTATACTCAGCAATGTTTCGGAAGGACCACAGAAATTTGAATGGCTTAGAGATGAAAAGATTTATTCTGCTGAAATTATTTCTGTTAAAGAAAAAAATCCTATTGATGGGGAAATAGAAGAGGTGAGAGTTATAGGGGTGTATAACAAGATAAATAAGGTTGGAATATTTGGTGGGGTAAAAGATGGGTTCGAAAAAACTTTTACTCTAACAGCACTGGTTATTGTTACTATTAAAAGGATAATCACTGGAGAAGAATCAATAAAAACGTCACTTGGCGGACCAATTATTATTGCGAAAATCGCTGGAGAAAGTGCTAGATTAGGTATGTGGAGTTTAGTAGGATTTATGGCATTTTTAAGTTTAAATCTCGGTCTTTTAAATCTTTTACCTGTTCCGGTACTCGATGGAGGTCATCTGGTTTTTATTGCAATTGAAGTGATTATCAGAAGGCCACTTCCTTTAAAATTAAAACTTATTATTCAACAGGTGGGAATGGCTCTCCTTTTTCTATTAATGGTTTTTATTATTTATAATGATATTATGAGAGTTATAAAATGAAGATTGATTTTTTAAATTTTCAATAAAGAGCAAATGAAAATGATTAAAAAAATGAATAAGTTATTTTTTAGCATAAAATTTTTTGGGGGTTTTATAGTCTTAATTCAGATATTATTTGGTGAAAGTTCAATACATGAATATAAAATATTTGAATATTTGTATGCAAGTGAAAATAATTCGTATAATTCAAAAGCGATGGAGCGTTATATAGAGGGTATAATATATGACATGAATGAGGAATATGCCTCAGCGATTTTGGAATATCAGGATGCGGTAAGATATGACCCGAATGTGCCCATTTTTTACCTTTCCATGGCAGAAGATTATTATTATCTCCGGAAATATGAACCCGCTATGTCAATGTATGAAAAATATTTGCTGTTAAAACCAGATGACTATGATGCCGGGAGAACTTTACTTACAAGACTTTATCTCCCCAGAGGCGAATATCAAAAAGCAGAAAAACTTATTGAAAGTATGCTGAAGAATATAGGTCAAATTACATCTCTAAAATTGCTCCTGTCAGATTTGTATTTAAGAAATAATGAAATTGAAAAGGCAATCCTGAATAGTTCCTACTATTTAAGTAATTCAACTATAGGTCACGATACGTACGAGCATATTGTTAATTCTTTTATAACAACTAAACACACAGATATTGGTATTGCAGTATTTGAAAAATTTTTGGATAAATTTAAAGATAATGATAAATTGTATTATGGTCTTGGTTTATTATACCTTGCGAAAAAGGATACGTCCCGGGCTATTGAATTGTATGAGAATGGGACGAAATTAAATATAGATACGAGATATATAAAGGATGAATTGTGTGATTTATATCTTAATACGAATTATATGGAGAAGGCAAAAGCATTATTTGATGAGGTAGGTCTTGAGTCAAAAATAAAAATTGCAGATGCTTATTTTTATGCTGGCAAAGATGAAGAAGCAGAGAGTATGTTTAATAAAATTAAAGATGAAAATGAAGATATATCATTTCTTTATTTCAGGTTAGGAGAAATAAAATATTATAATAAAAGATATCAAGAATCAGTTGAAAATTTCCTGAAAGCAGTTGAAATTGATTCAACCAGACCTGAAATGCATTTCAGACTTGCCTTGTCTTATTTTCGGCTGAAAGACTACAGTAATGCCTTAGTATATGTAGATAAAGGGCTCGGGTTAACTCCGGAAGAAATAGGATTTTTAAATTTGAAAGCCGATGTTGTTTATAATCTGGGAAATTTTCATGAAACAGAAATGATTTATGATAAAATATTTAAAATAAACCCTGAATATGACCTTGCATTGAATAACTACAGTTATATTCTTGCTGAAAGAGGAGAAAAACTGGATAAAGCACTTGAAATGTCCAAAAGAGCACTTAATAAGAAACCCAGAAATGGCTCTTACCTCGATACGCTGGGTTGGATTTATTATAAACTCAATCGATATGAAGATGCTTTGAAATATATGAAGGAAGCAGTTGATGTAACCGAGAAGGACTCAGAACCTCATCCAGTGATATTGGAACATCTGGGGGATATTTATTTAAAACTCGGTGATATAAATAATGCTGAATATTACTGGAAAAGGGCTTTAGAATTTGATAAGGATAATAAAAATCTGTTAAAAAAAATAGAGTGAAAATAGAGATAAATTCCTTAATGTACAATAAGTTTTTTTATCACTATCTCCTTAAAAACGGAAGGATTTGGAGAAATATTAATTTTTAATTAAATTATCAGGATGAAACAATTGGAAGGGAATTTTAATTCCCTTTTTTTATAATGAACTATAAAATTTCTGAATAAACACTCATACTGCTGTGCAGCGCCACGAAACATGAAAATAAAGAAAGGGCGGGTAAACCCACCAGAGGCGGACAAGCCCGCCCCTACGGAATCGCGTAGGGGTGAACCCGAAGGGCAGGCTTGTTCACCCTAATTATTAAATTTTATGCCATATTATAGGGCAGCTATTTTTGTACTAAATTAGTAAAATTATTTAACATGATTAATTCATAAATCCCTTAGACGGTATGATTTCATTTGAATTGTCATGCCGAACTTGTTTCGGCATCTATAATATCCTGAAACAATACTGAATCAATACTGAAACAAGTTCAGCACAGGGTTCAGGATGACAAAAGTGGTGAAACTCAAATGTGTTTAAAAGTAGGTATGATAGTTATTGTAAAAAAACAATAACTTGTTTAATAAAACAAAGAGTTTTATGAATTATTCAGGTTAATTTTGTCATTGCGAAGAACAAAGCAACTTCTTTGAAGTTTTTCTTTAGCAGGGGCAATTTATGAATTGCCCATGTAAATCAGTTATTTTTGTTTATTTCCAGTAGGGATTCCTTGGGGAATTTGTCGAACCCAATAGCACATGTACGATAAATCACTCATATACATTTACCTTAGCGAAATAGAACAATGAATGTAAAAATATTCATTTTTGGAACATTTTTGTTTTTCATTTTGAGTTCAAATTGTGCAGTAAAACTTAAAGAAATCGATTTTACCAGTAGAGAGTTTTCTGTTGAAGAATTAAAAAAAGAATTATCCAATAACTCAAGAATGTTGAAGACATTAATTGGAAATGGAGTTATACTATTTGAAACAAAAGAGTATTTTGAAAAAGCGAATGCTGAAATCTATATTAAATTTCCGGATTCTGTAATGGTCAAGTTGGAGGGTCCATTTGGACTCGATTTGGCATATATTTTCTTTAGTGAAAGGGAATTAAAATATTATAATATAAGAGAAAATTTAAAATATATTGGAGAATATGATAGTGATAAATTAAAAAATCTAATGGGAACAAAATTGAAATTTGTTGAAATACTTGAATTATTGGGAGGAATATTTAATCCCAATATTATCTCTTCTAATGAAACGGCTAAAGTTTTAGCGAGAAAAGAGGAGTATATTATCATTTCTGAAATAGATGAGGGAATGGAAGAGTATTTTATAGATAAAAAAATATGGAACGTTAAAAAGTATATAAAGTTAAATAAAAATAAAGAGATTGTGATAGAAAAAAAGTTAAATAATTTTAAAAGATTTATTGATTTTTTTGTTCCGAGAGTTATAAGATATACTACACCAGATGAAAGAATAACTCTAATTTACACAAGTATTAAAATAAACGAACATATAGATTCATCGAAGTTTAAAATAAAGATACCAGAAAGTGCAGAAGAAATTATCCTTTGAAAATTGTTTAAGTTAAATATGATTATAGAGATGATGAAATAAAAATAAATTGATTAAAATAATTTAAATTATTATATTGTTGCAATATATAATATTATTTAATGGTTAAAAATATTTAGATAAATGAGAGTATTGATAACAGGTGGAGCAGGATTTATAGGTTCCCATTTGTGTGATTATTTTATTGAAAAGGGTCATGAAGTGATCTGTATGGATAATTTACTTACCGGAAGGATAGAAAATATTGCACATTTAATGGGCAATCGTAACTTTGAGTTTGTTAATTATGATGTAACGAATTATATATTTGTTGATGGTCCTCTGGATTGGATACTTCATTTTGCTTCACCAGCGAGCCCCAATGACTATCTTGAGTATCCTATCCAGACATTAAAGGTAGGTGCCCTCGGGACACATAAGGCACTTGGCCTGGCAAAAGCAAAAAATTCCCATTTTCTAATTGCCTCTACATCGGAGATTTATGGTAATCCATTGATACATCCACAAAGTGAAGAATACTGGGGGAATGTAAATCCTATTGGTCCGAGGGGAGTTTATGACGAGGCAAAACGGTTTGCGGAGGCTATAACGTATGCGTATCACAGGTATCATAAAATTGATATCAGAATTGCAAGAATATTCAATACCTTTGGTCCGAGGATGAAAGCAGATGATGGGAGAGTTGTGCCTACTTTTATAAATCAGGCATTAAAGAGAGAGCCAATTACTGTTTACGGAGACGGAAGCCAGACGAGAAGCTTTTGTTATATATCCGACCTTTTAGAAGGGATATATAAATTGATTAACACTAATGAGGTAACCGTTGTAAATCTCGGCAGTCAGAATGAGATGACTGTCATTGATTTTGCGAAACTTTTAATGAGATTGATGAATGTTGATTGTGAAATAGTTTATAAGGAACTTCCTGTTGATGACCCGCATATAAGACAGCCAGATATATCTCTTGCAAAGAAAACTCTCGGCTGGGAACCCAAAGTCTCTCTGGAAGATGGATTGAAAAAGACTATTGAGTATTTTAGAAATCAAATAAAGTAGTCCTTTTTATCAATTGATAAAAAGGAAGATAAAAGATTTATGATATTAGTTAGTTAAAATTTTTATATGGAAAATAAATATAATAGACTTGATTACAGTGTAATAGTTCCTCTTTTGAATGAGGAGGAATCATTGCCTGAATTGTATCAAAAGCTGTCCGAGGAGATATCCAGGCTCAGTGAGAAGTATGAGTTAATTTTTATAGATGACGGCTCAACCGATAATTCGTATAATGTTCTTGAATCAATTAGAGATAAAGATGATAAAGTAAGAATATTCCAGTTTCAGAAGAATTATGGTAAATCTGCAGCGCTTGATTTGGGATTTTCTGAGGCAGAGGGGGATATTGTAATAACAATAGATGCAGACCTGCAGGATGACCCTGGTGAGATTCCTAAACTTGTCTCGAAATTAAATGATGGTTACGACATTGTTTCTGGCTGGAAAAAAAATCGAAAAGACCCGTTAAATAAAACAATACCATCAAAGATTTTTAATTTTGTTACTTCAATTTTGACCGGAATAAAGATTCACGATTTTAACTGTGGGCTTAAGTGTTTCAGAAAATATGTGGTGAAAAATATAAGAGTTTATGGTGAACTGCACAGATATATACCTGCCCTTGCAGCTTTTGAAGGATTCAAGGTAGATGAGGTTGAGGTAATACATCATCCCAGAAAATTCGGGAAGTCTAAATATGGCGCATCCAGATTCTTCTATGGGTTCTTTGACTTAATCACTGTAATGTTCGTTGCCAAATATACTCACAGGCCACTGCATTTATTTGGTATAGTTGGGCTTTTGTCTTTTACTTCAGGTTTCGGGATTAATTTATATCTTACTGTAAAATGGTTTCAGGGATTCGGAATTGGAAACAGACCACTCCTTTTTTTAGGGATTCTTCTTATTATTCTGGGAATTCAATTTGTTTCAATCGGTCTTTTGGGAGAAATGATTGTTAATTTCAGTAAAATTGAAAAGAAAAGTTATAGAATCAGAGATAGAAATTAATTCCGCTAAATATGAATTATCTTTTATACTTTTTATTAAATAAAATAAGAATATCCTATATGTTAAAAAATTGGAAAGAAATTCATTTTAAGAGACTTTTTGTAGAATATGAACCTAACTAAGAGACAAAAAAAATATATAAAAAATAATTACCCTCGAAATCCCGTTCAAGAAATCAGCAAAAGTCTCAACGTTAAGATAGATGTTATAGTAAATTATCTTCGCTTGACTGGTTTATATCAAGTACCAATTAAAAAAGGATATTCAAAAAAATGGTTTAAGACTAATAATTTCTATTTCTCAATAGCACTTTTAGTATTATCGATAGTTATCGGAATATACTGTTTTGATAAGAAGTTATATATTTCAGGTGATAATGTAGAATTTATAGAACTTGGCAAGAGTATAGCAGCAGGAAAAGGATTGAGTGGAAATCCGAAATATCCGTTTGGTTTTCCACTGCTCCTTGCATTAACTCAGATGCTTTTCGAACAGAGCCTTCTTGCCCAGAAGGTTCTTGTTTTTTTAATGTATATCTCCGGTTCAGTTTTAATTTTTTTAATCTTCAAAAGATTTATTGGAGAAAGATGGGCTTTTTTAGTTACTTTTCTTTCGATAACTAATCCTTTTGTGATAGAATTTTCCCATTATGTGATGTCTGAAATTCCATTCCTATTTTTTTCATTTTTGGGAATCTACCTTTTTGAAATATTCAAAGATAAATCTTTGAAATCCTGGCAAATCTACATTGCGATTCTTGGTGTTGCGGGTGTATATTACGTAAGGAGTATTGGAATTGTTCTAATTGGAGCTGCAATATTTTATTATTTTCTTATAAAGGAGTGGAAAAAAGGGTTAACTATTAGTGGAATATTTTTTGTTCTGTTGATTCCCTGGTATATCAGAGGTAAAACTGTTTCAACAAGTGGTTCATATTTTAATCAATTTTTGTATAAAAATCCTTATCAACCCGACCTGGGCTATATTGATTTTACATCTTTTATTAATAGATTAACGTTAAACTTAAAAACCTATTTTATAGATGAAATACCTTATGGAATAATACCATACCATTTCAGGACTTCTATGGTTCATGGAGCGATTTTGCCCTTGTTTTTGGGAATTATTCTGACAGGGATTTTTATAGCAGGGCTGATATGGGCTTTTTTAAACAGGCAGTATCTTCTTTCCGTATATGGAATATTTTACCTTGCTGTTGTGATGATTTGGCCAGAGGTATGGAGGGGAGCAAGATTTATTATACCTATAATCCCAATTTTTGTTTTCTTTAGTGCCTATTTTTTATATAAATTATATAAAATTTTTCACAATAAGTTAAATATATATTTAAATTATGGCATAATTTTGAGTCTGGCACTTTTCTTGCTGCTTATAACTTTTAAAAATATATATAGTTACAGGGGCTTTATGAAGGATTATCCCCCTGAATGGGCGAATTATTTTAAAGCAGCCGAATGGGCAAGGGACAATACACCGAAGGACTGTATCATAGTTGATAGGAAATCAGGGTTATTCGGGACGGTCTCATTACGAAGATGTATTGGTTTTCCTTTAACTTATGATAAAAGGACTATAATTGAATCTTTTTACAATAATAAAGTCGATTTTGTTGTTGTTTCATCAATACCTTATCCTCACATTCCCATGTATCTTGTCCCGGCTGTAAAAGAATATATTGATAGATTTGAACCAGTGTTTTCTATTGATAATCCCCCCACTTATATATTTCAATTTGATAAATCAGGGGAAATACCAGAATAAAAAATTGAATATTTCTTAATTTTTGTGATGATTACTTAATTTGAATTTTTACATTTTCTTTTGTATTGTAGGGACAGAACACAGTGTGCAGGCAGGGTTCTATCCTTTTTTAAAATCAATATATATTGATATAAAGACAGAGATTATTTTTTTCTGAAAATGTTTCAGAAAACTTACTAAAGATTACTTAAATATCACAAAAATTCAAAAAATCCAAAAAAATTATCTAAATTTTTATAATCTATTTATTTCTTATTGAAAAGATTTAGAGATGCCAGGAATTAAGTGGTTTGTAAATGCAATTAAAGACAGGATTTTTCCGCCGGATTATTCTCCGGAAGAATACTGGGAAAAAAGGTTGAGCAAGAATTTTAATTTAGTAGGGGTTGGTAATAAGAGGCTTTCTGAAAAGAAAAATGAGGAGTTATATCAGGTAAAAAAAGAAATTGTCTTAAGAGGATTTAAAAATAATGGTATAAAAATTTCAGATATTAAAATCGCAGATGTCGGCTGTGGGATTGGTTATTGGACAGGTGTTTTCAAGGAGAATGGATGTAAGGATTACTTAGGGATTGATATATCCGAGAGTGCAGTTGAAAGATTGAAAGTAATATTTCCAGAATACAGATTTATATGCGCAGATATATCAGAATTGAAAATTGAAGAAAAATTTGATTTATTTTTTATGATTGACGTGACACAACATATTGTTGATGATGAAAAGTTCAAGAATTCGATGAGATTTGTAAAAGGTATCTTGAATGATAATGGATATCTTTTTGTAACATCATGGCTTAAAAATGGTGTAAGAAATACTTACTACGAGAAGTCAAGAGGTATTGAATATTATAAAGAGATATTTTCTGATTATAATTTTTCTAAACCTGTCCCATTTAGTGATAAGTTTTTAATGGTAATTTCTAAAAGTCCAATTCATTCTTAGAAATAGAGTAAGTATAAGTGTATATAGGACATATAACGTATGATGATATAAAGAATCCGTGGTGTGGAGGTGGAGGAGCAAAAAGGGTCTTTGAGGTTGATAAAAGAATAGCAAAAAGACACAGAATAAAGGTATTTACTGGGAAATTTCCCGACTCCAAGGATGAGATAATTGATTCCGTTGAATTTAAAAGAATTGGATTTGGATTCAATTATATAATTAGCAGGATTACGTTTTCATTTTTCATTCCTTTTTATATAATGATGGAGAAGTTTGATATTATAGTTAACGAATTTTCAGCCTATTCACCAAGTTTTTTTTTTAGTAGAAAATGTAAAAATGTAATTGCAATTCACCATCTTGTTGGAAAAAGCCCGATAAAAAAGTATAAGATAATGGGTCTTTTTCCTTATTTTTTTGAAAAGATAGCAGGAGTTTTTTATAAATATATTATAACAGTTTCGCCCAGTGTTACAGAAATTATTAAAAAAAGATATAAAGAAGGTAAAATATATCGGCTAATTTATAATGGCGTTAGTAATGAACTTTTTTCAGTTAATGCCCTGGAAGAAGATAATTATATTGCATTTCTTGGCAGAATAGATATCTATATGAAAGGTTTGGATACTCTTTTTGATGCATTTTCAAAGATTAAAAATAAAGATGTAAAATTAAAACTGGCTGGAAGTGGTAAAGAGAAAGATTTACAAATTTTAAAATCTCTTTCCGAGAGACTTAAAATTCAGGATAGGGTAGAATTTTTGGGTAGAATATCGGATGATGCGAAGAAGGATTTTCTCGGCAGGTCACTTTTTGTAGTGATGCCTTCGAGATTTGAGGGATGGGGTATTTCTGCGATAGAATCCAGTGCCTGTGCAAAGGCTGTTATAGGAACAAGTATACCGGGTCTTAAGGATTCAATTATTCATAATAAGACAGGGATTCTTGTGGAACCCGATAGGAGTGACACTCTTGCACATGAAATGGAAAGATTACTGGATAATAAGGAGATGAGAACCAGACTCGGCATCAACGGCAGGAATTGGGCTAAAAACTTTGACTGGGATAAAATAGCCGAAGAACATGAGAGATTCTATTTAGAGGTTTTGAAAAATAATAATTAGAGAATCATTTTAATTTTAATTAAAGGTTATGATAAATGCTGCTGTTATAGGAGCCGGGAATTGGGGGAAAAATCATATACGCGTCTTATCGGGAATGGACAATGTGACACTTAAATCCGTTTGTGATATTGATGAAGAAAAACTCAGGATAATAAAAAGAAATTATCCAAATATAGAAATAACCAGTGAGCCGAAAGATATATTTGAAGATTCTTCGATAGAGGGGATAGTTATTGCATCATCCTCGGGTTCTCATTTTTCACTTGCTAAATTGGCTTTAGAGAACGATAAAGATGTGCTTGTAGAAAAACCTTTAACCCTTGATTCAACCTCTGCAGAAATACTCATAAAGAAGGCTGAAGAGAGAAAAAGGATTTTGATGGTTGGTCATCTTTTGATTTATCATCCGGTTGTGAAAAAGATAAAAGAATTAATAAAATCTGGGGAAATAGGTCAGGTTTATTATCTTTATTCACAGAGGGTAAATCTCGGGTCTATAAGGAAAACAGAAAGTAGTCTATGGAATTTAGGTCCTCACGACATATCTGTAGCGTTGTATTTGCTTGAAGATGAGCCAGATTCTGTGTCTGCTTACGGTGAGAGTTATATTCAAAAAGAAGTTAATGATGTTGTATTTCTAAATCTTCATTTTCCGAATAGAGTAATTGCTAATATCCATATAAGCTGGCTTGATCCTCATAAGGTTAGAAAACTAACTATCGTAGGCAGTAAAAAGATGGTTGTTTTTGATGATATGGAGGTTAGAGAGAAGATGAAAATTTATGACAAGGGTGTTGATAATATTAATTATAATAGTTTTGGCGAATATATTTCATTGAGGTTTGGTGATGTATTAATCCCGGAACTCGAATTGGATGAACCCATAAAATTGGAAGATGCTCATTTTATTGAATGTATCCAGAAAAGGATAAAACCGGTAACAGATGGTGAAAATGGCTTAAAAGTAATTAAAATATTAGAAGAAGCGGAAAAATCTTTAAGGAATAATTAATGGGAAAAAAGAAAAAAAAGAAAATAAAAGAAAAAAGAATAGAAGCAAAACCCCAGACCATATCCATCTTTGAAAGAATAGATAAGATATTAAGCATCCGATGGGTTCCAATAATAATTTTTCTTTTATTGAGTATTATATATTTTAATGAACTGATTTTTCAGCCTGTTGCTTTTACCTCTACAGAGGGGGGAGCATCTGGTTATGGACTTACTGGGGGGGCATTTAAGGATTTTTATAACCCGTTCAAAGAGAACAGAGTCTGGGCAAATACGTTTATGGGGGGACATCCAGAAGCCCAGTGGCTTAAGGATATTACTCCCAGAATATTTTTTAGTATTGCTCTTATATTTTTAAAGGATTATAAGGTAGTAACTATATGGATAGTTATTTTAACATTCTGTGCTGGTTTATTTATGTTTTTATATATGAGAACTATGGGGCTAAAGAAAAGCAGTGCAATGATAATAGGCGTTGCCTATATGTTTGCCCCGATGTTTATGTCTTTGACATACGCTCTCCATTATTCAAAGATGGGTGTGATGGCTATTCTGCCCTTGATTTTTCTAAACATTGAAAAAGGAATGAGGGAAGGGAAATTCAGGTATTTTCTATATCTTGGCGGGTGTATTGCCCTTGCGGTTGGGACTGCTCATCTTCAATTTGTATATTTTTCTATTTTGGGTTCGGGTTTATATTTTGTTTTTAAGTTAATACTCGGAATAAAAAACAAAGAAAAATTTAACTTAATATTAAGGAAAATAATCCTTTATGGTTTTGCTTTAATAATGGGTTTAGGATTAAGTGCAAGATATTGGCTGCCGCAGTATTTTCACACTTCGAATGTTTCAAAACGGGCTTATACTGTTGTTGAAGGCAGAACAGAGGAAGGTGTCGGAATTGAAACTGGTTCTTCCTGGTCTCTGCATCCGGAGGAAATATTTTCTTTTTTATTGCCGGAATTTGGAAATTATAAAGAGTTTTATTGGGGAAGGAATGGATTTAAAATAAATGCTGAATACTTTGGTTCGATAATCTTATTGCTTTCGGTAATTTCATTGATTTTTTTAAAAAAGAATATTAATATTTTGTTTTTTCTTGTTTTATTTGTCTTTTCTGTCCTTTTTTCTCTTGGAAGTCATACACCTGTACATAAAATTTGTTATTATATCTTGCCCGGTATGAAAAGGCTTCGTGGACCGGGTATGATTGCAATTCTTTCTTGTTTTTCTGCGATGGTAATGGCTGGTATATCACTTGAATACTTGATAAATAAAGCTAAAGAGGGAGGGAAAATTTATAAGAATGCATACATAATATTAGGTGTTGCAGGATTAATCTCATTTTTGTTTATTGCATTACCACAAGGGATGCTTTCAATCTGGAAAAATATATTTTATTCTGATATTCCCCAACAGAAATTGGATGTAATGAATTTAAATGTTCCAAATATCACCGAAGGTTCGGTTATCCTTCTTATTAATATTTTTGTTCTTTTTACTTGTTTATATTTGTATCAAAGGAAAAAGATAGGAGGGGGTGTATTGGCATTAATTCTTATTCCGATGATTATAATCGATACCTGGCGGATAGATAAAAATTTTCTTGGGACTATTCCTGTGACGAGAGCAAGGCAGGAGATTCAGCAAAAGTATGACGCATATGAATTTATAAAGCAGAATGATAAAACTGTATTCAGGGTCTTTCCTGACCATGCTGCCCAAATGGATATTTTTAATAGATTTAGATATGAAGGTATAAGTATGGTAACAGGCTTTCTGGATTTTACTTTGTGGAGATACGACAATTTTTTAAAGAATTTTAATCTTAACAGTTTAAATCTATCAAATGCTAAGTATATTGTTTCAGTTAGAGATTTTCCTCAAGATTATTTTGAACTGGTTTATTTAAAAGACAATGTTAGAGTATATTTAAACAAGAATGCCCTTCCTTTATATTATGTGAGGAAAAATTGGGTATTGGAGAGAGATGAGAATAAAGTTCTGTCAATGATTACTGGGGGTTCGGTAGATTTACTCAGAAGAGCGATTATTGAAAAAGAACCTCCATCAGAATACCAGGGCAAAATTTCAGAAGATTCCGATGAGGTCGTTTTTTTAAATGAAGATATGTATTATTCGGGAAAACTGGACGAATATAATTTTAAAGTAAATTCATCTTCACCGGGATTACTTATTGTTTCCGACAATTATCATCCTAACTGGAATTGCTATATTGACGGAAAGGAGGCAGAGGTTTACAGGGCTAATTATCTCTGGAAGGGTGTATTTTTCCCTGCTGGCACCCATGAAATAAGTTTTAAATTTATTGCAAAAGAGATTAATTTATCAAGAAAAATTATGTTTTCTTGTATGGGATTGTTTCTGATTATGTTTTTATTTGTCTCTGTAAAGGATTATAGGTCTTTTCCTCATTTGATTTCAAAATTTAAAAAACAAAGATTTATTTACTTTTAAATGTAACTGTTATGATTTTTCAAGAATAAAAATTATAGATTCAGTAAGTGATAAGATTTTGTAAATTAGATTTGTAAAATAATTTATATTGATTTTGTTTAAAAAAAGTATTAAATTAGTGAAAATATTATAGTTATGTATGATAAAAATTGCCTTTATATATCCGGATTTAAGTTACTTTGATGATAAGAGGGATTGGCCCGGGGTTTTCTCGCTTGGTTTAGGATATCTTTCGGCAAGTGTGAAAAAAGCAGGTCATATGTCTTCACTTATTCATATAGTTAAACCTATAGAGAGGGAGGAATTTTACGAAAAAATAGATTATCATCAACCCGACCTTATTGCATTCAGTTCGATGAGCCATCAGTATGATATGGTAAGGCAACTTGCGTCGTGGCTGAAAGATGAATATAATATACCAGTCATATACGGAGGAGTTCATCCGAGTATTAATCCTGAAGAGTGTATAAATACTGCGGGGATTGATATGATATGCATTGGTGAGGGGGAACTTTTAAATATACTTTAATTCATTTATAAACAATACAATAATAAATAAAAATATTTGGCAGAACCACTTTTAAATAAAGGATAAAATTTATGAAAAGTAAATTAAATATTTTTAATAAATACGTCATCCCTTTTAGATTTAGAAAGTTTTATAAAGATTACAAAAATAAGGAATTTAAACTACTAGATGCAGGATGTGGCCCTTATAATGTACTTAAAGCAAAAATAGTATTTCCTAAATGTGATTATTACGGTCTTGATATAACTATTTATGATTATAAGGGAGCAGGATATGATTTGATGAAACATTTTTATAAAATAGATTTATTAAGTGGTAACCTAAGTGAGGTTCCAGACAATTTTTTTGATATTATTATGTGTACACACGTTTTAGAACATATTACTAATGGATTGGATATTGTTGCAGAATTGACCAAAAAAGTCAAACCTAATGGTAGGCTTTATATTGAGTTTCCTTCAGTAAGAACACTATCTCTTCCGAGTATTCCAGCTACTTTTAATTTTTGCGACGATGATTCGCATATTAGAATATACAGCATCCAAGAAATAGCAAATATTCTCCTTGCTAAAAATTTTAAGGTTATAAGAGCAGGAAAAAGAAGAGACATCTTTCGCATATTACTGATGCCGGTCTATTATGTTGTGGATAGATTTTTTTATAAACATGGATATGCTGGGGTATTTTATGATATTATAGGTTGGGCTGAATATGTTTACTCCCAAAAACGTAAAGTTGAAAAATAGAAAAACATTCTTCGGCATGACAAAAATGTGAATTTATACACTAATCCTATTCTCTGTAGATATGTGCTTATAAATTCATACTTTAGATTTTTTACTTATTGTTAGGATATGTAATATTAAATAAACAATAAAGATTTGAATTATTATAAATACGTATTATGAAAATTACTTTTGTATATCTAGATTTAAATTATTTTGATGATAAAAGGGAGTGGTTTGGGGTTTTTTCGCTTGGTTTAGGATACCTTTCGGCGAGTGTGAAAAAAGCTGGTCATATTTTTTCACTTATTCATATAATTAAACCATTAAAAAAGGAAGAATTTTATGAAAAAGTAGATTATCATAAACCCGATATTATTGCATTCAGTTCGATGAGTCACCAATATGATGTGGTAAGACAATATGCCGGGTGGTTAAGAGATAAATATAATATACCTGTCATATACGGGGGAGTCCATCCAAGTATCGCACCGGAAGAAAGCATCAATACGCCTGGGATCGATATGATATGCATTGGTGAGGGGGAAAAAGTTCTTGTTGAGCTTTTAAATAAAATGGAGAATGGGGAAGATATTAAAAACATAGATAGTATTTGGATTAAAGAAAATGGAAAGATTTATAGAAACAAAGTTGCAATTCTTGTTGAAGATATAGATGAATTTCCTTTTCCTGATAGAGAAGTTTTTGATTATAAAAATTTGTGGGATTACAAAGAAAGAGTATTAACAGTTTTTTCAACAAGAGGATGTCCTTTTAACTGCAGTTACTGTATTAATCATCAATATAAAAAGCTTTATCCAAATTATAAGAAGTATGTTAGATTTAGAAAACCTGAGAAAATTATTGAGGAAATTAAACAGATTAAAGAAAAGTATCCGGAATTGAATTCTGTAATATTCTTAGATGATTCGTTCTGCGTAAAGAAGTCATGGCTTAAGGAGTTTTTTCCACTTTATAAAAGTGAAATAGGCATGCCATTTTCTGCACCTACATCAATTAAACTGCTGGATGAAGAGGTAATAGCGTGGGCAGTCGATGCCGGTGTAAAGGAGTTTGGTGTTGGAATTGAAAGCGGTAATGATAAAATTAGAAGAACAGTGCTCCGAAGAAGAATGAGTAATGAGAGAATACTCGAGGTATTCAAAATTGCCAAAAAGTATGACCTTAGGATTTCGTCTTATAATATGGTTGGAATACCACATGAAACACTCGAAAATACTCTTGAAACTGTAAAGATAAATGCAAAGGTTGATTCGTCCGCACAGCATGTGGCTATTTTACAGCCTTATAAATTTACTGACCTTTACGATTTATGTAAAAGGGAGGGATATCTAAAAGATGAGAAGATATCTTCTTTTTTCAAAGAAAGTGTGCTTGAACTCCCAACTATTTCTAAATATGAAATAAAGTTTGCTTATAAATATTTTATGATATTCATAAGACTTTATGAGTTAATCTATAAAATGCCTTTTAAAAAGATTTCGAATTTTTTGGAAAGGGTATTGGATTGGTTTTATCTGAATAAGAGGTTAAAAAAATTTCAAATGATGATATATCCGCTCTCTTTTTTACTTGTAAGACCTGTTAAGTTTGCCAGAATTTATACGTTAAGATATTTCCCGAAGACTGGATATAGAATCAAAAGATTTCTTGTGGGATTAAAATTAATGAAGAGAGAATAAGAGCAATTTTAGTAACAATAAGTATAATTTTGATTGATTAAGTTGTAGTATTTTAAAAAGGTATTTCAATGAAGATATCAGTGGTTGTTCCAGTATATAATGAATTCAGAACAATTCAAGAGATTATCAGGAGTGTTAAAGAGGTGGAAATTGAAAAAGAGATTATAATTGTTGATGATTGTTCCACAGATGGAACAAGGGAAATACTTGAAAATGAGATTGAAAATGATTCGATGTGCAGGGTATTTTATCACCACAAGAATGTGGGTAAGGGAGCCGCTTTAAGAACGGGTTTCAAATATATCACGGGAGATATAGTTATTATACAGGACGCTGATCTTGAATACAACCCACAAGAATATCCAAGATTGATAAAACCTATTATTGATGGGAGGGCGGATGTGGTTTATGGGTCGAGGTTTATGGGAAGCAGCGAGCACAGGGTTTTATTTTACTGGCATTATGTAGCAAATAAAATTCTGACAACTCTCTCAAATATGCTGACAAATCTTAATCTTACAGATATGGAGACAGGTTATAAAGTTTTCAGAGCAGATGTTATAAAAAATATAAATATTACACAAAATCGGTTTGGGTTTGAACCAGAAATTACCGCAAAAATTGCCAGAAATAAATGCAGAGTTTATGAAATTGGTATTTCATATTATGGGAGAGATTATAAGGAGGGGAAAAAGATAAACTGGAAGGATGCATTTGTGGCTTTATGGTGTATAGTAAAGTATAAATTTGTTGATTGAATTTTTTTACTTTTTTATGAAAAATGTCAAAAAGTTTTTAACTTAAAAGAGGAAAGAGATGAACTGGTCAGAAAAGACTATATTAATAACTGGAGGGACAGGTTCTTTCGGTAATAAGTTTGTTGAAATAGTACTTAAGAAGTATAAGCCAAAAAAATTAATCGTTTTCAGCAGGGATGAACTGAAGCAGTATAAGATGTCACAAAAGTTTACAGATGATTGCATGAGGTTTTTTATAGGGAATGTCCGTGACAAAGAGAGACTTCACAGAGCATTTGATGGTGTCGATATAGTTATTCATGCCGCAGCACTCAAACAGGTGCCCACCTCTGAATATAATCCGTTTGAAGCGGTAAAGACAAATGTTTTGGGAGCAGAGAATATTATAAATGTTGCAATTGATAATAATATAGAGAAAATAATCGCATTGAGTTCAGATAAAGCAGTCAATCCTGTGAATTTATACGGAGCAACAAAACTTTGTTCGGATAAGTTATTCATAGCGGGGAATTCTTATGTCGGGTGGAAAAGAAGAACGAGATTTAGTGTTGTCAGATATGGAAATGTTATGGGTAGCAGGGGAAGTGTAGTCCCATTTTTCAGAGAAAAAGCAAAAACGGGCAAAATTCCAATAACTGACGAGAGAATGACAAGATTCTGGATAACCCTCGAACAAGCAGTTGAGTTTGTTATCAAATGCCTGACTATTATGAAGGGTGGTGAGATTTTTATCCCCAAGATACCAAGTATGAAGATTGTTGACTTAGCAAGTGTTATTGCACCAGAATGTGGATTTGAAATTGTCGGAATAAGACCTGGTGAAAAACTCCATGAGATTCTTATACCAGAAGATGAAATCAGATATACTGTCGAATATGATGACCTTTACATAATCCAGCCAGATATTCTCGGTCGAAAGGAAAAAAACTGGAAGGACGGCAGAAGACTTCCTGAAAGTTTCAGATACAGCAGCGATAAAAATGAACGATGGCTGACCAAAGAAGAGGTTGAAAAAATTCTGACTGAGACAAAATAAATTACTTTCTTTGGAAAGAAAGTAACAAAAGAAACTTTAAACTTATCCCGATTATTCGGGATATTAGTAAGTTTTTCCCGCCATAGGCGGGTTCTTCGGATTCCTTCTTCTTTTTCAAAAGGAGAAGGGGAAAAGGAAATATATAAATGAGAAAGAATTTGCCATATGGAAGGCAGTGGATTGATGAGAGTGATATTGAATGTGTTGGTGATGTGTTAAAAACAGACTGGATAACACAAGGTCCAAAGATAAGTGAATTTGAACAGATGGTAGCAGAATATTGTGGAGCAAAATATGCTGTAGCGGTTTCTTCGGGAACTGCGGCACTTCATATAGCAGTTCTTTCTGCCGGTTTTTCACCAGGGGACGAGGTTATAACTACTCCTAATACGTTTGTTTCAACAGCAAACAGTATTGTTTACTCTGGTGCAACACCTATATTTGCTGATATCAAATCTGATACGTATAATATCAATCCAGAAGAAATTAAAAAAAGAGTTAATGAAAGAACGGGGGGATTGATTCCGGTTGATTTTTCCGGACAGCCCTGCGATATTGTTGAAATAAAAAATATTGCGGAAAAATATAACCTTGTAATAATTGAAGATGGGGCACAGTCTCTTGGGGCTGAGTATAAAGATGAAAATGGCGAGTGGGAGAGGGTAGGAAGTTGTAAATATTCTGATATGACTATTTTCAGTTTTCATCCGGTGAAGCATATAACAACTGGTGAAGGGGGGATGGTGTTAACAAATGATAATGAACTTTATCAAAAATTGATTATGCTCAGGACTCACGGTGTTACCAAAGATAAAAATTTATTGAAAAAGGATGATGGTCCATGGTATTTTGAGATGCAGATGCTGGGGTTTAACTATAGGATTACGGATTTTCAGTGTGCTCTTGGAATAAACCAGTTTAAAAAACTAGATAAGTTCATAAAAAGAAGAAGGGAAGTTGTTGAAATATACAACGATTCGTTCAAAGAGATTAAGGAGATAATAATTCCCTATGAAAAACCCGATGCAAAATCTTCATACCATTTATACGTTATTCAATTTAGAGAAGAAAGGTTGAAGGCAAGAAAGAGGGAAATTTTTGAGAGACTTCGCTCTGAAGGGCTTGGAGTTAATGTTCATCATATTCCTGTGCATATACACCCATTTTATCAAGAGAAATACGGATATAAAGAAGGAGACTTGCCTGTAGCAGAGGAATATTATAGAGGAGCAATTTCACTCCCACTTTATCCAAAGATGAATGATGAAGATGTGAAGTATGTGACAAAAGTTATAAATGATTTGATTTATAAATGTAAAAAGAGCTCATAGAACTTATTATAAATTGAACGGCTTTTATTAAATTTTAAAAAGGATTAATATTGTGTAGATGATGAAATATCCTATTAATATATTGGGGAGAGATGTAATAAATGATTAAGATTACAGAACAGTTAAAAGAATGGAAAGAACTATTCGGCAAAGAATATACAGATAGGAATCCTCAATCTATTGAAGATATGGATTCACTTTATTTGAAAAACTTCGGGGAGACACGAACTGCACTAAATGAATCATTTTTAGAAGGAATGGACAGTTCTATTAAAATTCTGGAAGTCGGGTCAAATATTGGCACACAATTATTATGTCTTCAGAAAATGGGATTTAAGAATCTATATGGGATAGAACCTTTGAATTATGCGGTTGAGCTTTCAAAATCAAAAACCAAGAACATAAACATAATTGAAGGGACAGCTTTTGATATTCCTTTTAAAGATGGTTATTTTGACCTTGTTTTTACATCAGGCGTACTCATTCATATAAGCACCTCTGATATAACTAAGGCGATGAAAGAAATATATAGATGTACAAAGAAATTTATCTGGGGGTATGAATACTTTGCAAATGAGTACACAGAGATTGCATATAGAGGACAGAAAAACTTACTTTGGAAAGCTAATTTTGCAAAACTTTATCTTGATCAATTTAGTGATTTGAAATTAATTAAAGAAAAACGTATCAAGTATTTAGACAGCGACAATATGGACTCAATGTTTCTTTTAAGAATCGGGAAATAGATGTTTATGATATGAGTAAACGTTTTAATATCGCGGCTATAATCCAAGCGAGGATGGGTTCAACTCGTTTTCCGGGGAAAGTGCTAATGGATATTGGTGGTCAAACGATGCTTGCACGTGTAATACACCGTGTTCAGCGAGCAAAAATGTTAGACAGGGTGATTATAGCTACCACTACGGAAACACGCGATGATGTTATTATTGAAGAAGCAGACCGTCTGGGAGTGTCCGTTTACAGGGGAAGTGAAAGCGATGTCCTTTACCGCTACTACCAGGCAGCATTAGAGTATAAGGTAGAAGTTGTTGTCCGCATTACATCTGATTGTCCATTGATTGACCCCGAACTGACAGATGATATTATAAGGCGTTTTATAGAGGCACATCCTCCTTACGATTACGCCAGCAATGGATTGGAGCGTACATACCCACGGGGGTTGGATGTAGAGGTGATGTGGTTTAAGGTGCTCTTTTGTGCCTGGAGAGAGGCAAAAGAGCCGTATCAACGTGTTCATGTAACGCCTTTCATCAAGGAACACCCTGAACGATTTCGACTGCTTTCTGTGACTGGGGGACAGGGTAAAGAGTTACGCTGGACAGTGGATACACCAGAAGACCTAACTTTTATGCGTGCAGTTTATGAGAAATTTAATAATTCAGATACTATGCAATGGCGTGAGGTACTGGATTTAATAGAACGCGAGCCTGAGATTGCGGCAATAAATCGACACATTCAGCAGAAAGGACCGAAGGAAATATAACATATGCTTGACTTGAGAAGAAATTTTTATCCGATTCAAATTTACGAACTTTTGAAATATGAAAATATTTAGTATATTATGAGTGAAAATAAGATTGTAATTTTCAGGGTGGATGGGAATAATGATATTGTTTTTAAGGATAATGATGGAAATGAATCTATGGAAATAAAAAGTCTTGTTCAGCAGGAAGTTATAAAGAGGGGCATCCTTTTTTTAGGGATGCAGAATTTTTGTTATTCACATTCCGATGAGGATATTGATATAACGTCAGATGCGCTTGAAGAGTCTTTAAGTATCCTTAAAGACGCATTAATAGAAAGAAATGTTAAAAAGTATCTTGAAGGTGAACCTGTTCAACCAGTTTTTAGAAAACCTTGAATTTATGAAAGTATTAATTCTAACTGAAGGAAGCAGAAATAT
This sequence comes from bacterium, assembly GCA_030616165.1. Lineage (GTDB taxonomy): Bacteria > SM23-31 > SM23-31 > JAUVVT01 > JAUVVT01 > JAUWXV01. The sequence goes on along the minus strand of JAUWXV010000006.1, from coordinate 302 downwards.
AGGATTTGGTCATATAACAAGATGTATATCACTATATCAGGCCTTTCAAGAAAGAGGTATAGTGCCAGAATTTATTGTTAATGGTGATGAATCTGTTGAAGATTTGTTAATAGATAAAAAATATAAAGTTTTTAACTGGTTGGAAGAACGTGAAAAAATCTTTAACATAATAAAAAATGCAGATATAGTAATTATCGATTCTTATTTTGCTGAATATGATTTTTATAAAAAAGTTTCAAATTCATTAAAGGTTCCTGTTTATATTGATGACAATAAAAGAATTGGATATCCAAAAGGAATTG